>NC_010729.1:1557500-1927500 GCF_000010505.1 Porphyromonas gingivalis ATCC 33277 | reverse complement strand
CGAAATGTGATGGCGCGAAAGTTGTTTGTTAAACTGCGCCAATAGTTTGTCCATGAGACCCAACTCTGTCAGTGCCGAACGAAATCGACTGATGGTGCTGTGGTCGGGAGATACCTCTTCCATCTTCAGCCCCAAGAATCGGGAAAAGGTGATTGAATCATTGATGCGCTCCTCCAAAGCACAATCACTGAGGTTGTACCATGTCTCCAAAAGCAACATCTTGAATAAGAGAATCACGTCATAAGCCGGGGCACCGATGGCATTTTGTCGCTTCGTGTATTTCTTGTTGATCAGCGTCCTGATCGGACGCCAATCGATAAGCCTGTCAACCTGATTGAGGAAGTCGTTTTGTGCTTTGCGATAACGCTTTGAAAGGAGTGCGTCTGCAAATGTTACATGCTCATCGGTATTCTTGAATTGGTATGCCATGGGAGGAATATTATGCTGTTTTTAATGCTCAAATATACAAAATAACTCCCTATTATACAATGAATTAATAAACAAAATACACACCAATCGCCGTGCAAAGGTCTCCTTTAACGTCAGTTCGATCTAAGCGGAAATAGGAAAGTTAGGGTTTCTGATGATTTCAATATTGAGTTCAGGCTTTTTAGGCAGGATGTTGTAAGCGATGATACCGGAGATCAGGTTGGTGACAAAATTGTTGACACTGCGATGTCTCGTGTGCTCTATCGGGCAGAGATTTTTGAACATATCATTGACCGTTTCGATCAGGGCTCTCTTTCTCAATAAAACTTTGTCATATAGATGCATCAGGGAGTTCTTCATGTTCTTTTTGATTTTGGTTATCATGTGGATGTCATCGACAAAGAGCCGGTCAAAAAGGTTTTGGGAAATGTAGCCTCTATCGGCAATGAGTTTGCCAAAAAGATTCTTGGTGAATGTTCCGTCTTTCAGAGGTTCTCTGTCATCACAATTGCCCGGTGTGATTTGATAGTTGATGATTTCACCCCTGTCGTTGATAACAATATGTAGTTTGAATCCATAAAACCAACCCATGGTGCTTTTGCCTTTTTGAGCCCATCCCCTCATTGTCCTATGCCCATGAGCTCGTTTGATATGACAAGCCTTCAGTGGGGTGGAATCGATGAAAGAGATGCCTGTACATTGACCCAAACAACACATATTGAGAAATGCTATCAGCTTGAAACCTACCCTGCTTTGCAGCTCCACAAAGCGATTATAAGAGACAAGATGTGGGAACTCGGATCGACAAGAATGGGTGATGTATTGAAGATAAAAAGCTTTCAAATCTCGGTATCTTGACAGATGAAACAGGATCAGGATGGTCATGACCTCACTGTCCGACATCTTAAACTTTCTATTCCTGCGTTTTTTGTCTTCCTCTTCGAGGGTCTTTTTCTTGATTGCTTCATCAAAAAGCTTGGAGAAATCATCTATGATGCAAAAAACATCAACTATATTTGTCTTCATAAAGTAGCGTTTTGTTTGTTCGTATCTTATTGATTATCAACTGCTAAGATGCAAATAATTCGCTACTTTTTCAAGCATAATGCCCACGTTCTTTGGGCGTTTAACCCTAATCAGAAAACAAATTCATTGGCTTTTTCTTACGTCGAACTGACGTTAACTTTCCTATTTCCGCTTAGATCGAACTGACGTTCTATTACAGAAGTTTATATATTTCTGTTGCATACAAATCGTAAACGTTCCATATTAGACCATAGTATCCTCTAACGTGAGTTGATTCTTTGTATCTTCAGGAAAGATCAAAGAGCAGGCGTATGGCTGCCAAGTAAACAGAGATTCCCTCAAGTTTCCTTCAGGCATATGCTTGAGGTTCGCAGAGACACACAGGTCCTCGTTTTTGAGCGAATCAGCCTTGCTTTTGAAAACGATAGTAATCTGAGAAAGTGCCGAAAGAACAACCATCGGCGAGGAGGGTGTCGATCACGGCCTCCAGTCTGCGACACATTTTTTCGCCACTGTTATGAGTAACGGTATAGCTCAGTTTGCAGTCGGGTAAACAGCTGATCTCAGCGAACTCCCAAGGGTGAAAATAAAGATTGAGATAATTGTCGCGCCGAACGGTGTGACGAATCATCCTGATGTATAGCCTGAGGGGAAGATGGTGGAGGGAAAGCCAAAAGAGAGGGAAACGCAATAGAGGTGTTACCGAACTCGGCATCTGCAAGACCCCATACTTGTCGAAATAGGGTAATCTCGGAGCCGAGAGATGATTGTAGCGACCGGGGATACAAGTCGGATTGAGCGAAGAATTGTACAAGTAACCGGCTTCGGCTATTTCCGCATCGCCAACGGGCATCATACGTGGCATCCGAAAACCGCAGACATCGGTACCATCCCACAGAGAAGCGAGCTTCTGACGAGATTCGGCAAGGTGCTCTTTGGAGAAAGAAGAGTGAAACACACCATGAGAGGCCAATTCGTGTCCATCCGTGTAAATGCCCTTTCGCAGATCCTCCGGCAATGATTCCCAGAAAGTAACGGTACTGAAGAAGGTGGACCGAACGCCTTTTTTTCTCAATATATGGAGGATGGCTTCTGTCCCTTGACGACTGATGCGCAATTGTTCTTCCGATGGGAAGTCCTTATATCCCTGCTCAAGGGGTACATCGAACTCCTCGATATCGAAACTCAAGAGAACCATCTTGCTTTGATCAATTTGGGGATTTTATAGACTTCACGAAGGATAGTCTTGGCTTTCATTACCGACAGAGAGATGTCAGGACGAATGGAGCCGCTGACGACTGCTATGCACACTTTTTTTCTCTTAGCCAGACAGATAAACTCGGTATCGAACAGGAAACTATCTATCCGTGTTTGGAGGAAAATAAAACGTCCCACTGAGGAGAACCCCTTAAGTCCTCCTTGTGTATCAGTCGTTGGCAAGAAGAAGAATTTGTTTACAAAATGCGAAAAGTCGGAAAGCATTTTCCGCTTTAAGCGAATCTTTTTCCCATAAGATTCCGGCTCTCTGCGAGATATAACGACATCTGCACCTTCCAGAAGGGCTTCTATCACCTGTTTATATGAATCCAGAGTAAACGGCAGATCATAATCCGTATAGAGCACAAAAGGAGCATCGGTTTGTCCTACTCCATAGCGGACGGCAAAGCCCTTTCCTCTATTCTTGGCATAGTCGCAATAGATGACCTCCCACGGCGATGTTGCCCAATGCGAACGTACCTCGTCAGAATGACCTTCATTGCTCCCATCGGGTACGATGAATATGCGAAAAGTCACGTCCGGTATACTATCGGACAAAGCTGTCAAGCGAGATATAGCCTCTCGCTCCCACCCCTGACCGGGACGGTATGCCGGCAGTACCACATCAATTCTGATCATAGGCCAAAGATGAGGATGTGTCCGCTTGGGTAGAGAGATAATGCGTGCAAAGCAGCTCTATACTCAACCGTATCCAAACCAAGGTCGGGAATAGAGCCTTCAATGCGTATGGGAGCACGACATTCTTGCGAAGAGCCGCAGGGAACAGATCGGTCGGCGATAAAGAGGAGAGGAATAGTGTTCCGACTAAGAGTGTAATATCCAGCCGGTCGGGTTTCCCTTTGGGGCGATGTATGAACCAGATACCGACACCCAACAACGCTATGATATAAGTACTCGATTCGCTACCGGTACTGAATAAAACTGTGAAAAGCAGAGTCGAAGCCAATATACTCATCCGAAAGAGTGGAGCCTTGTACTGACTGAATCGGAGGAAAGGAAGAGCGAACAGGATAAGTCCGGGGACTAACAACAGCAAGTCGGAGTAGCCGGCAATACCGGTCATTTTCCTAACCATCCCGAGCAGGGAAACGTTTTGATACAGGGAGAACAGATTCTCCCCATTCTTCGTGCCAAGGCTGGCAAACCAATTCATATACTGCTCAAGGGCATAAGAACCTCCTCCAAACAACATCGGCAAGATACCGATCAGACCGAACCATGCAAAAAGCCAAGCCAAATAGCGGCCTTTTCTTTTCACAAACGGGAAGAAAGCCAAGCCAACGATACCATACAGTTTGGTCAGGGTTCCTAATACGATGAAAAGCGTTGCCGCCCATTCCTTTTTCTTCTCCACAAAAGCAAAGCTGAGCAGAATACATGCTCCTATAAGGATGTTGAACTGCTGCATACACAAAGCCGTGTACAGGTCAAGGAAGGCAATCCATAGGATGGCAGCCTTTTTCTTTTCGCTCGTGGGTAATTGGCTGACAGCCCAAAGGCATCCGGCAACCGAAAAGCACAGCCACAGCAGCATCCCTATGAAAGAAGGCAAAAGGGCAAAAGGGGCGAAAAGGATAGAGAAGACAGGGCCGTAGAGAAAAACATCGTGATGCTCTGCCGGATAGACCGAATAGAGCGACTGATGTCGGGAGAAATGATAGAAAGAGGAGCGGAATATGGTATAGTTATTGTGCCTGTGCGGAGCAGCTTTCGTAATGGCAGATACGATGGCAGCTATCCACCACAATACAGGAATGCTGTTTTGGAAAGAAAGCCTTGGTTTTAATCGCATTAAGGTTTTGGTTTTGAGAGAAAGATCGGAGTATCCGGCTGTTATTCTTCCTTACGAATCACCGATCGGATTTTTTCGACAAGGAGTGAGAGCGCCACCGAATTGAATCCACCTTCCGGAATGATCAGATCAGCGTACCGCTTGGATGGTTCCACAAAATCCTCGTGCATAGGCCGAACCGTACTGAAGTACTGTGCCAATACCGAATCCATATTGCGTCCCCGTTCCTGGACATCGCGCACAAGGCGGCGCGCCAATCGAATATCCGCATCGGTATCGACGAATACTTTCACATTCATCAGATCCCGCAGCTCTTTGTTTTCGAATATCAGGATTCCATCCAGTACGATTACTTTGGCAGGACGAACGGTTACTTTTTCTTGCAAACGATTGTGCTCTACGAAAGAATAGACCGGACGCTCTATCGTTTTGCCTGCCTTCAGAGAGAGAATATCTCTGACGAACATATCCGTGTCGAAAGCATTGGGATGGTCGTAGTTCAGCTTCTTTCTTTCCTCAAGGGAGAGGTGGTCATTGGCCTTGTAATAGTAATCGTGACAGAGTACAAGCACATCTTCTTCGACGAAAGCCTCACAGAGCTTTTTCACCAATGTACTCTTGCCGGAAGCACTTCCGCCTGCTACTCCTATTATCGTTGTATTCATTACCATCCTCCTCCAAAGGAGCGTGTCGCAACACGCTGTTATCATTAATTACACTTACAGGACACCGTTCTGCTTGAATACCTTATGCAGCTTTTCGATGGCAAAGTCGAGTTGCTCCTTCGTATGCGTAGCCATGAGTGAAAAGCGAATAAGGGTGTCGGACGGAGCTACCGCCGGAGAGACCACCGGATTGACGAATACCCCTTCTTCGAAAGCGTCTCGGGTTATTTGGAATGTCTTCTCGTTGTTGCGGATAAAAAGCGGGATAATAGGTGTCGATGTATGACCTATTTCGAATCCAAGACTGCGGAATGCGTTCAATGAGTAGTGCGTCAGCTCCCACAATCGGGCTAAACGCTCCGGTTCGCTAAGCATAATGTCCAGAGCAGCTGCTGCCGCTGCCGTAGAGGCCGGCGTACAGCTGGCACTGAAAATATAGGATCGGGCGTGGTGGCGCAGGTAGTTGATAACGCTCTTGTCTCCTGCAATAAACCCTCCGAGCGAAGCGAAAGATTTGCTGAAAGTACCCATGATCAAGTCCACTTCGTCGGTCAGACCGAAGTGATTGCAGACGCCGCGTCCGTGGTCGCCCATCACGCCGATACCGTGAGCTTCGTCCACCATCACATTGGCGTTGTATCGCTTGGCGAGGCGAACGATTTCGGGCAGATTGCAGACATCACCCTCCATACTGAAGACACCATCGACCACAATCAGTTTGATCTTGTCCGGGTCGCACTGCTGGAGCCGCTTCTCCAGAGAACCCATATCATTATGCTTGTACTTTAACTTCGTGCTGAATGAAAGGCGAATACCCTCGATGATCGAAGCATGATCCAACTCGTCCCAGATGATATAATCCTCGCGGCCGGTGATGCAGGAGACAACGCCCAGATTCACTTGGAAGCCGGTAGAGAAGCTGATGGCATCTTCCTTGCCGACGAACTCGGCCAGCCGTTTTTCCAGTTCGAGGTGAATATCGAGTGTGCCGTTGAGGAACCGGGAGCCGGCACAGCCCGTACCGTACTTCTTTGTCGCTTCGATAGCTGCCTCCTTGACTTTCGGGTGGTTCGTCAGTCCCAGATATGCATTGGAGCCGAACATGAGGACTTTCCGACCATCGATAACGACCTCGGTGTCCTGATCACTTTCGATTTTTCTGAAATAAGGGTAAATACCTGCGGCTTGTGCCTTTTGCGGCTCGGTATACTGAGCCAATTTATCCTGTAACAATTTTCCCATTAGCCTCGAGAGTTAGCTTATTAGGCACAAATGTAAAAAAAAACGTGACGCTGACAGCACAGATTCAGGGCAAGCGTGCAGAGAGGAAGAGAGGAAAAGTCTCTTTGGAAAACCTTCTCCCAAGACATCAAGAAGTATCGGGACGATCCCTTAGGAGTCCCTGTTGAGACCCCCGGGGAGTCTCCTATGGGACCCCTAAGGAGTCTCGGGTAGGACCCCTTAGGGGTCTCAGGAGGGATCCCTAAGGGATCTTGGAAGGGAACCCTTGGGGGGTGAGAGCGAACTGAATAGAGAAGAGAGAAGAAGGCGGAGTATACTGCAAGGCTTTTCGATAGAGATCTTGCGAGAAGGCCAAGGAGTTACGCGTCAGTCCTGTGTGATATAAAACTCCTTATCCGCTTCCGAGAAGCACACGATAGTGACGTCAATGGGGCGATCTGCAATAATCTCCCCGATAGTGGCCAAAGCAATGCGGGCGGCCTGATCTTTAGGATAACGGTAAACGCCGGTGCTGATGCAGGGGAAGGCAATGGATTTCAGTCCCTTGTCCAAGGCTATGGACAGCGATGTGCGGTAGCAGGAAGCCAATAGCTCCGGCTCTCCATGTTGCCCTCCATGCCACACAGGGCCTACGGTATGAATAACGTATTGCGCCGGCAGATTGTATCCTCCCGTTATTTTGCTTTCTCCCGTTGGGCAACCGTTGAGAGTGCGACACTCCTCCAGCAGTTCGGGGCCGGCTGCTCGGTGAATGGCTCCGTCCACTCCCCCTCCACCCAAAAGGGTATGATTCGCCGCATTGACAATGGCATCTCCTTCGAAGCGAGTAATATCGCCTACCGTGATTGTTATCTTTCCCATAGTGCTATTTTCGTTTATACCCTGAACGGGCGTGAAGTCGTATTTTATCAAGCAGTCTGTCCCGATCTTGATACCGAAGGCTTATTCCATGTCCTCCATGGATTCGAGCACAAGCGTCGTACCATCCCAAACGGCATAGGAGTTGTAACGAATCCAATCGCCAAGGATCAGGACACGCTTCTCATCGCGCAATGCCATATCGACCAGCAGATGTCGATGGCCGAAAATATAGAAATCCACTTCGGGATGTCGGGCATTATGTTCTTTGGCAAAGCGAATCAGCCATTCGTTTTCTATGTCGAAGTAGTCGTTGCTGTAGGCGTGGGGGATATTGCCGAGTGTCTTTCGCTTCTCTCCGCTGCGTCTGCTTTTCAGTGAAATGCCATAGGCCAAACCGACTGTCCAGCGAGGATGCACGGCTGCATAAAGGAGGCGTGCCAACGGATTGCGGAAGAGGCGGTACATGCAGTCGTACGAACGCTTCACAGACCGATACTCCTCATCTCCATGCGCCAAGCGGAAGAGCTTGCCGGACAACTCCACCGTAATGCCATGCATATGGATATGAGCACCCAGCTCCTTGGTCAAATAATCTGTCAGCCATACGTCGTGATTGCCGGCAAAGAAATGAATCTCCACCCCCTCATCGCTCAATTCGGCTACTTTCCCGAGGAAACGCGTGAAGCCACGAGGCACCACATACCGATACTCGAACCAATAGTCGAACATGTCGCCCATGAAGTAGATGGCCTTGGCCTCATGGCGAATACGCTCCAACCAAGCGGCCAAACGCCTCTCCACTGCCATAGGATCGGCATGATGGCGCGAACCGAGATGGGCATCACTGGTAAAGTAGATCTTCGAACGCATGGGGAAATTCGATTCGGAGCCGAGGTTTTTAGAGGAATCCAAGCTCCAGCATGGCTTCCTCGCTCATCATGTCCTTATTCCATTCGGGTTCGAAGGTCAGGTCTATCTTTACCCCCTTGACGCCTTTCACGCTTTCCACCTTCATGCGAACATCCTCTATGATGAAGTCTGCTGCAGGACAATTCGGTGCCGTCAGTGTCATGGTGACGGTAACGAACCCGTCGGCTCCTGCATCCACATTATATATCAACCCCAGATCGTACACATTGACTGGTATTTCGGGGTCGTATACTGTACGCAGCATACGGACAATGTCCTCTTCTGTCTGCAAAAATTCGTTGTTCATCGCTCAAAAAGACTTCGTTTGTCAAACTGCATACCGGATACCGGCAGCTTTTCTCAGGTCAAGTACCATACAATGGAATTGTCTTTCAATCCAGCATCTCTCTGTATTTCTTGTCTATATCCTTACGAGCAGCATCGGTAGGTTTGAAGCTGTCCGAGTTTTCCATCGCTGCGATAGCCTGCTCATCTTTGGCATCGATCGATTCGGGGATATAGACATTGACATTCACCAGTTGGTCTCCCGTGCCATAGCCGTTTACGCTGGGCAACCCCTTATTGCGCAAACGCAGCATCTTGCCGGGTTGTGTCCCCGCCTCGATGCGGATCTTGGCTCGTCCGTCTATCGTCGGCACTTCCACACTACCTCCTTTTATAGCCAACGGAACGGATATAAGCAGATTGTATATCAGATCGTTGCCATTGCGGATCAGATTCGGATCCGGTTCCTCGGCGATCACGACTATCAAGTCGCCATTCACGCCTCCTCGGGGCGCGGCATTTCCCTTGCCGTTCACGGACATTTGCATTCCTTCGGCTACACCGGCAGGGATGTGGAATGAGATCACCTCTTCGCCGATCTCCACTCCTTCGCCCTTACACTTGGAGCATGGCTTCGTGATGATCTCACCCTCTCCGTGGCAAGTGGGACAGGTGCTCTGGGTCTGCATGGCCCCAAGGAAAGTGTTACTCACACGTGTAACCACGCCGGTCCCATGACAGGTCTGGCAGGTAGTCTTGCCATTGGCTTCTTCCGTGCCATCGCCACGACATTTGCTGCACACTACCTGCTTTTTCACTTTCACTTTCTTCTCCACACCTTTACTTATATCGGCCAAAGAAAGCTTCACTCGTACTCGCAGGTCAGACCCTCTGCGAACACGTCTGCGACTGCTACCGCCCATATCGGAAAATCCGCCGAAACCGCCGAACCCACCGAATAGATCACCGAAGCGACTGAAAATATCCTCCATGGACATACCGCCTCCGCTGAAACCTCCACCGGCAGCTCCGCCCAATCCGGCATGGCCGAACTGGTCGTATCGACTGCGCTTCTCTGGATCGCTCAATACGTCGTAGGCTTCGGCTACCTCTTTGAAGTGCTCTTCGGCCTCCTTGTCACCGGGGTTCTTATCCGGATGGTATTGGATAGCCTTCTTGCGATATGCTTTTTTCAGTTCATCGTCGGTGGCATTCTTCGATACACCGAGGACTTCGTAATAGTCTCTTTTTTCTGCCATGTCTTATCCTTGTTCGTTCTGCTCCGATTCGTTGACGGGGATTCATTCTCCCACCACCACATGAGCGTGACGTATCACTTTGTCGTTGAGCGTATAGCCCGTCTTTACACAGTCTATTACCTTACCTTTCTGCTCGGCCGAAGGTGCCGGGATCATGGCTACGGCATCGCAGAGGTCGGCATCGAATGGCAGGTCTGCGGTTTCTATCTTTTTGACACCCTGCTTCTGCAGATAGTCCATGAACTTGCTGTAGATCAGCTCCACTCCTCCTTTGATGGCAGCAGGCTCCGACATGTCGCCCAGATTGCTGAGGGCGCGCTCGAAGTCGTCGATCACGGGCAGCAGATCCACGAGCACCTTTTCTCCTCCATTGCGGATAAGTTCGCTCTTTTCCTTGAGTGTCCGTTTGCGGTAGTTGTCATACTCTGCCATCAAACGCAGATGGGTGTCGTTAAGAGCAGCCAACTGAGCCGTGAGCTCCTCCACCGGGTCTGCCACCTTGTCGTTCTCTTCGGCTGCGGGGGCACTATCTATATCATTTTCGTGACTGTTTGTCAGTTGTTCGTCTCTTTCGGTATCCTGTTCGGGCTGAGGCGTTCGTTCGCGATTGTTTTTTTGCTTGTTCATTATATTGCTTTCACTTTTTTATTTTATTCATTATCAGCATGTTGATGCAGTCGAAAAGGGCTGTTCGCCTTTTATCGACACAAATGTACACTGTATTAACTACAAAAACCGCTCCACCCTATGGCACCGGCTCTAAATGGACTATCGTGTTGATGTAACATCAGAAAACAAATC
Organism: Porphyromonas gingivalis ATCC 33277; assembly: GCF_000010505.1. Taxonomy (GTDB): domain Bacteria; phylum Bacteroidota; class Bacteroidia; order Bacteroidales; family Porphyromonadaceae; genus Porphyromonas; species Porphyromonas gingivalis. Next base: position 1,916,953 of record NC_010729.1, on the reverse strand, counting down.
CATTGGCCTTTTCTTGCGTCCAACTGATGTTAATTATGTCGAAACATTTGACCGATTCCGAGTATCAACCTTTTCGGTGTACGTCACGTTTTTAAGAAGGACAAAAGAGAAAAATCTTGCGTATAAACCAACCCGTGCGATCTGATTTGGCCGGAACTTTGGGATGGATCGTAATATCGTTTCGCTAAAATAATTGGTACAGACCGCTTATTTTTGTCTCATGATCAAATCTCCCCAACCAATCGATATTCTTTCCCTCTTTCGCCGGCACAATGGTGTGCAGGCTTTGATGAAAGCCCTCGACCGAGAGAAGTACGTAGCTCTCGACGGGCTTTGCGGGTCGTCGGCAGCCCTTATAGTGAAACTGCTACACGAATCCGGTCGCCCTGTCCTTTGCATTGCTTCGGATATGGAAGAAGCCGGCTACCTCTTCTCCGATTTGGAGCAACTCGGAGGAGAGGGTAGTGCACTTTTTTTCCCTTCCTCCTATAAGCGTGCTATCAAATACGGGCATACCGATGCGGCACAACAGGTGCTTCGTGCCGAGGCTTTGGCCGCTCTTTCGATGGAGGGTAGCTGTCCGCTTGTCGTCTCTTATCCCGAAGCCGTGGCCGAACGCGTGGTCGCCGGCGATATACTGGAGAAAGAGATGCACAGCATCCGTCAGGGAGACAGGTTGGATCGGGATTTTCTCAGAGACCTTCTATTGGAATGGGGCTTCGAACGAACCGATTACGTCTATGAGCCGGGGCAATTTGCCGTGCGAGGCAGTTTGCTGGATGTGTTTTCTTTCAGTCGCGAGCTACCGGTACGTATCGACTTCTTCGACGACGAGATAGAAAGCATCCGTCTCTTCGAGGTGGAGAGTCAGCTCTCGGTGGGGACGCTGTCGGAGGTCGTACTGATGCCTGATGTGGCAGGAGATGTTCGTGCCGAGGAGTGTTTGCTCGGTTTATTCCCGAAGAATACGATCATCGTATTGCCGGACAGACCGTTTTTGGAGGATCGTCTGCAAATGGTATTTACCGATGCTCCGCTCTTCGATGACGGCGAAGGATTCGGATCGCTCGAAGCCATGCAGGAGCGGCTCACATCGCCTAAGGAGCTGATGGATAAATTGAATGGTTTCACGACCATTGCCACCGGTAGTGGCAGGAGCGGCAATTACCGTATCGGCTTCAAGACCCAACCGCAGCCTTTGTTCCACAAGAATTTCGATCTGCTCATCGATCAACTGGAGCAATGGCGAGATGCCGGCTACAGATTGCTTTTGGCCACAGCCTCGGATAAGCAATACGAGAGAGTGGAAGAGATCCTTTCCGAGCGTGGAAGCTCTTCGCTCCTTCCGGAAAGAGTATCGCTCACCTTACATGAGGGTTTTTCGGACGAAGCTCTTCGGATCGTTCTGCTTACGGATCACCAGCTTTTCGATCGTTACCACAAATACAATCTCAAAAGCGACAAAGCCCGTTCGGGGAAAGTGACCCTCTCACTGAAGGAGCTGAACCAATTCTCTCAAGGCGACTATATCGTGCATATCGATCACGGTATCGGCCGGTTCGGAGGCCTTATCACGACCGATGTGGGAGGGAAGCGGCAGGAAGTAATCAAACTCATTTACCGAAATAACGATATAATATTCGTCAATCTGCACAGCCTTCATAAGCTGTCCAAATACAAGGGTGGCGACAGCGATGCACAGGTAGAACTGAGTCGCCTCGGCACGGGAGCCTGGCAAAAGCTCAAAGAGAGGACCAAAAAGCGTGTCAAGGATATTGCTCGCGATCTGATCCGGCTCTATGCCCAAAGGAAAGAAGAGCGAGGATTTGCATTCAGTCCGGACAGTTATCTACAGCACGAATTGGAAGCCTCTTTCCTGTACGAAGATACGCCCGATCAGGAGCGTGCCACAGCAGAGGTAAAAGCAGACATGGAAAGCGATCGTCCGATGGATCGGCTTATCTGCGGCGATGTCGGTTTCGGCAAGACGGAGGTGGCTGTTCGTGCCGCATTCAAAGCAGCCACAGACGGCAAACAGGTAGCGATACTGGTGCCGACTACCGTACTGGCCTATCAGCACTATCAGACGTTCAGGGACAGATTGCAAAATTTCCCCGTGCGTATCGAATACATATCCCGCGCCCGTTCGGCCAAGGATATTAAAGCGATTCTGCACGATCTGGCAGAAGGTCGGATCGATATAATTATAGGTACGCACAGGCTCGTGAGCAACGATATCAGATTCCATGACCTCGGCCTCCTTGTGATCGATGAAGAACAGAAATTCGGTGTGGCAGTAAAAGAAAAACTGCGCAAACTACAGGTCAATGTCGATACGCTGACCATGTCTGCCACACCTATCCCCCGTACTTTGCAATTCTCTCTGATGGGAGCACGCGACCTCTCGAATATCAACACCCCACCGCCGAATCGCTATCCCGTTGCCACCGAACTAGCACGATTCAGCCCCGACATTGTTCGGGAAGCTGTCAATTTCGAGATGTCTCGCAACGGGCAGGTCTTTATCGTCCACAACCGAATAGATAATATAGAAGAGATCGCCGGCATAGTACAACGTGAAGTCCCCGATGCACGCGTGGCAGTGGGGCATGGCCGTATGTCGCCCACAGAACTGGAACGGCTTATCCTCGATTTCGTCCATTACGAATATGATGTGTTGGTCGCAACTACAATCATTGAAAACGGTATCGATGTGCCCAATGCCAATACCATTATCATTGACGATGCCCACCGATACGGTCTGAGTGAGTTGCACCAGCTTCGCGGACGTGTGGGACGGAGCAACAGGAAAGCCTTTTGCTATCTTTTGAGTCCGCCGCTCAGTGTCCTGAGCGACGATTCGCGCCGTCGGCTCCAAGCCATAGAGAACTTCAGCGACCTCGGCAGCGGTATTCGCATTGCTCTTCAGGATTTGGATATACGTGGTGCCGGCAATGTACTCGGTGCCGAGCAGAGCGGATTTATTGCCGATTTGGGATATGAGACGTATAGTAAGGTCTTTAATGAAGCCGTTTCCGAACTCAAAGCGGATGAGTTTGCCGATCTTTATGCAGAGAGCCAAGAAGCTATTCCTTCAGCTTCCCGGTTTGTAGTGGAGACAACGGTCGAGAGCGATTTGGAACTTTCCTTCCCCGAAGAATATGTGCCGTTGGATTCGGAACGCATTCTTCTTTATCGGGAGTTGGACAATCTCTCCACAGACGAGGAGCTCGATGCATTCCGGCGCCGTATGCAGGACCGTTTCGGTAAAATTCCGCCGGAGGGAGAGGAGTTGATACGAGTACCTCGGCTGCGACGCCTCGGCCGTTCGCTTGGTATAGAGAAGATCGTATTGCGTGGGGAACAGATGAGTTTCCATCTGGTCGGCAAGGAAGACAGCCCTTACTATCAGAGCGAAGTCTTTGGCATGTTGTTGGAATATATCGCAGCGCACACACGTCGGTGCGAGATTCGTCAGTCCGGAGGAAAGAGGATCGTTCGCTTGCGCGAGGTGCCCGATGTGCTCACCGCTTGTGAACTCTGTACAGCCATTTCCACACAATCGTCAGCGGAAAGGATAGAATTGTAGTCCGACTGCAAACTCAAATCCCCGGTAAGGTACGGTAGCTCTCTTTTTGATGATCGACCAAGTGGATGTTTCCTCCATAAGATGGTAGACTGCCTCGCCAAGCTGATACCCTGCATGAGCTTCTATACCCATGTGATCGGATACCCTGTATGCTACTCCCACTTGGAACGCCGGTTGGAAACTCGAGCGTCGGTGTAACTTCGAAGACATTTCGTCCGGCTTGTCTTGGGCATTGGTAAAGTCTGTACGAAACAGTATTGAGGGCAGGATCTCTGCCCAGACGGATGCTCTCTGCCATGGATGCCATTCTACACCGGCAGAAAGTCCGAGTGAGATCGCCGGAGCTACGAAAACTTTTGCCGGCCTTTCTCGCGTAAGGCCTTTCTGCTTCTCTGTCGAAACGCTGAATTGCAATCCGATTCGTACCCAGCGAGCAAAGCTCGGATTGAAGGTCGTCTTCAGGTTCATGCCGAAAGCGTCGGTACGTTCTACTGTCTTGCCTTCAAAGTCCATCTGCCGGTTGATGTATCTATTCCCGGTAGAAAGAGAAATGACCATGCTCTCCAGAGTTCCTTCTTGTTTCTTGGTCAGCTTGTAGTTGTAGCCCGTAGGATCGCGGAAGATCAGATCGCTGATCCAATAGCCTAATTCTCCGACCAATATCCCTACGGCAGCTCCGCAAAGCACATCGCTGGCCCAATGCCGATTGTTCACGATACGGCTGATCCCCGTAAAGGAGGCTACGGTATAGCCTGCCACGCTATACCAAGGGCTTCGGGAGCCGTATTCGAGATGAAAAAGTGTGGCGCAGGCGAAAGCTGTTGCCGTATGTCCTGACGGGTATGAATTGGCAGCAGTTCCATCCGGACGCAACCGTCCGAACGAATATTTTCCGGCATTGACCATTCCACCCATAAGTGCCATACCCAAGGCATCCGACACAAGCATTTTTCCCCATGATTTGCTGCGTCCCTTATAGCCGAATCCCCTCATCGAAAGCTGTGCCATAAGGGGAACGAGCTGACTGACGTTGTCTATCTTGGTATGAAAGCTCCCGGCACCGGTAAAGCGAAGCTCTCGGATATTGTCATCCACGTTGAAGGTAAGGAGAGAAGCAGCCACAAGAGGCAGGGAATGCCGCAATGTGTTTTTCATCGGTTTTACATGGTAAACACCGATGGCAGGAGGAAACATTTTGGCCGAATCGGATATACAAGTCGTATCTGCCATGTTGTTGCATGGAGACGATGCTTGCAGATGGAGCGGGAGAGCAAATAAGAGAACAAGCAGGAGTAAAAAGCTTTCTCGATTCATATTGCCTCCGGAATTAAGGTATGGAGCATTTGTGCGGATATTATTTGCACAACAGGCCTTATCATTCCCCTTTTTTCGGAAGGGCTGTACTGTTCTTCTTAAAAACTTTCGAGCAGTAGCGGCAGAATGGTGCTATGCCACAGTCTGCACATTTGGGCTTGCGAGCCAGACAAACGTACCGTCCATGCAGGATCAGCCAGTGATGAGCTTTCGGTATCAGCACATCCGGGATATAGCGAACCAGCTCTCGCTCCGTCTCTAACGGAGACTTCGAACCGGTGGTCAGGCCTATCCTTTCGGATACTCTGAATACGTGCGTATCTACGGCCATGGCCGGTTTGCCGTAGACGACGGAGGCTATCACGTTGGCTGTCTTACGGCCTACGCCGGGCAGTTTGGTTAGTTCTGACACCTCGTCCGGTACCACTCCTCCAAAATCAGAGCAAAGCATCTGCGCCATCCCGACCAGATGTTTCGCTTTGCTGTTCGGATAGCTGATACTTCCTATATAAGACAACAAATCCTCCACCGTGCTCCCGGCCATATCCTTTGCTGTCGGATAGGCAGAAAAGAGAGCCGGTGTCACCATATTGACGCGCTTGTCGGTACATTGTGCCGAGAGAATAACGGCCACCAGCAACTGGAAAGGATCCCGGTACCGCAGCTCCGTTTCGGCCACCGGCATATTCTCGGCAAACCAATCGATAACGGCTTTGTATCGCTCTTCCTTGCGCATTCGATACTGATCAGAGGGTTAGTGCACGCTCTTGAACTGTTCCAAGAAGTTGAGGTCGTTCTCCGAGAAGAAGCGAAGGTCTTTGACTCGGTACTTAAGATTGGTGATACGTTCGATACCCATACCGAGCGCATAGCCGCTGTATTTCTTGCTGTCTATGCCGCAGTTGTCCAATACGTTGGGATCCACCATGCCGCATCCGAGTATTTCCACCCATCCCGTATGCTTGCAGAAGTTGCAACCTTTACCCCCACATATATTGCAGGAGATGTCCATCTCGGCAGACGGTTCGGTAAAGGGGAAATAAGAAGGGCGAAGGCGTATTTTGGTTTCGGCTCCGAACATTTCCTGTGCGAAGTAAAGAAGCACCTGCCGCAAATCGGCGAAAGAAACATCCTTGTCCACATACAGTGCTTCCACCTGATGAAAGAAGCAATGCGCCCGATAGGAGATAGCTTCGTTTCGGTAGGTACGCCCGGGGCAAATGACACGAATCGGCGGTTGTGTCTTTTCCATCACCCGGCTTTGGACACTGGACGTATGCGTGCGAAGGATGACATCGGGGCGATGCTCGATGAAGAATGTGTCCTGCATATCACGAGCAGGATGGTCTTCGGCGAAATTCATCGAAGAGAATACATGCCAATCGTCCTCTATCTCCGGCCCGTCGGCAATACTGAAGCCGAGGCGGGCAAAGATCTCGCAGATCTCCTGCTTCACCAGAGAGATCGGATGGCGTGTTCCGAGTCTCGTCGGGTATGATGTTCGTGTCAGGTCGGTTTCTGCCGAAGCTTGTGCAGAGCCTGCCTGTGCCCGCTCGCGAAGGGAGTTGATATGCTCCTGAGCCTTGTTTTTCAGCTCATTGAGCATTTGTCCGATTTGCTTTTTCTCTTCGGACGGTACCAGCCGGAAGTCATCGAACAGACGGGCTATTTCGCCCTTTTTGCTGAGATACTTGATTCGCAGAGCTTCGGCTTCCTCCACGGTGGCAGCCACACACTGACCGATTTCCTGTAGGAGTTGATTGATTCTTTCTTTCATATCGTTGTCGATAGAAGTGCTGTTTTTATAGGAAAAACAAAGGTATAGGATTTTCCATTACCTTAGTTCCGATAATTTACAGACGAGAAATTCGATTCTCTTCACTAATACCGAGTAGAAAATGAGAAGTAAAATCTTTTTCTCCCTCTTGATGGCTATCGTTTTCTCGAGTGGGGGATGCAGAACGAATCAGACCAACAGTCCCACAGAAATGACGCAGACTCATAACCAGAAGCCCCAAAACGATTTCCCGAAACCTATCCTCATCGGAGGAGAGGAGGGCAACGGCCACGATGGAGTAGCACCCATGACGCCGGCTATGGCATTGGCTCCGATCATCATCTACAAGACGCGAGGCGACTATCGCAATCTCGTGCCTATCACCCTCTCGGCTGACAAAAAGTATGTGGTGGCACGTCCTGCCCCTTCCGATCTTCGTCGTGGCGATGGTTTCTGCACTCCGGTGGAGCTGGCCGACGGCTATCTCCTCGACCGCCGTGGCATCGGGCCTACCACAGCTTTCGTCGAATACACCTATGAGCAGTACTTCGCCATCAAAGGCATTCCCTCCCAAAGCGACCTTTTGCAGAGGATCGTCGATGCAGATCCCTTCACGGAGCTGTACCGCTGCGACCGTAGCCGCTGCAACCCGAACGACATTAAATCCATGAACGCCTACATCAAAGCAGGCAAACCCGGAGCCGTATCGCTCAAATAAAGAAGTCTGCGAGATTTTTTCTTCCGTTTCTTTCAAGAAGTTTCACAGTTAAGAAACTTTATTTTCACAGTCGAGAAACTTTAGTTTCACTACTACGAAACTTTAGTTTCATGGCTGTGAAACTATCTATTGCTGTCCGGGAAAATTTGGACGGTTAGGAAATTCGAGATAAAATTTCCTTTTCTTAGCCATTACTGTTCTATCAAGAGTCATTACGAAGGGGAAAACAGCCTAACCACATATAAATGGCAGTAAAGCAGACTCCATTATTACAGTATATTTTGAAGAATCTTCATTTTTTTACCGACAGCAATAGAAACTATCCTTGGCCGACTACAGACGAGAAGGATTAGGAGAAAGGATGCATTTGTTCCTCCTCATTCGAGGCATTAGCGGAGGAGATGGGCGAGAGAAGAAACAGTGGGGAAGTGGTAGAGATGCACGGGGACGGTCTGTAGCAAGTGGAGCCGGCTTTGCATTTCGGACAGCGTGACACTTTGTGTATCGGCAGGGAGGTGAGGCGACAGATCAGCCGGACAAAGCAAGAGACTCCCCGACAGAAAAACAACGGCCTCGGATTCGTGAGAAAAAGAGCTTAGCTCCCAGCATCCGGATGTAGTATCCAACCGGAGAAGAGGGTAAGAGAAGCTCGTCTCGCCGATAATCAGGCGATGGGCGGCAAATGATGGCAGGCGTGTGTGTGTGCTATCCATCGTCTTAAGCCTTGCCCCAGTTTTCCCGGTCGAGATTGCGGTAGCCGATGGCTTCTGCGATGTGTTCGCCACCCACATCTTCGCTGCCGGCCAGGTCGGCAATGGTGCGTGCCACCTTCAAGATACGACCATAGGCACGTGCAGAGAGGTCGAAGCGTTCCATAGCCGTCCTCAATCGTTGAAGTCCCTTTTCGTCGGGCAGTGCATAGCGGTTCATCAATTTGTCGTCCATCTGGGCATTGCAATGGACACCGGAGTGGTCGGCAAATCGTTTGCTTTGGATTTCGCGTGCTGCAACCACTCGCTGGCGGATTTTCTCGCTGCTTTCGGCCGGCCGGCTATCGGATATTTTCTCAAAAGGAACAGGCGTAATCTCTACCTGTATATCGATCCTGTCCAGAAGAGGCCCCGATATGCGGCTGAGATATTTTTCCACCTGTCCGGGCGCGCAGGTGCAAGGGCGTGTGGGATGGTTGTAGTAGCCGCAAGGACAGGGATTCATGGCAGCCACGAGCATGAATCCGGCAGGATAATCCACCGTCATTCTGGCTCTCGAAACGGTGATCTGCCGATCTTCCAAAGGCTGCCGCATCACCTCGAGAACGGAGCGGTTGAACTCGGCCAGCTCGTCCAAAAAGAGCACGCCATTGTGCGCCAGACTGATCTCTCCGGGCTGTGGATAAGTGCCGCCACCCACGAGTGCCGCGGAAGAGATGGAATGGTGGGGCGAGCGGAAAGGGCGTTGGGTCAGGAGCATCGAATTGACTCCCAGCTTACCGGCCACGGAGTATATCTTGGTCGTTTCGAGCGATTCGCTAAGTGTAAACGGAGGAAGAATTCCGGGCATTCGCTTAGCCATCATGGATTTCCCACTGCCGGGACTCCCGACCATGATCAGATTGTGTCCGCCTGCGGCCGCCACTTCAAGGGCGCGCTTGACCTTCTCCTGCCCCTTCACCTCCGAAAAGTCGAAAGATACCTGCTGCTGATGGTCGAAAAATTCCCTGCGCGTATCGACTATAGTGGGCTGTAGCTGATCGCCCCCATTGAAATGGCTGATCACTTCTGCAATATGCTTCACGCCATAGACATTGAGGTTGTTCACGACGGCTGCTTCACGTGCATTTTCCGCAGGGAGGATCAGCCCGTCGAACCCTTCGGCACGTGCTTGGATAGCAATGGGCAAGGCTCCTTTGATCGGACGGAGCGATCCATCCAACGAAAGCTCGCCCATAATCATATAGCGCGGCAGAGAGTCTGCTCCGATAATGCCATCTGCAGCCATGAGTGCAATGGCAAGGGGCAGGTCGTAGGCAGTACCTTCTTTTTTGATGTCTGCCGGACTGAGATTGATCGTAATGCTCTTTTGGGGAAAGGTGATATTCAGACAGTCGTATGTGGAGCGAATCCTATCCAGACTCTCACGGACTGCTGCATCGGGGAGTCCTACCATACTGAGATAGCAACCTCGGGTGATATTGACTTCGACGGTAACGGTAAGGGCGTCTATGCTGTGCAGAGCAGCGGCAAAGGTCTTTACTAACATAATAAAGAAACAGGGTGCGAAGGGACTATTGGAGACTGTAGCCTGCATGGCGGCTACGGATATTTCCGGCTGTGTCGATGTGGATAGTATATGGAAGACTGTCTATGCCATATCGCTTGAGAAGTGTCGATACCTGTCCGATACTATCCGATGCCACACGTCCGGGCAAAGCCAACTTCCTGATGAGTTTACGGAGAGATGAGTCCGGTGCAAAGAGCGAGAGAGTAAGGGTTTCCGGCTTTGTCTTTCCTTCTTTATCTCTCCATACTTTCAATGATGTAGCGGTAGTGGAGTCAGGCTTGTTCGTGAAGAGCAAAAGCACATCTTGTCCCCTATACCAGGAAAGAGTGAAAGATCGCTGATCAATATCCTTGACAAGGAAGTCCGGAGCCAAACGGCCGACTGCGTACGACTTATTCCGGCTAAGGATGGAATCAAGAGACGGGGGAAGCCGGTGCATCGAGATACCGGAGCGGCGAATGAGGTCTATGTCGAAAAGGTCGTATTCCTCCGCTAATCTGTTTATACCGGTGGCATCGGGATGGGAAAGATAGAAGTCAAGGGCTTTGAGCCGCAAGTCTCTGAAGGCTTTTGCTTTGGAGGGGAAGTCGGTGGTTCGGAGATGATCCTGATAGCGATGGATCTCTTCCTCTGCAGTTTGCATGAACTCGTTCAGTGTGGCATGTGTACTTCCTCCTTTTATTTTAGGCAGGAGGGGTTGGTCGGCATCGAGAGTGATTTTAATATCTTCTCCCTTTTCAGGATAGAGCCGGAGCACGTTATTGCCCTCGTTGAAATATAATAGAATGCGACTAACATCGCCTTTGATTTCGTGTCGAATCTGTGCCTTGGGCGGAGTAACGTGTATCTCTTCTGTGCGAAAGGAGCCTTCCCCTTCAATTCGCAGAGCCAGAACCGAATCGCCTCGGCTGAGATTGGAGAGATTCAGTTTGAGGTGGCAAACATCAGATGCTCTACTGCATGAGAGAGAAAGGAACAGGACAAAACCTGCTACTATATAATATAGTATGTTGGATGGCTTGGACATTGGGAAGGAGTATTTCATGATTCCGTAGGAAGTCGGAGCAGGTATTCCTCTATAGCTTCCGGATAGTGTGCATATTCCAAAGCGTGGATCCTTTCGGCCAGCGTATCCGGAGTATCTTCCGGAAGGACCGGACAGATAGCTTGACGGAGGATTTTGCCGTGATCGTAATGTCCATCGACAAGATGAATGGTGATGCCGCTTTCTTTTTCCCTTGCAGCAAGGACGGCCTCGTGTACGTGGTGTCCGTACATTCCCTTTCCGCCGAACTTGGGCAATAATGCAGGATGGATATTGACGATCCTATCGGGGAAGGATTCCAAGTAAGGTGCGGTTATATAGCACATATAGCCGGCCAGCACGATCAGGTCTATCCCTAATTCTTTCAAGAGGGCAATGGGCTTCGATCCTTCGAGCATCTCTTGGGTAGTAAACGAATAAGCCGGTATTTTCAGCCGATGGGCACGTGCCATAACTCCTGCATCGGAGTGGTTGCTGAGGATCACAGCCAAGCTTGCCGAACCTCTTTGGGCAAAGAAATGACACAGATTTTCTGCATTTGAGCCATTACCGGAAGCTAAAACCGCTACTTTTCTCATTTTATTTACTATTTTTGCTGCACACAAAGAGTGTGATTGTGCAGATTTTCTGGTGCTGATAATGGACTAACACGGTATTTTCTGTGCTAAATCCGCTAAACAGCGCTAAATGAAGCACAAATATAAGTAAGAAGATTATTAGTAATAACCATTTTAAAGAACAAGACTATGTCTGAAGTAGAAAAAAAAGTGATCGACCTCGTAGTTGACAAATTGAATGTAGAAGCTTCTGAAGTAACGCGTGAAGCCAGTTTCTCAAATGACCTCGGAGCAGACTCTCTTGATACAGTTGAGTTGATGATGAATTTCGAAAAGGAATTCAACATGTCTATCCCTGACGACCAAGCACAGGAGATCAAGACTGTCGGCGACGCTATCGACTATATCGAAAAAAACCTGAAGTAAAATACTCCGATGGAACTGAAAAGAGTAGTAGTAACAGGGTTAGGAGCCATTACTCCGCTTGGCAACTCTGCTCCCGAAACGTGGGAAAGCTTAGTGGCAGGCAAGAGTGGAGCCGGACCTATCACGCTCTTTGATGCCTCCAAGTTCAAAACGCAGTTCGCCTGCGAAGTGAAGGGTTTTGACCCTTTGCAACATTTTGACCGCAAGGAGGTGCGTAAGTTAGACCGCTACGCGCAACTTGCACAAGTAGCGGCCGATGAGAGTGTAAAAGACTCCGGCCTCGATTTGGACCAATTGGACAAGAATCGTGTGGGAGTGATCGTTTCTGCCGGAATCGGTGGTCTGACGACTTTTGAAAGTGAAGTGCGCGACTATAATCCGGAGAACGGGCCTCGTTTCAATCCGTTTTTCATCCCCAAGATGATCTCCGATATTGCAGCCGGCCAGATCTCGATCAAATACGGCTTCCATGGTCCTAACTATTCCATCGCATCCGCATGCGCTTCCTCTACCAATGCTCTGATCGATGCTTGCCATCTGATCCGCTTAGGCAAAGCCAATGTAATCATTGCAGGAGGCTCTGAGGCGTCGATTTGCGCTGCCGGAGTGGGAGGTTTCAATGCAATGAATGCTCTCTCCACTCGCAACGATGCTCCACAAGAGGCCAGCCGCCCCTTCAGTGCCAGTCGTGACGGGTTTGTAATGGGTGAAGGAGCAGCATGTATAGTTCTCGAAGAACTGGAACATGCTCTTAAACGCGGTGCCCGCATCTATGCCGAATTGGTGGGAACAGGTCTTTCAGCCGATGCATATCACCTGACGGCAAGTCATCCTGACGGGTTGGGAGCCAAGCTGGTTATGACAAACGCTATCGAAGATGCTGGATTGAAGCCGGAGGATATTGACTACGTCAATGTACACGGTACTTCTACTCCTGTTGGGGACATTTCAGAGGCGAAAGCTATCAAGGATGTCTTCGGAGAACATGCTTATAAGCTGAACATCAGTTCTACCAAGAGTATGACAGGACATCTTCTCGGAGCTGCCGGAGCTGTAGAAGCTATGGTGTGCGTTAAGTCTGTCCACGAGGATATCGTTCCGCCTACGATCAACCATCAGGACGACGATCGCGATCCGGAAATCGATTATAACCTGAACTTTACATTCAACGAAGCACAAAAGCGTCAGGTACGTGTAGCCCTGTCCAATACTTTTGGATTCGGAGGACATAATGCCAGCGTTGTATTCAAGAAGTTCGAGAAATAACTGATTGATAGATGACTGCAATGTTGTCTTTGAGTTCATACCTATCAAGACTCCCTTGGCGAAAGCCGAGGGGGTCTTTTGTTTTGCTTTCGGATATTCTTGGCTTCAAACCAAGTCGGATTGCTTTTTATGAGCTGGCTTTTCGGCATAGTTCGTGCAGTCTGGTCGATGACGAAGGCTACCGACTGAATAACGAACGCTTAGAATTTTTGGGAGACTCCGTTCTTGCCACTGCTATCAGCGGTTATTTATATCGCCAACATCCTCACTGGGATGAAGGGGATATGAGTCAGCGTCGCAGCGCGATTGTCAAAAGACAGATCAACAATGTAGTGGCAAAAAAGCTCAGATTGGATCGTTTTCTGATTGTCCGTGGCGAAATATCTCAGATGAGTTCTGATATTATGGGCAATACACTGGAAGCCCTTATCGGAGCAATCTATCTGGACAAAGGATACCAAGCAGCGGAAAAGTTTGTCCTTACACGCTTCATTCCCGTCTTTCATGAATTGGAAGACAGCCTGACGGATACTACTACGAATTACAAATCCCTTCTACTTGAATGGGCACAGAAGCACCACTTGAATCTGGAATTTCGTCTTATTTCCGAGCCTAAGCGTGCTCACGGACATTTCAATTACGCTGTGTTTGTGGATGGCCATCGTATCGGTAGCGGAATCGGCATGAATAAGAAAGAAGCTCATCAGAATGCTGCACATGATGCCCTGGAAAAGTTGAAGCGTGCGCGCGATTACCGACAAAAAAAGAAATCGTCATCATCTTCGGAGCCGGAATAAAGACTCGTACTCTGCACACAATAACTTGTGCTGCATTTTCTTATTGTATTTTCAGAAAAAGAAGCAACCCCAACGACACTCCACTTTGTGTCGTTGGGGTTGTTGCTTTAGAAGTAAGTGATCAGATTATTTCTTAGCTGCTTTGTTGAGCTTGCGCTTTTGGATCTCGTAGGCAAGGGGTGTAGCAACAAAGAGCGTAGAGTATGTACCGATAACGATACCGAGCAGGATCGAGAACGTGAAACTACGCATCGTAGCACCTCCAAAGATGAAGATTACCAACATAACGATAAACGTAGTCAAAGACGTATTTAATGTTCGACCCAATGTTGAATTAAGGGCATCGTTGATCACCTGATAGCGATCTCTGTTGGGGTACAATTTCATCGTCTCACGGATACGGTCAAATACAACCACGGTGTCATTGAGCGAGTAACCGATGATAGCCAGAATAGCAGCGATGAAGTTCTGATCGATCTCCATGGTGAAGGGCAGAATCTTCCACAGCAACGCATACAGAGCAATAATGCAGAATGTAGTAGCGGCCACAGATACGAATACCCCGGCAGAGAAGGAAATGTCACGGAAGCGAATCAGAATATAAATGGCCATGAAGATCATCGATAACAGCACAGCCCAAATAGCACCTCTCGTGATGTCACTCGACATACTGGGACTTACTTTCTGAGAGCTAATGATATTGTCCAAGAACTGATCAGCAGTAGGCTGCTGGGTGTAGAAACCTTTCAGGCTCTGATACAATTTGTCAGTAATCTCTGCTTCAGTTTCTTCGCTTTCCTCCTGGATCTTATAGTTCGTAGATATACGCACCTCTGTCCCTTCAGTACCGATGGAGGTAACCAATACCTTTTCCTGCAGGGGAGAAGACAAGGCCGAACGAACGGCTTCGGAAGATACTGGCTGGTCGAATTTAACTACGTAGTTACGTCCTCCGGAGAATTCAATACCCCTATTGAGACCGATTGTAAATGAAGCTATAAGTCCCAAAACGATGATAATCACCGGAATGATAAAGCCGGTCTTGCGCTTACCCAAGATGTTGTATGAGGGATTGACAAGGAGATTGCGAGTAATGCTCGTAGTGAATGTAATCTTATCCAAACGACCTTTTTTCGCCAGTTTCTCAAAAACGATACGAGTCAAGAAGACAGCCGTAATGAAAGAAGCGATAAGACCGATAATCAACGTAGTGGCAAAACCGCGAATCGGCCCCGTCCCGTAGAGGAATAGGATGATACCGGTAATAATAGTCGTAACGTTCGAGTCGAAGATGGCAGAGAAAGCGTTGCCATAACCATCCGTAACGGCACGAATCGGAGTCTTACCGGCACGAAGCTCTTCTTTGATACGCTCGAAGATAAGTACGTTGGCATCCACAGCCATACCCAGCGTCAGCACCAAACCTGCGATACCCGAGAGGGTCAGCACGGCATGGAAAGAAGCCAATACGCCCAATGTGAAGAAGCTGTTTACAATCAATGCTCCGTTTGCGATAAGACCCGGCAAGAAACCGTAAGCCAGACACATGTAACACATCAGGATAACCAAAGCGAGCAGGAACGACAAGAATCCGGCTTTAATGGACTCGGCACCCAGCGTAGGACCAATCACGTTTTCCTGTTCGATGCTTACCGTAGCATCCATTTTACCGGAGTTGAGTACGTTGGCAAGGTCACCGGCCTCCTCCACGGTGAAGTGCCCGGAGATCTGAGAGCGACCGCCCGTGATCTCATCATTCACGTTCGGAGCAGAATAAACCACACCATCCAAAACGATAGCGATTGCCCGTCCCACGTTATCCTTTGTGATACGCGCCCATTTACGAGCACCTTCTTCATTCATCGTCATCGAAACGATCGGTTCGGAACGACCGAAGTCATTTTGGATATCACTCTTGGCGGAAGTCACTACATCACCTCCCAAATCAGGATCTCCCGTACGATTGGTACGAATAGCATAGAGTTCGTAGAGGTCGGTCTCCTTTTTGGTTTCGGGGTCTTCGATTGCTTTAGCACCCCAGAGGAAAAGCACATCTTCACGTGTAACCTTCAGATCGTGAGCTTGCTGGAGCATTTCAGAGATCTGAGCCATATTAGCACGACGAGCCACACCCACTACTGCACCGCCACGATTCACGGGAGTAAGCAGAGAGAAGAGTGCGTCTTTACGAGTAGCATCCTTGGCCTCTTCTTGTGCTACAGTAGCAGAATCAGCTACAGCTTGTACAGCAGTAGAATCGGCTGTTGCAGCTACAGAGTCAGTAGTTGCAGGCTCTGTTTCCGGGGTAGCATCCGTGTTGTTCATAGCCAATTCGCTCAGACGATCATTGGCAGCGATCAAGTCTCCGCTGACCTCTTCGAATTTGTATGTACGCCAGAACTGTAGGTTGGCACTGCGTTGCAAAAGGGTACGAACACGCTCAGGGTCTTTCACTCCGGGGAGTTCGACAAGGATACGCCCTTGCCCTTCCAATCGCTGCAAATTAGGTGCAACCACACCGAAAGCATCGATACGAGCACGGAGCACATTGAACGAAGCTTCTACAGCACTATTATATTTTTCTTTGAGCAGACGCACTACGTCTGCATCCGTAGACTTTGCGGTAATCTGGTCGCGAAGGTCACCCGAACCGAAGATAACGGCCAAGCGACCGTTGGGATCGAGCTTGCGATATTCCTTCACGAAAATATCGATGAAGTCGGATTGCTCCGTGCTCTTGGCAGCATTCTCCAGAGCTTTGTTGAAGTTGGGATCCAAACTTTTGTTAGAGAGGTTACGAAGCAGATCGCTTGCGTTAAGTTTCAAGATAACGTTCATACCCCCCTTTAAGTCAAGGCCAAGACCGATTTGCTGGGCTTGAGCTTCTTTCAGCGTGTAGCCGAACCAGACCTTCTCA
The DNA here is from genome assembly GCF_000010505.1 of Porphyromonas gingivalis ATCC 33277. GTDB lineage: Bacteria > Bacteroidota > Bacteroidia > Bacteroidales > Porphyromonadaceae > Porphyromonas > Porphyromonas gingivalis. The sequence goes on along the minus strand of NC_010729.1, from coordinate 1,900,267 downwards.
TTCGACATGGAATCAAGATAGGCCATTCCGGCAACATCGCCCATCGCCTTAGCCTTCTTTTCGTAACGGTTCGTAACGAAAGAGAATGACAGGTAAAACGCACAGATGATGGCCAGAGCCGATGTGATAACAATCACAAATCCTTTGTTTTGCATTTTGTCTGTTACTTATTTATTGTTAGATTTTTTTCATCTATACAGGCATATTCATAGGGCGCAAAGTTACGTTTTTTTTTACACCATCTCTCACTTTATATATAGAAAATAGTCGATCATTCGGGTCATCGGCAGCAAAAACAGTGGGACTTTGCCTCGGTACAGCAAATGATTGGGTGGCTCTATAACCAAGAACCACAGCAAGGATACTGCAGCCTACCCACTTCCGAGCTGCTTTCAGAGCGATTTTTCGAAAGCGATATATGGCAAAGGCTTCTGCTTCATATGGAAAGAGCAAACCTGCCGGTAGCCAAGGCGACGGAAAAGGCTCTGCGCAGCCGTATTGGGGCTATACGTATCTATGTGTATGCAAGTGCCCCCTTGTTCGCGAGCTATCGTCTCGGCAGAGGAAAGCATGGCAGCGGCATACCCCTTGCGGAGCAGAGAGGAATGAACACCCAGGCGGTGTATCGTATAGGCTTTCCCTTCGGTCTGCCATGGCAACGAGCCGTATTCGGCCGGCATCTGATCATTCACAGCCATCACCCCCAAAGGAGTGCTCGCTATATCCAACAGGAAGGCTTCTCCTCGGGCTATATCCTCTTGAGCTTCGGCCTCGCCCGGATATGCTCCCTGCCACTGTGGATTGTCGGAAGCAAGCATCGTGTGCCGGGCATCCTCCCATAGGGCAAGAATGCTGTCGTAATCGGATGGAAGAGCCCGACGGATCCGGTAATGATCAGTCGAGAGACAATATCCTGTCTGCTTGCTGTCCAATGCTTTCTCTGTCATGTGAAATCAATAAGATGGTTGCACCGTCTTTGTGCCTTTGGGATACAGTCTGTTGCACGAGTGCTTCAGCCGATTCGTCCAAATAGCTGTTCGGTTCATCGAGTACGAGGAGTTCGGGACAGCTTACGATAGCTCTGGCCAAAAGGACACGCTGTAGCTGTCCGCCGCTCAAATCCGATATGGGGCGTTTGAGCAGATCGGTTATCCGGAGATCGGAGGCAGCACCGGCCAGAAGTTCTTTGTGCGAACCTCGATTACCCTCCCCAAGCAAACCGGATCGAATGACCTCCTCCACGCGAATAGGAAAAGCTCTGTCGATACGATTGAGCTGAGGCAGATAACCGATCGAGGGCCTTGCACACGGCATTCCCTCCCGATTGTAGAACGTAAGACTCCCCGATCGCAGTGGCAGCAGGCCGATTATTGCCTTTACGAGGGTGGACTTTCCCCCACCATTGCGTCCTACGATACCGAGAAATTCGCCACGAACGATATCGAGCGAATAGTCCTTGAATACATTTTTCGGTCCATAGCCGAACGAGGCCGACTTCAGGCTGAGCAATAAGCTACCGTTCATGAGCCAAAGCGCGAGCAATATGTAAAATTTCCTCCTCCCACGAGCTGCGCAGAGGATTGATCCTTACCGGACGAGCACCGATCTCGCGTGCGATGTCCTCCGCCTGACGCGTTTCAAATTCGGGTTGGATAAATACGATTCTGACACCATCGGCACGTGCCTGATCGATCACACGACGAAGGTGGGCAGCTGTAGGCTCTTTCCCGTCTTCCTCAATGACGATCTGCCGCAGGCCGAACTCTTGGGCGAAATAGCTGAGCGATGGGTGATATATGACGAAGGCTTTGTCTGCTTTGCCATTGGCAAACATGGTATCGACGAGTCTCTTCACGCTGTCGATACGTCCGTTGAGACGGTCGTGCCCTTTGTCCCATTTGTCTTTCTCGTTCGGATAAAGCTCCACAAGCGCGTCGTATGCAGCACGACTGAGTGCCTTTGCCCCTACCACACTGCTCCAATAGTGCGGATCATGGGCATGCAGGTCTGTATGAGAATGATCTGTGCAGGAGCCGTGGAGATCTGCACTTCCGGCATCCGCCAAGGCTTTGCCCATTTCGAAAAGAGGGAGCTTAGGGTTATTGTCCCGAATGGCAGCGAGATTTCTTTGCTCGAACCCCAGTCCTCCTATATAGAAGTAGGCATCTGCTTCGGACAAACGCTTCATCACGGTAGGCGAAGGGTCGTATTCCTCCGGATTGCTGCCGGCCGGCACCAATGCCACCACCTGCACCGACTTATCCGCAATGGACTCGATGAAGTATTTCTGTGGCTCGATGGTCACAGCCAGCGTACGATCGGAGCTTGAAGCAGTACCCCCTCCACAAGCCGGCAAAGCAGTAGCGGCGAGGATGAAGGCCGGGAAAATCGTGAAAAAAGAGGTAGCTCCCCGACTCCAAAAGTTCGAGGATACATATCGTGAAAGTATCGTTTTGATCATAGATTGCAAATCTACCAAAAAGAAAGGCTGTGTCCTAAGGTTTCACCCTTATTCGACACAGCCCGTAGACAACTTTTTTATTCAGGCAAATGCTCTTTGAGGCACTCTGCGAGAATTAGCGACGGATACCGAGTTCCTTGATGATGGCACGGTAACGCTCGATATCTACCTTGATCAAGTAGTCGAGCATACGACGACGCTTACCTACCAGCATCTTCAAAGAACGTTCCGTGGCAAAGTCTTTCTTGTTCTGACGCAAGTGCTCAGTCAAATGCGCGATGCGAAATGTGAATAAAGCGATTTGACTTTCGGGGCTACCCGTGTCCTTCACTGACTTGCCATACTTCTCGAAGAGTTCTGCTTTTTTAGCTGAATCCAAATACATTTTCTTCCGTTTTTTAACGTGTTAAACAATAACTACTTCCGCTACTACGGTCGTAGATCTGGCCGCAAAGATAATATAATTCCCTATACCACAGCGCGAATCTGTTTCTTCGCTCTTGTTATAACGATGCCGTTGGACGTACGGATCTACATTGGGCCAAGCATTCAAGGAAAGGAGAACTCGCCCTTCTTTGCATTTTTGGGCCCAAAAACAAGCCAAGAAAGCAGAGATTCTATTTACTTTTGTGCACTCTTTGAACGAAAATACAGCTTATGAAAAAGTTATTCTCTCTGAGTGCGGTCATCGTACTCTTAATTTCCTTGCATTCTTGCGCGCCTCGCATCATCACCGAGCTGAACAAACAGTACCCTCCTTTGCCCGAGGGAACACCTATTGCGGTCTACGAACTCGAAAACGGTAAGCGTCCCCCTTCGGAGGCTGAGCTGGTAGGGAAAGTGAGGATCGCCGAATCCGGTCTATCCCGGAGTCTCTCCTACTCGGAGGCCGTGCAGATTGCTCGCGAAGAAACCAGAAAAAGCGGTGCCAATATCCTGTACGTGATCAATCACCAACGACCCTCTATCTTCGGCAGCTCCATGCATCAGATAGGCGGGCTTATGCTCTTGTCAGATTCTGTCGTGAGGAACGAGGGAGAAGGTTATCCCGACTCGCCCCTGTACGATTCGGGTCAAAGGGGGAAAATCGGCTCTCGGATCAAGGCTCCCGTACACGACCTCTCGCTCCATTTCGGCCCCTCTATCATCACGAATCGGACAAAAGGGCTGTCTTATTCGGAGCAGCAGCTGGAGAAAAAGCTAAGCAACGGACTTTCGTTCGTACTCCAATATAAATGTCACCCGAAAGGGAACCTCTACGGATTCGGTCTGATCGCCTCTCGATATGAAGCCGACATCACCAAGAAAATCGAATACCAGGGTATCGGATTCGCCAATCGATTGGACTATATCGCTCCCTTATTCAGCATGAGTACTGCTCTTTCGGAGCGGTGGTTGCTTGGGATAAGTTTCGGCTTAGGTTATTTGGGCTTCAAACAAACGCTGACCGACATATCCGACCCGAAGAGGGAAGGTTACTTCTCCGGCAGCACAGTCGGAGCAAATACGGCACTCAACATAGGATACAAGCTGAACAAACATTTAGGCATCGGGGGAGAGATCATGATGGTCGGTGGCGTTTTCCATCCGGATAACATAAAGACGACGAACATATCAGCACCCAAACCAAAAGAAAAGATGGGAGCCAATCGGTTCGACTTCACTATCGGTTTGCACGTTTACCTGTAGATCGGGATCTATCCGCAGTCGGCTGTGTACGGAAAAAATCGCCGCACACAGCCGATTGCCGTCTTACAGTGTCACCTCTTTATAGACCTTCATGAATCACACGCTCGGACAGGACGGACACGACACGTCGTGTCAATGATTCGCCATCACCCCTTTGGAGCAATACCCGCAACTCACTCATTCGAAAACACGAACCAAAAACGCTAAAATTGCGGTCTGCGTTTTTCCCAAAAGTGGCACCGGAATTTTTTCGTTGTGGCGCGGGAATTTTTCACTTCCCGCACCAAAAGCAAAAAGTTTTCGCGCCATGTTTTCAGCGACCACAAGCGCAAAAATTTTGGCACGCAAACTGATCGGGTACGGGATATCGTGTATCCGATCCTTCAATGCGAGTTCTCAATCAGTGAGATCATCGCATTTGTCAGTATCAGCCTTTCAAGCATTTATCCTTGCTAAGAGACCTCTCCGAAGCAGCAATCATGAGTAGATATTCGAGAAGGCTGATTTTCCTCAGACCTTTAGCCCTCAAGATCCCTTCCTCCGAATCAATTATTCATGTGCGAACCGTCCCCTCTCACAAATAATCTCTACCTTTGAGGAAAACAAGAAAAACCACAAGCTATTTCGCTAATCTTATAAAATAAACAAGCAATGAACAAAGAACAATTGCAGCAGATGCGTCAGGCTCCCGGCTTTGTAGGAGCATTGGATCAGAGTGGTGGCTCGACCCCTAAAGCTCTGAAGGCATACGGTATCCAACCCGATGCATATCAGTCCGAAGAGGAGATGTTCGATCTCATTCACCAAATGCGTACTCGGATGATTACTTCTCCGGCTTTCGCTACGGGCAAGATCATCGGTGTGATTCTCTTCGAACGTACCATGCGCGGCAAGATCGAAGGAATGCCTACGGCAGACTTCCTTTGGGAGAAAAGACACATCGTCCCCTTCCTGAAAGTGGACAAAGGGCTTCAGGACGAAGCCAACGGCGTACAGCTGATGAAGCCGTTCCCCGAACTCGGCAAGCTCTGTGAAGAAGCTGTCGGATACCACGTTTTCGGCACCAAGATGCGCAGTGTGATCAAGCAGGCCAACGAGCAGGGCATTCGCGACATCGTAGAGCAGCAATTCCAATGGGGAAAAGAGATTCTTTCTCATGGCTTAGTGCCTATCCTCGAACCGGAGGTAGACATCCACTGCCCCGAAAAGGCTAAGGCAGAAGAGATCCTCAAGCGAGAACTGCTGGCACAGTTGGACAAGATGACGGAGCCAGTGATGCTCAAGATTACGATCCCGACAGTGGACAACTTCTACAAGGAAATCATCGAACACCCGATGATGCTGCGCGTAGTAGCGCTTTCCGGTGGTTATTCCCGTGAGCAAGCCAATGAGTTGCTCAGCCGCAACCATGGCGTTATCGCTTCGTTCTCTCGCGCTTTGGTCGAAGGTCTCTCCGTCCAGCAGACCGACGCCGAGTTCAACGCTATGTTGGAAGCGTCTATCGAAGACGTTTATCAGGCTTCCATCAAGTAAAAAGCTTGGAGAGAGGAAAGCCGTAGAAGCGTAAAGACTTCTTTCGGATTTTCCCGAATAGCGCAGGGGCTGTGTCGAGGTTTTATCCTCAGCACAGCCCCTGTTCTATTCGGTTGTTAGCAGGCGATACAATGCTTTCGCCTTAGAGATTCACAGGAGGATAGAGTTCGTTCCACCAGGTGGGATCGTCCTGCAGCCAACGGGCAAACCAAGCACAGATACTGTTCGTCCAGCGAATGCGTCGCTCCGGTTCGAGGATGAAATGATCCTGCTCGGTAAATTCGATAAACTCTACCTCGCGTCCGAGTATCTTCAGAGCATTGTACAGATTCACACTCTCCGCCGTAGGCACATTCGTATCCACAGAGCCGTGCAGGAGCAAGAGCGGAGTATGGATCTTGTCTGCCCTGAAGAGAGGACTGTGTCCGGCATACAGATCCGGATTGTTCCAAGGATAGCTGTCGGTACTGGCCACAGTGCTGTAACCCATTCCCCAATATCCGCTCCCCCAATAGTTGCTGATCGAGCTGATACCCGCATGGCTGACTGCTGCGGCAAAAATATCGGTCTTCGTCTGAAGATACTGTGTCATGAAGCCTCCATAACTGGCTCCGAAGCAACCGACCTTCTTGCCATTGACAAAGCTATGCGTGCGGATAAACTCTTTTGTTGCCCCGATGATCTCATCGGCTGTCCGATCGCCCCAGGCATTGACGTGACGAGCTGCATACTCCTGTCCATAGCCGGTAGTACCGCTGGGATTGAGCGTATAGACTACGTAGCCCTGAGCAGCATACATCGCCAGCGAGTAGTGTCCTTCCAGTGTCCTATTGATCGGGCTGGTTCCTCCATAGTAATAGACCAGCATAGGATATTTCTTGGAAGGATCGAATTGCGGAGGCAGGTAGTACCAACCCTCTACGACTGTGCCATCCGGAGCCGTATAGTTCCAGTCGCGTGCCGGTGTGAAATCGATATTGGCCAACTTCTCGGCGGACAGATCCCATACGAGTTTTCCTTTGGTCCCATCGAGCCGATAGAGTCTGTCAGCATTGTTGGCACTCTGGCCGCTGTACCAGACAGCACCATTATCAGTTGCCACACCGAACCATTGTACTACATCCTCTCCGGTCTGAATCTGACTGATCTCAAGGGTTTTCAGATCCAACCGATAGAGCTGCTTGCGCGATCCGTTTTCAGCCCTGAAATAATAGTAGTTGTTTTTTCTGTCGAATCTCCCTGCCGATACACTGGGGTTGAAATTCTTGGTCAAGGCTGTTGCTTTCCGTGTGGAGAGATCGAACAGGAAGAATTGCTTGTCGTAAGAATTGGGAGTGACTCCCGATTTCAGGTTCAGTCCTATATTGCCGAAAGCATCTGCCGAACCCATTACGATCAGATGTTTGCCGTCGGGTGTATACTGGATTGCGTCGATGGAAGGATCGCGAGTGATAAGCGTATCCGCCTTGCCCGTCTCCATATTGTACTCCATGATAGTGGCAAAGCGGAAAGGACGGCGCGTCCAGTCCGTGGAGAGCGTACCGATCAGAGCACGCTTACTATCCGGTGCAATATCATATATATAGGTGGTAGAATAGCCGAATGTCAGCGGACCGTACACACCGCTCTCGGCATTCAACAGATAGATCTGCGAACGATCCCGCCAATCCGACTGTCTGTCGTCCGGATCCAGATGACGGATAAAGAGAGGATCTTTTCCGGGGCCTTTCTCTTGTTTGTAGAAAAGATAATAGCGCGCATCGGGCGACATCCTGAACTGCGATTCGGGTAGATTGGACACCAAGGTTTTTTCACCTTTCCCCATCGGATCGAAAGCCACCAAACGCTTCGTATTTCCTTCCTTGCGAATCACCATCAGCATATCTTCATGCGGCATCCAACCAAGGGCCTCTTTTTCGTTCAGATTGAGCAGGATATTTCCTTTGGCATCGCGCAGCTGGTTATAGGTCACAGCAGGCTTATTATCCCTGCTTACCCGATAAGAAGTAAGTACATACTTGCCCGTTGGAGAGAGACTCCCTCCCGATAGAAATGTGCCGCTCATCATGTGCTTGAGGCTCAGCCGCTCCTTGCCCGTATAGTTGGGATAGAGAGCCGACGAATCGCGAGCGGTCTTCGGCTTGAGGACTACGCGCACATCCGTAGCAGTGGTATCGCCTTCGAGAAGCAAGCTCTTGAGCAGCAAATGATGTGTGCCTGGAACCAGCGAGAGCGATGCAGAGAAACGCAGCGTTGTGTCGCCCTTGGAATTCGGACTATCGGCTATCCCTATCTGCTTGTCGTCCAACCAAAGAGACATTCGCCCCTGTCCGAATACCTCTATATCTCCTTTTGCGAAATGTTCTGCCGTGAGGGCAAAGGAATAGACTGCCATTTCCGAGCGTTCTGCTTTGGATCCGGCTTTTCTTCCGGCGATGCGTCCGTCCTTGTCAGCCGACACGTTGCGCAGATCTTTGTCCGTCGCATCGTAAGCCTGACGCAGCAAATCGGCAGGATTATACTTGGAGCCGTTCATCCCCACGGTATCGGTCTTAAAAGCAGCACGTACCGGCCACGGGCCTCCGGCCTTCATCTGCTGTATCGTCTGTGCCTCGATGGAGGACAGAGTCGCAGCAGAGAGCAAAAGCATGAGTAATGATTTTTTCATCTCTTTATTCTATTGATTTAAGTTACGATCAGTTTTGCGGCATCCTCCGCATCGGTAGCATAACCGATAATGGCAGCAAAAGGATGCAGACCCGTCCGATGGAGATCCGCCACGAGATCTTCCGCCCGATCGGCATCGACAGCCATCAGCAATCCGCCCGATGTCTGTGCATCGGCCAAAAGCATTTTGTACTCTGTGGGACAATCTGCCCGAAGCATATCCCCTACAAAGCGAAGATTACGGAAGGTAGCACCTGGTATGCAGCCGTCCCTTAGCAGGCTGAGGCACTCCGGTAAAACCGGCACCGATCGGCTGTCGATATGCAAGCAAACGTCTGAAGCCTCTGCCAGCTCCTTGGCATGTCCGAGCAAACCGAAACCCGTAATATCGGTGGCACCCCTTATCCCGTATTTCTGCATCAACTCCGCCCCTGCTCTATTGAGCAGGCACATCTGCCCGATGGCAGCCTCATAGACTTCACTGCCGATAAGCCCCAAACGGTGGGCAGCCATCGCTACGCCTATTCCCAGCGGTTTGGTTAGGACGAGGCATTGCCCTGCACGTACGCCGGCATTTGTGACCAGATGCTCCGGATGCACTATGCCTGTAACGGCCAGTCCGTACTTAGGTATGGGATCGTCTATCGTATGCCCTCCCATCGTAAAGGCACCACTCTCGTCTATTGTCTGCTGTCCTCCACGGAGAATATCCGCCAAGACCTCTACGGGAATCCCTTCGGAGGGGAACATGGTCAGATTGAGTACCAACAGCGGTCGCCCTCCCATGGCATACACATCCGAGAGAGCATTGGCAGCAGCTATGCGACCGAAGGTATAAGGATCGGAGCAAACCGGCGGGAAGAAATCCGTGGTTACGATCAGGGCAGTATCGTCGTTGAGCCGGTACACGCCGGCATCGTCATGCGTGCTCACATCCACCATGATACGGCTATCTACAGGCAAGGGTATATCGTGCAGGAGTTCGCTCAGTTTGGCCGGATCCAGTTTGGCCGAACAGCCACCGTACTCGACCGTAGAGAGTAGATCGAAGGAAGATCGGTTCATATTCCGATAGTATATGGAATGGAAATTCGTTTCAAAATAGTTTCGAGCAATTCCTCTTGAACCGATGAAATGTGCAGACACATTCCACATTCGGCACTCAAATGGGTGGGAACTGCAATAACGCGATGAGTCAGTTCGGCCTGCTCGGCAGCCCTCATAGCCCGAATGAAATCACGAGTAGTAGAGAAGAGGAAAAATCGACTGTCAGCTTCGTAAGACATGGCTCAAAGCATTTAGGAGATACTCCAAATCAGCCTCTTCGTGATAGGGAGAGAGCGACAAACGTACTGTTCCGGTAGCGAAGGTACCAATCGATCGATGCGCCAACGGCGCACAATGAATCCCCGTGCGAGTGACAATGTCGAATGCTTCGTACAGTGCATCGCCTATACGTGCAGGTGTCAGCCGGTCATGCGTCAGCGAGCATAGATAGCCCTGCTCGATCGGGTCAGCAGCACCATACACCCGAAGTCCCGGGAACCGCTGCATCTGCTGCATACACTGTTTCCACGCGTCCCGACCGATACGAAAGGGCGGAAGTTGACGAACGGAAGCCAGCAAAGCGGTAAGCCCAAGCACATTGACCGTGCCGGCCATAAACCGCTCCGGCATCTCCACCCCCACTGTCCAGTTAGCCGAATGCAAACCATTGCCACCTGTGGTCAGAGGGTGAACGCTTCGTGGGTCACGGATATAGAATCCGCCCGTACCCGAAGGCCCCAAAAGTCCTTTGTGACCGGTAAAAGCCACATAAGCCAACCCCAATTCATCAGCTTTGAGTCGTGAAGTTCCGAGATACTGCGTAGCATCGGCCAAGATAGCGATGCCGCGCTCCTGTGTGAGCAAACGGGCTATCTCCTCTATGGGCTGGACTAGACCATTGACATTGCTCTCCAGATTGACCACAGCGAGAGCCGTATCTGTGGGAATGGCATCGACCAGCCGGTTGGTATCGACTCGTCCGTCAGGCATCGAAGGCATGAGGGCAATCTTTAGACCGATGGTATCAGCCAGACATTGGAGCGGACGCATCACAGCATTGTGCTCCATCGGACTGACCAGCACGCTACAGCCTGCCTGCAAAGAGCCTCGAAGAATGGTATTGATACCTGTAGTGGCATTATCCGCAAAACAGATATGAGCCGGCTCGGATACACCGATCAGGTCGGCCAAAGCATCGCGCAACTCTTCTACTTCCGAAATAACGCGCAGCGTCTCTCTATCGCGGCTGCGGCCGTAACTCCCTACCGGCACATCGTAGAAATGCGCCAAAGCCTGACGCATGGCATCGGGTTTAGGATAGGAGGTGGTGGCGTTATCGAAATATGTATTCATCCGCAATGCGGCAACTCATCAAGAGCAAATGGGAGGTATTCCTCGCTACGGGAGACATTATACTGCCGGTTCTGACAAATCGTTCGAATCCAAACAGCTGTCAAAGATAACTACATTTGCTGATGTTCTCGTACCACTATTCCACAGTCACGCCGATTTCCTGCATCGTGATTACGGCTTTATCTCCCGATGCGGCAGTTGCATCCAAGCGGATGAAGCGCGTCCGGACGATTTGATTCATATCTACAGTTTGAGGCAGAGGATTATTGATCACATTGGCAAACTCCCCCATAGTCGGGATCTCTCGCCACTGTCTGCCATCTTCACTCACAGCCAGCCGATAGCGGACGGCAGTCGTAGGCTTGGCTTCGGCCTTATATGGCGCATAGGTAAAAGCGCGCAACATGACCTCTCTACCCAGATCGATAGTCAATGGATCGTCCGAAAGCAGCTTCCAGTCTGCACGTGGAATATCGTTCCACGACTCATCGGCAACGACCTGCTCCGGTGGCTCGGCATAATACACAGCTACGCGACACAGATTGACCGGCAGACGACACTGTTCTATACGTACCCGTATCCGATCCGTCTCGACTGCAGGAATGCGAAGAAGTCGCTTATAGCCGATAGTCGTACCGCGGCCGATCTCCTGCCATGCTCCATCCACCCACGCCTCCACAGTGAAAGCCTCGGTGCGCTGCCCCTTAGTAATATCCTCTTGGAGCATAAGTATATTGATGTGCGTCTTAGATTCGAGTGCATATTCTTCGACGGCATGTTCTTGAACAACGGCATAGCGCGCCGAATCCACTACCCTGTCATGAGCAAAGGCCCGACCGAGATAGTCAGCCCACTCCTTCAGGCGCAAGGCATCGGCTTCGTGGATCAGGCCTCGCCTATCGGGCGGCACATTGAGCAGGAGTACCGAATTATAACCTACGGACTGAAAGTAAATATCCACCAACTTGTCCAATGACTTGACTTTCTTGTCCTCGGCAGCATGGTAAAACCAACCCGGACGAATAGAAACGTCCACTTCGGACGGATACCAAAAGATTTCGCCAGCTTCTTTCAGCACCTCTCGGCTGCCCAAATCCGGAGAGTTCTCCCTAATTCCCAGACGATTGCGTTCCGTCTTCGAACGGGAATAAATACCCGGCGTAAGCACTGTGGCACTCCACTCGGTGGTTCGTCCCAGTCCACGCTCATTGCCTACCCAGCGCACATCGTCTCCCATGATAGCCATAACGGCTTGGGGTTGCAGTCGGCGGATGGTGTCGTAGAATGTCTCCCAATCATATTCCTGTCGCTTGCCGTTGGGCCCTTCGCCATTGGCTCCATCGAACCATACTTCGTGTACTTCTCCATAGTGAGTGAGCAGTTCGGTGAGCTGACTGACAAAAAACCGATTGTAACGGTGCGAATCGCCATAGCACTCCGCATTGCGATCCCAAGGAGACAGATAAATGCCGAACTTCATACCATACTCTTCGCACGCTGCTCGGACTTCTTTCACCACATCGCCTTTGCCCTCTCGCCACGGAGATGAAGCCACCGAATGGCGCGTGGTAGCTGTAGGCCAGAGACAAAAACCATCGTGGTGCTTGGCCGTAAGGATTACCATGCGAAAGCCCGCTTCGTGCAGTATTCGTACCCATTGCCGAGCATCCAGCTCCACCGGGTTGAAGAGTGCCGGATCTTCTTTCCCATCACCCCACTCACTGTCGGTAAAAGTATTGATGCCGAAGTGCAGAAATGCCGTCAGCTCCATCTGCTGCCAAGCCAGCTGTTGTAGGGTAGGGACTACCTTTGCCGCCATCTCCACCTTCTGTTCCAAAGTGGCATCGGCAGGAAAAACCACAGACCCCGGATAGTAGACTTCTTGCCCCTGCCCAGAAACAGCAGTAAGCAAAAAGACAAAAAGCAGGAGGAAACGATTTGTTATCAGGGTTTTCATTTATCGAATGTTTTTGATTGTCTAAAGGGGAAGTGACGTGTGCTGAAAAAGTTTGACACTCGAAGAGTGTCTGATTCGTGATTAAAATTACAGTGTTTCCTCTAAAGTCCGTATCGGTTTACATACCTTACTCTTTAAGATGACTTTCGGTTGACAGCTGCCAAATCTCCTCTTTGCCGGGCAGTCTTTTTCGGTACAGCTTGGGCGAGATTCGAGGGTTCTTTCCACCCGGTGGACTCCGACCAGTTGTCTTTTGAAATCAAAAGCTTGATGCAGTGCACTTAAGGGGAGAGGAACAAAGCTTGACCTCCGAAAGATCATCTATTTAATATAGTAAACCACGTGCTCTGAACGGAACTTCTTACCTTTGTCGGAAAAGATGTCTTCGGTCACAGGACAATCGCAATTTAAGATATAATCTCACCTCAACATAATTAGAAGGAATGAATGACAAAAAGCTGATGAACAAGGCTGCGGACAATATTCGAGTATTGGCCGCTGCAATGGTGGAAAAAGCCAAAAGCGGTCACCCGGGCGGAGCCATGGGCGGAGCGGACTTTGTAAACGTACTCTTCTCCGAGTATCTGATCTTTGACCCGAAGAACCCGCAATGGGCCGGTCGCGATCGCTTCTTCTTGGATCCGGGACATATGTCCCCGATGCTGTATGCTCAGCTGGCATTGACGGGCAAGTACTCCATGGATGACCTCAAAGCATTCCGCCAATGGGGCAGCATCACACCCGGACACCCCGAAGTAGATGTCATGCACGGAGTGGAGAACACATCCGGCCCCTTGGGACAAGGCCACACCTATGCTGTCGGTGCAGCCATCGCAGCCAAATTCCTCGCTCATCGCTTCGGCTGGATGATGAGCCAAACGATCTATGCCTACATTTCCGATGGAGGAATACAGGAGGAAGTATCACAAGGAGCCGGCCGAATCGCCGGACACCTTGGGCTGAACAATCTGATTATGTTCTACGACTCGAACGACGTACAGCTTTCTACGACAGTGAAAGAGGTGGCAAGCGAAGACGTAGCCATGAAATATCGTGCATGGGGTTGGAAGGTAATAGAGATTGCAGGTAACGATGCGGATGAAATTCGCAAGGCCCTGACCGAAGCCAAGGGAGAGGGCGAGCGTCCCACACTTATCATCGGGCACACCCTTATGGGCAAAGGTGCCGTAGGCGAGGATGGCAGTTCGTATGAGAATATGGTGAGCACGCATGGACAGCCGCTATCGGCTGCCGGAGCATCATTCGCCGAAACGGTCAAGAACCTCGGAGGCAATCCCGAAGAGCCGTTCGCCATCTTCCCCGAAGTTCGGGAAATGTATGCCGCTCGCTTGGCAGAACTGGAGCAGATCATGGCAGAGCGTCGCGAAGAAGAGCAACGTTGGCGCAGCACCCATCCTGATTTGGCAGCCAAGTTCGATGCGTGGTTTGCCGGTCAAACGCCCCAAATCGACTGGAAAGCCATAGAGCAGAAACCCAATCAGGCTACCCGCTCCGCTTCTGCCACCGTGTTGGGTACTCTTGCCGGAGAAGTGGAGAATATGATTGTAACCTCTGCCGACCTTTCCAATTCAGACAAGACCGATGGCTTCTTGAAGAAAACCCACGCCATGAAGAAAGGAGATTTCAGTGGAGCATTCCTGCAGATGGGTGTATCGGAGCTGACCATGGCCTGCCTCTGTATCGGTATGGCTCTTCATGGAGGCGTTATTCCGGCTTGCGGTACCTTCTTCGTATTTTCCGACTACATGAAACCGGCCGTTCGTATGGCTGCCCTGATGGAATTGCCCGTCAAGTTTATCTGGACGCATGATGCTTTCCGTGTGGGCGAGGATGGTCCTACTCACGAACCGGTGGAACAGGAGGCGCAAATTCGCCTGATGGAGAAGCTGCACAATCACAGCGGCCGTCGCTCCATGTTGGTCCTTCGTCCGGCCGATGTTCAAGAGACTACCGTAGCTTGGAAGATGGCTATGGAGAATACGCATACTCCTACAGCTCTGATCCTTTCGCGTCAGAATATCACCGATCTGCCTGCTAACGGCAGTCGGTACGAAGAAGCGTTGCAGGCTGAAAAGGGAGCTTATATCGTCAATACGGATCAGAATATCGAGGTAGTTCTCCTGGCCAGCGGATCTGAGGTGTCCACATTGGTCGAGGGGGCAGAGCTGCTGCGCAAACGCGGTGTAAAACTTCGTATCGTGTCGGTACCTTCCGAAGGGCTTTTCCGTTCGCAGAGTGCCGAGTATCAAGAGGAAGTGCTTCCCATCGGTATCAGGCGTTTCGGCCTGACAGCCGGATTGCCCGTCAACCTGGAAGGCCTTGTGGGTGAAAGTGGTGCCGTCTGGGGATTGAACTCTTTCGGATTCTCCGCTCCCTATAAGGTGCTGGACGAGAAACTCGGCTTTACGGCAGAGAATGTGTACGAACAAGTGTTGAAAATACTCCACTGATAACCAACCACGGGATGCCCGAAAGCGACTTCCAAATCGGAATATAGCTTTCGGGCAATCTGTTTTTACAAACTACAGCTCAGACAATGGAAACAATCGGTATTTGTAGCGACCACGCCGGATATGAATTGAAAGAACGCGTAAAGGCATGGCTTGCAGAGCAAGGCATCACGACAAAAGACTTCGGATGTCACTCTTCCGAAAGCGTCGATTATCCTGATTTTGCCCACCCATTAGGCTCTGCCATCGAACGGGGGGAGCTGAATCGTGGCATATCGATCTGCGGTTCCGGCAACGGCATATCCATGGTGATGAACAAATATCCCCACGTACGTGCCGCCCTTTGCTGGACTGAGGAGATCGCTCGTTTGGCTCGTCAGCACAATGATGCCAACGTCCTCTCGCTGCCTGCACGCTTCATCTCGGACGAACAAGCCAAGGCTATCTTGAAAATCTATTTGGAGACGCCTTTTGAAGGGGGACGCCACAAGGCTCGAATAGACAAAATTCCCATCCGGAAGTAGTACTTAACCCAACAAAAACCCAAGAAATAAAGCAATGAATATCGGTAATTCTTCCACTACGATTCAGGGAAAGACCATCGTCGTGTCGCTCATTATCATTCTCCTTGCTATTGTAGGGCTGATGTTCGGGCTGCCGATGTATAACGTTTGGCGAGCCGAACAGGCAGGAAAAGCAGAGTTTTCCAAAGCAGAACAAAACAGAAGGATCAAAATCGAAGAAGCAAAAGCCAATCTCGAAGCAGAGAAGCTCAATGCCAAAGCAGAGATCGAACGGGCAAAAGGAGCTGCAGAAGCCATCAGAATAGAAAACAACAGCCTTACGCCCACATACATTCAGTATCTATGGGTGCGTCAGCAGGGCAGCCTGAATGACAAGACCGTGATCTACATTCCGACGGAAACCAACCTGCCACTCTTGGAAGCCGGCAGAACCGCCGGCGGACTCAAGCGGGCAGAATGTCCTACCGAGTAAAGTCAGTCCATCGGATTTAAGGACAATAAAAGGCGACTTATCGGGAACTTTTCCGAAAGATAGAAACCCCAAATACAAAGAGGCTGCTCTGCAAATCGTGCGGAGCAGCCTCTTTGCTTTTTAGCCTTAGCATCTTCCGATAGGCTTTCGTATGGCTGCAAGAAACAAATAGAGGCTCGTTTCTTCGTTGAAACAACCTCTATTTGTTGTACGGATTTATACCTGAATCAAATCAGACAGGCGTGGCTGTCCAGTACGGCCATGGCCGTGATATTGAGGATGTCCGATACAGTAGCATCATGGTCGGCAAAGTAGACAGGCTTAGCCAGACCGATCTGAATAGGACCCAGCACCTCCTCGGCATCGTCCGCTTCGCGAAGCAACTGGTAACATGCATTTGCCGCCGAGAGACGCGGGAAGATCAAAACATTGGCATTACGCCCCTTGATCTTATTCTGCGGATACTGCTTATCCCTCTTTTCGGCATGGAGAGCCAAGGATACCCGCATCTCTCCATCCACGGGAATATAGGGATATTTCTCATGCAATATGGCCACAGCCTTCGCAGCCTCCACCGTACTATCCGCATCGCTGTCGGCTCCGAAGTCGGAGAAGCCGACTATCGCCAATACAGGCTTTACGCCGAAACAGTGTGCTTTCTCATAGGCCATGACGGCGATGTCCACAAGAGCCTCGGCCGAAAGGTTGTGATTGATCAGCGTATCGGCCAGGAAGAGTGGCCCGTTCTTCAGGCTGACCATATGCATAGTGGCAAAGTGACCGACGCCCTCTTGCAGGCCGACAGTCTGCTTGGCCACTTCCGCCAGATAGCTATGCTTGCTGTATATGCCCGTGATCATAGCATCGGCATCCCCCAAGCGCACCATCATCATACCGAAATAGTTGGGGTCGAACATCTTGTCCAGCGCTTCGGTATGATTGCCTCCGCGCCGCCAGTTCTGTTCGGCAAAGACACGGGCATAATGATGACGGCGAGCCTTTTCTTCATCGGAGCGGTAATTAACGATTTCGATACCCTCCAAAGATAAATCCAACTCTGCGGCAAAATCCCGAATTTGCTTCTCATCCCCCAACATGATCGGTCGGGCTATTCCATGTGCACGTGCCGATACGGCAGCTTTCAGCACCGAAGGATTCTCGCAGGCTGCATAGATCACGCGATGAGGATTGAGCTTGGCAGATTCATGAAGACGACGCGTAAGGTGGCTCATCAGTCCCACCCGTCCCAACAATTCGGCCTCATAAGCAGCCCAATCCGCAATAGGATGCTCAGCCACTCCGCTCTCGACTGCCGCACGTGCTACGGCAGTAGATACGCGAACGATCAGACGAGGATCCACCGGCTTGGGAATAAAGTAGTCCTTCCCGAAGTGCAACTGAGCATTGCCATAGGCTCGCAGTACTTCGTCGGGGACAGTCTCTCGCGCCAAATCCGCGATAGCCATCGTAGCAGCCCGTTTCATTTCCTCATTGATAGCCTTGGCACGAACGTCCAAAGCTCCACGGAATATATAAGGGAAACCGATCACATTGTTGATCTGGTTGGGATAATCCGAACGCCCCGTAGCCATGATAATATCCTCACGAGCGGCAGTAGCTTCCTCATAAGTAATCTCCGGATTGGGATTGGCCAGAGCAAATACAATGGGATTGGGAGCCATCGTCCGCACCATATCCTGTGTGAGCACATTGGGTCGGGACAGACCGACGAAGACGTCTGCGCCGGTAATGGCCTCGGCCAGCGTGTGCACATCGGTACGTTCGGTGGCAAAGTAGCGTTTCTGTTCGGTCAGATCCGTCCGATCTGCCGTGATCACCCCTTTGCTGTCGAGCATCAGGATGTTTTCTCTTCTGGCACCGAAGGATTCGTACAGTTTGGTGCAGGAGAAAGCCGATGCTCCTGCACCGTTCACTACGATACGCACATTCTCGATCTTTTTGCCTGCTATCATCAGTGCATTGATCAGGCCGGCAGAAGAGATGATCGCAGTGCCGTGCTGATCGTCGTGCATGACGGGTATATCCAATTCTCGCTTCAGCGTCTCCTCTATTTCGAAGCATTCGGGTGCTTTGATATCTTCGAGGTTGATCCCTCCGAAGGTCGGAGCAATAGCCTTGACCACTTCGATGAACCGCTTCGGATCCGTCTCGTCTATCTCAATGTCGAACACATCTATACCGGCATATATCTTGAAAAGCAATCCTTTCCCCTCCATAACCGGCTTGCCGGCCAAAGCACCTATATCCCCCAGTCCCAGAACGGCGGTACCATTCGAGATCACGGCTACGAGATTGCCCTTGGCCGTGTATTTGTATGCAAACGCCGGATCCTGTTCGATGTCCTTGCAGGGCACCGCTACTCCCGGACTATATGCCAGCGTCAGATCGTGCTGAGTAGAATGAGGCTTCGTAGGCCTGATTTCGAGTTTGCCGGGCTTACCTTCGGCATGGTAGGCTCGTGCCTGTTCTTCGAGTTTGCTATTCATCATTATAATAGGTAGTATCGTTTCTGTTTTGTCGGGTTCATTTCCCAAGCAATAGCACACAAAACGCCTGAGGAGAAACAAATTCCGACAAATCCGTATGGAGCTATTGCCACACAAAGGTAGGGAAGCCGAATCAAAATCTCCTATTATGAACGGAGGTTTTGTCTCTTTTCCGGTTTGCAAACTGCAAACAAAGGCTTGACGGCAAAGGGGCAGGAGTCCTGTTTCGGCTCCTGCCCCTTCGAGACCGGACGGATCGGTTGTACTACGATACGGCCGTTTCGTAGCTGCTATATATAATAAGGTATAGGGAGAACGTGGGAGAATGGATCCCAACTACCTCTACTCGCTGCGGATAGCTTCGGTCGGAGGCACACGCAAAGCACGCAGTACGGGGATGAAAGTACCGAGAAAAACCATCAGCAACATCTGCAAATAAGTACACCCCAATCCGAGCAAAAGACGTCCCCGGCCGAGAGGAAACACCTTGATGTCGCAAAGATCTGTATGGAACATGACGTACCATGCGGCTACGGCCGCAGGCAGGAAAGCCAGTGTCATCAGTATAACCCCCTCGCCGAACATGAGCGAGAATACGCTCCTGTTCGTGGATCCCACTACACGGCGGATTCCTACTTCGGCGCGTCGCTGCTCGGTTCGCACCCAGAAGGTGCCGACGATACCGAGGAATATATTGAGCAGGAGGAAGAAACCGATGGCCAGATGATTATTGATCTGCCGGACAGGATCGGCCAATATCCCTGCCCGGTCTTCACTGACAGCATTCATCGTCAGTACAGGATAGGTATCGTCCTTGGTCACGGCTTTCATCCTTTTCACGAACTGCTCTTTGAAGTCCGGCGTATCCGCTTCGGGAGAGACACGCAGATAGACGGAGTAAGATATGAGTTCGTTTTGCGAAATGTACTCTTCGGTGATGGGCTTCAGGCTGACATAGCCGGTACTTTCAGCTTCGTTTTTGGGCTGATCCGGTATGAGTCCTCGCAGTGTCTGATTGTATCGGATACTCTTTTCGCTTTGGACGCCATCGACAACGGATACCATATTGTAGTTGATGCTATCCGACAGGCCTATGTAGCGGCGGTCGCTTTCTCGTCCTTCGCCATTGACTTTCTCCACATAGTCGAGGGCATTGCGCGAGAGATAGTAGTCCCGTTGGAGATCGTTCATGTGAAGTTTGCCGAATCGTTCCGCCATCTCTTCCGGCGAAGAACCATCGGCTCCATAGACACGAAATACACGGAAATAATCCGGCGAAACCATTCGATCCTCAACGTTTATGAGTGATACGGTGTCCAGTTGAAAGCTACTGTTACTTGACGAAGAGGAATAATGACCGCCCCACTGTTGGAGACAAGCCGCTTCCACTCCGGGATATGCAGCGATCAGATCGAGGGTTTGCATCATGGTTTTTCCCTGATCGGCGGACATCTCTTTCCGTTTTCCGTCCTTGTCTTTCTGCACGGTTGCAAGGGTAAGGCGGTACACGTGTTCTATATCGTAGTTCAATGGGCGTGTCCAAGCACGCAGAGCTGTCACGGCATAGTCCGTGACGAACCAAAGCAGGCCGCATACGACGAGCATCTCCAGCCATATCCAGAGGTTGGCACGACGTTCGGCACGGATGATCTTGATAATATGATGTAGCATGATAATATCTGTATGATGAGGTTAGTGGGAGAGGGATTCTACGATGGGTGTCTTGGATATGCGCCAGGCAGGGATAAAGGCACTGAGCAGATTGATCAGCACACAGAAGACGAGAGCTATCAGGAAAATGACGGGATTGAACATGGCTCCGTTGATGTCGCCCTGCATCATTCCCCGGCTCCCCACGCTGAGGAGCCACGAGGGAAAGAGGGCCATGACCAGATAGCTCAAAAGCAATCCGAAAGCCCCTCCTATCAGACTGATCAGCATATTCTCTGCCAGCACTTGGCGGACTATATCGGATCGGACGGCTCCGAAAGAGCGTCGTACGCCCAATTCGGCCAAACGGCGACGCATACGGCTAAGGGTCATACCCGAAAGATTGATGGCCGGGATGCACAGAAACACTGCCAGAAGGAGAATGAAGCGACGGCGATACTCCAGAGGTTCGGTATCGTCACGGTGAAATTTGCGGTGCATCGTCGTGAACTGATCGGCAGGCTGGCCGGGAAAACTGATATTGAACTTCTCCTGCACACTATTGCACTTGGCAGTCAAGGCCCCGACTTCTTCCTTGATGGCATCGAAGTCCTTCGGGCTTTTGGCCAGACAGATTACATTGAATCTGGAGAATAGGTTGTTCTTCACTCTTTCTTCGTACAGCCTGAACACAGGCATCCACACATCTCCGTAAGCGAAGTTGCAGAAAGGGGTCACATGGCGCACCACTCCGCAGACGGTGTATTTGCGCCCATTGATCAGAGCTTGCCGGCCGACGGCCTCGCTCGAAGAGCCGAAGAACCGGCGCGCCAACCTGTCGGTAATGACTGCCACGGCGATGTTCGATCGGGCATCCGCCTCGGTATAATGCTTGCCGGCGACGAAAGAAAAATCGAACACCTGCCAGAAAGCCTCGTCCGTATATCTCGTCGTGACGGGGACTTCCTGCTCGCCTTCGCGTACGCAGAAGCGCGGTTCAAGGCCCGGCTCAGGTATGGAAAGTCCCTCGAAAGCCGTTACGGCTTCGGGTGTTTCGAGCTTGCGGAATATCTCTAATACCTGATACCCACCCAAGTTGGTATTCATGGTCATGTTTCTCGTTGTATCCTTCGTCGTCATGGTGGCACCTCGGGTCACCAACCAGCGCGAACGATTGCTTTCGGGCGAGAACTTTCCCACCTTCATATACTCTTGCTGCACCAGTACCATAACCATACAAATGGCAAAGGCCGTACCGATAATGCCGATAACGCTGAGCACCGGATTCTGCCGGATGATTTGCCACGATTGTCTGATATATCTTTTCATTGTTTCTGTCTCTTGTGCGGTTATTTCGATGGATGCGGAAGGCGTCCGAATGGGAAGGGGGGAACCTCTGTCCCGAGCCTCCGGCACCATCTTTGCGATATGCTTTTTCTATCCTTTTGGAAGGGCCGAATCAAACTATATACTTTGGTCTGACTAAACTATATAGTTTGGTCTGACCGAACTATATACTTTGGTTGAACCAAACTATATACTTTGGTTTGGTCAAACTATATAGTTTGGTTTAGCCCCCTTTTGAAGTCGATTCGGGCATCCCTCAAGAATGACCATTAAAACTCTGTATTTCAACCAATTAACCCACCTGATGCCCATCGAACATTCGGATGGTCCGACTCGTCTCCCGGGCTTGCAATTCGTTGTGAGTGACCATGACGATAGTACGTCCGTCCTCCGTATTAAGCCGATGAAGGATACTCATTACTTCCGCTCCCATTTTGGAATCGAGGTTACCGGTAGGTTCGTCGGCGAGGATAATCTCGGGATTGCCTACAATGGCGCGGGCAATGGCCACGCGTTGGCATTGACCTCCGGAGAGCTGTTGGGGATAATGGCGCAGCCGATGCGTCATTTCCATGCGCTCGAGGACTTCGTACGCCGCCTTCCTCCTTTTACTTTCGCTCATGCGGCGATAGAGGAGCGGCAGCATGGCGTTGTCCAGCACATTGAGCGTATTGACGAGATGAAAACTCTGAAATACGAATCCCAACTTTTCATTGCGGAAAGCAGCCAAAGCCTTGTCGTTCATGGAGTGTACCGTCTGTCCGAGGATTTCCACCGTCCCCGTGGTAGGACGGTCCAGCAGACCCATGACGTTGAGGAGCGTACTCTTGCCGCATCCGCTCGGTCCCATGACGGAAAGGAACTCGCCGCCGTTTACGCTGATGTTGATATCCTCCAAAGCGGCCGTTTCCATCAGGCCGGCACGGAAGATGCGACTCACGTTGGTCAGTTTGATTGCATCCATATTGTTCTGTTATGTTTCGTTATGGTTTCTTCTTATCATTCTCTTCGGATGGAGGGCAGACTCCCGGACCGGGACGTCCTCAGTCTTTCAGCTTGATCTTCTTGCTATTGCGGAATGCTGCATCCAGGGTCTGGAGTACGACCTCTTCGCCGGGTTCGAGACCGGACATGACCTCCACGAACGATTCGCCGCTTCCGCCCAGACGCACCTCCCGACGTACCAGCGTACTGCCCCGGCGTACGTACATTTCATACAGACCTTCGCCGTGATAGTAATTGCCGAAGGGGATCCGCACACATTCGTTTCTGAGAGCCGTGAGCACATAGACGCTGACTTTCAAGCCCGAACGCAGTGCGTACGTCTCGTCTGCCGACAATCCCACATAGAAGCGTACCACTCCATTCTTGGCAGCAGGAGTGATGTTCGTCACCGTTCCTTCTATACGACGGCCATCGAGATTTACCACTGCTTTGGCACCGACCGAGAGGCGTTGGGCATAGTCGTCCGCTATGTCGGCCTGAATGCGGAAGTGCTTCGGATCGCTCACGGTGGCCACTTGAGAGCCTGCACCGATAAGCGTACCCACCTCGCTGAGTACGAAAGTGAGCACTCCGTCACGAGGAGAAGCTATCCGGGCATCATCCAGCTGACGGCGTTTCTCCTCCAAAGTTTTCCTGAAAATCTCTATTTCCAGCCGGGCAGTAGCCTGTTCGGCAGCAGCCGTGGCCTCACGATCGTGCAGGTTTTCCACCATACCCTCGTATTCGAGTGCTGCCACACGATTGGCCAGCTCTATTTCGCGTACCTTATCCGTCGTACCTGCTCCGATGCTATCCAAATACCTTTCGCTCTGGAGCTCTGCTCTTCGGCGGTCGTTCTGCATGGCTTTGACCTTGAGTTCGCGTCGCTTGGCGTTGAGTTCTCCGCGGAGTTGTACTTCCTGCCGATGCAGTTGGGTCTGCTTCATCCGCAGTTCGTCCTGCAATTTCTCGAACTCCGTGCGCACGGACTGCAAGTCCAGTTCCAACAAGGGTTCACCTCGGTGTACCGAATCGCCTGCATGCTTGAGCACAGCTATCAGACGCGCCTGCACCGGCGAAGTGATGATCTCCTCGAAAGCCGGCACCACTTCGCCGGAAGCCGAGGTAGCGATCTGCACTTCTCCTTTGTCCACCCGCCCCAAACGCAGAGAGGCTGCGGATATGGAGCCTTGCATGGAGGAGAGCAACCACCATCCGCCGAAGAAGAGAAGGACTGCCGAAGCTGCTATGATGAGGTAACGTCTTTGCTTTTCACGTTTGAGCCGTTCGGGCGAAACTTGTCTGTCCATGAATCGTTTTCTTTTTTCCGGTGCGAGCTTTGTTGCTCGCCGCCTTCCGAAGAGCAAATGCCATGCCAAACAATCCCCTGCCCTCATTATCAGTCACTTATTCGATTGGCCGAAGTGTCCACTGTCCGTTTTCGGACAGTTCGGGTGTTCGTTTCCGAACAGTCGGACACTTCGCCATCAGAGAAAACTTGCATATTATCAGCCTTTTAAGGGTAGCGGCATAAACTTTGCTGTCGGAAAGGTGCAATAAAAACGAAAGAAAGATGAAGAAAAAAAGCCTTTTCCTCCTCTCCCTCTGCTTCGCCTCCCTGGGTCCGACTCCATGGAGCGAGGTTTCGGCACAGCAGGTTGCCGCCGCGGATCCATCCCCTTTGTCCCTCACGGAAGCCATCCGGTTGGCACGAAAGCAGAGCGTGGATGCAGCCGTGGCACTGCAAGAGCTTCGAGCGGCCTACTGGCAGTGGCGCACCTATCGGGCAGAACTGCTGCCCGGAGTGAACTTGACAGCCACACTGCCGGACTACAGGCGTGCCTATTCGCTCTATCAGCAGCCGGACGGCTCTTACAGCTTCGTCCGCTCCAATGCTTTGCGCCTGTCAGGACATATATCCGTGGATCAGAATATATGGCTTACGGGCGGCAAGCTCTCTTTGGTGAGTTCGCTCGAGCATATCAATCCGCTCGGCACGGAAGGAGCTGACAGGCATTTCATGAGCGTACCGATCAGCCTGACCCTGAGCCAACCGCTCTTCGGACTGAACGAAATGAAATGGAGTCGCCGCATAGAACCCGTGCGTTACGAAGAGGCTCGCCGGCGATTCGTGGCCAATACGGAGGAGGTGAGCGTAAGCTGTATAGATCATTACTTTTCGGCCCTGCTGGCACGGGAAGAGTACAACAATGCGGAGACCAACCTTCGTAATACGGCGAAGCTGGTCGAAGTGGCGCGTGCCAAAAAGAAGATCGGGAAGTTGTCCGAAAACGAATTGCGAGCCGTGGAGATCAGCTACGCTTCGGCTTCTTCGGCAATTCTTTCGAGCCGTACAGCCTTGCGCGGAGCGGAGATGTCCCTGAGCATTTTCCTCGGTTTGCAGCCGAATGAAGTCCTCTCCCTCTCTATACCGGCCGATACGATCTTCACACCCGTGAGCTATGAACGGGTGATGGAGCTGGCCGGACGCAATCATCCGTTCGTCGGAGAGATGAAGCGCAGGATGCTCGAAGCCGATCGTTCTCTGGCCCGAGCCAAATCCGAACGCTTCTCCATCGAACTGATGGCCCAAATCGGATATGCCGGACAGGCGGACAATCTGCACGATGCATACGGCGGACGTCTGAAGGACAACAGCTCTGTCTCCGTAGGCGTGCGCATTCCTCTCGTGGATTGGGGACGCGGACGCGGTCGGATACGCTTGGCCGAGAGCAACCGCCGTCTCGAAGAGCATCGACTGCGACAGGAAGAAGAGCGTTGGCACCGGCAGATATTCCTGCTGGTGGAGAAACACAACAACCAACTTCGCGTCCTCGAATTGGCACGTCGTACCGACAGTATCGCTCAGGCGCGCTATCATACTGCCGTGGAAACTTTCACCGTCGGGGCTATTTCCACCCTCGATCTGAATGCGGCACAGGATGCCAAGGACCTGGCGCGTACCTCGCTCGTCAGAGCATTGCATCACTATTGGAGCTACTACTACAATCTGCGTAGCCTGACGGCCTATGATCCGGTACGCGATGAGGAGATCGATATACCCATGGAAGAGCTATAGGGACAAAGGAATCGGACGATCATAGCAATGGGAGGAAACCGACTGATACCCGATTGACCTGAAAAGGTATATGCTGGCAAACCGGAGAATTCTTCTATTTTTGCGCATGCTTTTGCGCGAAGTCGGTTAGAAATCTTTCCGGCCGAGGCAAAGTGCTAAGTATTATTGGACAAAAAACTCTAACCATTATGTACTGGACATTAGAATTAGCCTCCAAATTGGAAGATGCTCCTTGGCCTGCAACCAAAGATGAGTTGATAGACTATGCACAACGTTCGGGTGCTCCTCTTGAAGTCATCGAGAATCTGCAGGAAATGGAAGATGAAGGGGAAATCTACGAATCGATAGAAGATATTTGGCCGGATTATCCGAGCAAAGAGGATTTTTTCTTCAACGAAGAAGAGTACTGATAATGTAATCTCCTTAAGCGAATATGCCCCGGATGTGCAATAATAGCACTCGGGGCTTCGTTTTACCACCGTGGCATCAGTCTTGCATAAATCTTTCCGTTCGCTCATTCTGCTCCTGCTCCTGACCGTGGCCGGGGGAGAGGATGTTTTCGCTCAGGGCGATTTATTGCTGGCTCAGTACACCCGTGCATACGGCTACTACAATCCGGCTTATGCCGGTATGCGCAAAGAGATTTTCATTACTGCGCTGCACAATAGACAATGGGAAGGCATGCCCCGAAGTCCTAAGAGCTTCGTCGTACTGGCCGATGCGCCTATTCGCTTCTTCGACAGAGAGCATGGGATGGGAGTTCGGGTAGTGACCGAAACGAGAGGGCTCTTTGCCATCAATGAGCTGATGGGGCAATATGCCTTCAAGCAGAAACTCTTCGGCGGAGATCTGTCCGTCGCCCTCCAAGCCGGACTCGTCAATACGGCTTTCGATGGCACCAAGGTGGAGCTCGAGACGGAGAACGATCCGGCCATCCCCCTTACCAAAGTGAGCGGAAAGGCCTTCGACATCGGTGCAGGTATATACTACCGCCGCAAAGAATTGTACGTCGGATTCAGCTCTACCCATCTGACCGCTCCGGCAATTCCGCTCAATGAACAGTACATATTAGATCTGACAAGGCATTATTATCTCCTTGCCGGATACAATATCCGCTCCATTTATTCGTTATTTGCATGGCATCCTTCTATCTTTGCAGCTACTGACGGGCACAGTTCTCGTTTGGACGTGACGATGGGAATGTCATACAACAACCGCTTCTTTGCCTCACTGATGTATCGTCCCACACAAGCCGTGGGAGTGAGCTTGGGGATGCAGTTGGGCAAGTTCTATGCCGGCTATGCTTTCGAGTGGCCGACATCGGTACTGGCTAAAGCCTCATGGGGAAGCCACGAATTGCTGGTCAGCTATTCTTTCCCATTGAGCAATACGAAGAATAGAGATGCAAAGTATAAAAGCATTCGTTTCCTCTGAAAACTGCCTTAGCGCAGGATTCGGGGAGAGCAGCGAAGCAGATATATAAATAATGTATGTGTAGAAAGAACAGGTTTTTCGCTCTTGCAGGCTTTTTTCTGTTTGGAGTTTTCACTATTTCGTCGTGCGGCTCTTCCAAACGGGCTGTTGGCGGTGAACTGACCGGTGCCAAGCTATCTTCATGGAATGAGCCATCGCCTTTCGGGATGATACAGGTTCCCCGAGGGAGTATTGTGTTGGGCAACAAAGAGGCAGACAGCTTATGGGGCATACCTGCCGAATCGCGCCCTATATCTGTGGATGCTTTTTGGATGGATCGGACGGAGATCACCAATGCCCAATACCGCCAGTTTGTCTACTACGTTCGGGACTCCATCATCCGCGAACGTCTGGCCGATCCTGCATACGGCGGCAACGAAGAATACAAGATTACCGAGAATAAGTTCGGCGAACCCGTAACTCCTCATTTGGATTGGAGCAAACCTATTCCTTCCGAAAAGCGGGCTACCGAAGAAGAAATAGCTGCCATCAACAGCGTTTACTATACCAATCCCGTCACTCATGATCGAAAGCTCAATCCGGATCAAATGGTCTATCGGTACGAAGTCTACGATTATCGTTCGGCAGCTTTGCGCGAGCATCAGCTCAAGGCCGCAAAGCGCAATCTGAATACGGACATCAAGGTAGACCCCAACGCCGTAGTGATGATATCGAAAGACACGGCTTTTGTGGACGAAAGCGGCAATATCATCAGCGAAACCATTACGCGTCCGCTTAGCAGCGAATACGATTTTCTCAACACATACATCGTACCGATCTATCCCGATGAGACCTGCTGGGTAAATGATTTCCCCAATGCTCGTACCGAGATTTATACGAGAATGTATTTCAATCACCCGGGCTACGATGATTATCCCGTAGTAGGTATTTCATGGGAACAGGCTCAGGCGTTCTGTGCGTGGCGGTCGGAATTCTTCCGCAAAGGTATTCGCTTGCCTGAAGGACAGATCATGGACGACTTCCGTCTGCCCACTGAAGCCGAATGGGAATATGCTGCCCGAATGGGCGATTCCAACAATAAATATCCCTGGAGTACCGAAGACTTGAGGACAGGACGGGGTTGTTTCTTGGGCAATTTCAAGCCCGGAGAGGGAGATTATACGGCTGACGGTCATTTGATACCGTCTCGTGTATCCAGTTTTTCGCCCAATGACTTCGGCTTGTACGATATGGCAGGCAATGTGGCCGAATGGACCAGCACGGCATTTTCGGAGTCCGGACTCAAACAAATGTCGGACATCAATCCCGAACTGGAATACAAAGCTGCGCTCACGGATCCGTACATCCTGAAGCAAAAGGTAGTACGCGGTGGTTCGTGGAAAGATGTGGCTCGCTTCATCCGCTCGGCTACTCGTAGCCATGAATACCAGAACGTAGGTCGTTCCTATATCGGATTCCGTTGTGTACGTACTTCCATTGCCTTCTCTTCCGGAAAGGCTCCTAAGAGTTCGCGTCGCAGCATAAAGAAATAAGTATCGCCAATCTATATTCAAAACAAGAAAAACAAGTATTATGGGTCATTATAGAAGATACAAGAACATCCTTGAGATGTATTTGGCCAGTCACAAAGGACGCCGACTTCTCAATATCGTTTATAGTTGGGGTGCTGCTGTGGTGATTTTGGGTGCTCTCTTCAAGTTGCTCCATTTGCCGATGGGCAATGAGATGCTTTTCGTGGGGATGATCACAGAATTCTTGGTGTTTTTTATCTCCGGTTTTGAAAAACCCGCAATGGAATATCACTGGGAAGAGGTCTTCCCCGAACTGGACTCGAAGAATCCGATGGACCGTCGGGAGATGGAGCAGCGTCGGGAGTATCTTCGTGAAAAGGCCAAAGAAGCAGCTGCATACGCGGAAAGGCCATCTTCTGTGCGCCTTGCCTCTGCCTCTTTGGGTACGCAACCGCAAGAACAGCCCAAGCCTGCCACTCCTTTCCAGTCCCAACTGACCGGAATACTGCCGGAAGAGCAGATCCAACGCCTGAGCGAAGGCATAGACAAACTGGCTGAAGCAGGCGAACAGCTTGCCCGTATCGGCCGGACTGCAGCCGCCATGACGGAGAGCTACGAGCAGATGCAAGCGGATCAGGAAGGCCTGCGTCTCAATTCGCAATCGTATATCCAGCAGATGGAAAGCCTCAGTCGCAATATCTCCGGCCTGAATACCATATACGAAATACAGCTCAAGGGCATCAGCTCCCAGATCGACACCATCGATCGCATCAACCGCGGATTGGCTCATATCCGAGATATGTATGACAATAGTGTCATCGACAGTTCTTCATTCCGCAACGAAAACGAGCGTATGGCACGCCAACTGACCCAACTCAACGAGGTGTATGCTCGCTTGCTCCAAGCCTTGACAACGAATGTAGGTCTACCCGGTATGCCCGGCAATTTTGGTGCTTCTAATCCTTCATCATCCGGCAGCTCACCCTTATAAGCCATGGCAGTAGGTTCTAATGGGAATGCCAATAGGCAAAAGATGATCAACCTGATGTACCTCGTGTTCATCGCCATGATGGCTTTGAACGTATCGAGTGAGGTACTGGATGGTTTCGACAAAGTGGATAAGAGCTTAACCTCTTCCATCGACGGCTCCGATAAGCGCAACAATCTGGTGCTGTCCGAGCTGAATACGGCTTATCGCACCAATCCCGAAAAGGTGAAAGTATGGTATGAACGTAGCCTTGTCTTACAGAAAGAGGCTGATTCGCTCTGTACCTTTATAGATGATCTGAAGTTGGCCATTGCCCGTGAGTCGGATGGGAAAGATGCAAAAGTCAATGATATCAGACGAAAGGACAATCTCGACGCTTCTTCCGTAGTAATGCTGAATCCGATCAACGGTAAAGGCAGCACACTTCGCAAGGAGGTGGACAAGTTCCGCGAGCTGGTCGCTACACTCATGACCGACAAGGCGAAGTTGAAACTCATAGAACAAGCCCTTAACACAGAATCCGGCACCAAAGGCAAATCTTGGGAAAGTTCTTTGTTCGAGAATATGCCTACTGTAGCAGCCATTACACTCCTGACCAAGCTCCAAAGCGATGTGCGTTATGCTCAGGGCGAAGTACTTGCCGATCTGGTAAAGAGCGTGGATGTGGGGGATTATCGTGTGAACAGTATCACGGCACAAGTGATTCCACAGAGCCAAATCGTCATGTCGGGCGATACATATAAGGCCAATATCGTCCTCTCCAGTGTAGATACCACGCAAAGACCGGACGTATTTGTAAACGGTAAGCTCCTTTCTCCCGAGAACATGGGCCTATTTACGGCTACGGCAGGTGCACCGGGCACATATCCGGTCAAAGGATATATCGAAATGATGGGTAACGATGGGGTTAAGATTCGTCGTGACTTTGAAAGCGAATACTTCGTTACGGAACCAATGGCCTCCGTTGCTCCGACGATGATGAATGTACTCTATGCCGGTATAGACAATCCGATCAATATCGCCGTACCGGGTGTGGCTCAGCAAAACGTTTCTGCAACGATCAACAATGGTACGCTCACTCGCCGTGGCAATCTCTGGATAGCACGGCCGACGAAAGTAGGCAGCGAAGCCATTATTTCCGTCACAGCTCAATCAGGAGGCCGTACCATCCAAATGGCAAAGACTACCTTACGTGTCAGAGCTCTCCCCGATCCTCTTCCCTATATCGAATATAAGGATGTGCAAGGGAACACGAAACGCTTCAAGGGTGGCCGTTTGGGTAAGCGTGAAATCCTGGCAGCAGGCGGCATTAAAGCCGCTCTTGACGATGATTTGCTGGAAGTAAACTACACAGTGGTGAAGTTCCAACTCGTGTTCTATGATTCGATGGGCAACTCGATTCCCGAAGTTTCCGACGGAGCTTCATTCTCTGAGAGACAAAAACGACAAATACAGAATCTGGGCAAAGGCAAGCGTTTCTACGTAACAGAAGTAATTGCACGCGGTCCGGATGGTATCGAACGTAAGATTCCGGCCATTGAAGTAATTGTGAACTAAAAGTGTTTATGAAAGTATTCAAAGCAGTCATAGGAGCGATCCTTGCAGCGACGGTCAGTATCCCGTCCGTTGCGCAGGAAAATACGAACAACCGCTCTCCGCAAGTGGGTCGAGCACCGCGCAATACCGAGGTGGAACAAATGACTACTCTATCCAATCGTGCTCAGGAATTCAACAGACGTCTGACACAGAAGACCGACAACGCCCCCTGGAGGCGAGTCGTGTACCGACGCGTAGACCTGATGGAAGAGTCCAACGCGGTACTCTATTATCCACCCCGTCCGATTGGTGATCGCAAGAATCTCTTCAGCACGATATTCGGACTCATCAATTCCAACAGCCTCGACGTGTACGAATATCTGGATGGATTCGAAGCCTTCACAGACCAGTACAAGATCAAGTTCCAAGAGTTTCTGGACAGGTTTGGCATCTATTACCAACCGAGTACGAACAAGAATGCGGAGCTCTTCAAGGTGGCCGACAGCGACATTCCCTCGGCAGAAGTCAAAGCCTACTACGTAAAGGAGGAATGGTACTTCACTCCGACCAATAGCGATGTGGACATTAAGATCCAAGCCATTTGTCCGATCATGACCGGCCAAGACGAATTCGGCGAAGTACGCAATCAGCCTTTGTTCTGGATTCCTTACGAAAATATCCGTCCCTACATCGCTCGTGAACGAGTAATGCTTAGCAGTCTGAATAATACTCGCAATTCTACGATAGACGATTTCTTCCGTCTTAATCTATACAAAGGCGACATCGTCAAGACAGAAAATCTGCACAACCGAGCTTTGGCCGAATACTGTCCTACGCCCGATTCCATGAAGATGGAGAGCAAACGTATCGACAAGGAATTACAAGGCTTCCGCGATGGGCTCTTTGTGACACAGGATACCACATGGATGAAGCAGGTGGAGACAAAGAAAAGCAAGGGAAAGAAACTGGAAAAGGCTCGTGGTAAAAATATCACCAGCCGAACACGCGGACAAGGCGAGGGGGCTGCTGAGACTGAGGCCGTCGAACCCAAAAAGCAGAAAGCTTCTAAAAACAAGGCTGCGACTCGCTCGGTTCGTCGCCGCAAGTAATACAAAAACAATTATCCGGGGATGTGTCAAAACAAAACATTTTGGCATATCCCCTTTTAGTTTGAAGAAGTAGATAACATGCTAAAGGCTTAGACTGAGAGTATTCGGACTGCACCTATATATGCTTGCCTATACTCGTAATCGAACGTAACGCCGTGGATTGTCCGTTTTGTCAAGCTGTCTCTTTTTTGCCGTGAATCCATATCTATCCCTCTTTCTCACCTTTTTCCGTATCGGCGGATTCACCTTCGGTGGAGGTTATGCCATGTTGCCACTGATCAAGGCCGATATAGTGGATAAGCACCACTGGCTATCGGAGGAGGATTTTCTGGATCTTTTTGCCGTTGCGCAATCCCTGCCCGGAGTCTTTGCCGTCAATATATCCATCTTCGTAGGCTATCGTCTCAGAGGATATGCCGGAGCAGCCGTTTGTGCCTTGGGGACTATTCTTCCCTCGTTCCTGATCATTCTGGCTGTAGCCATGTTCTTTGCGCAGATGAGGGACAACAAAATCATTGCAGCCATTTTCCGAGGATTGCGTCCTGCTGTTATTGCTATGATCGCAGCTCCGGCCATCTCTACATGGAAAGCCATGAAGATGAAAGCCGTTTCGCTCTGGATCCCGATCCTTGCTGCTATTCTTGTTTGGTATGCCGGAATATCACCCGTGTGGATTATCCTCGTTGCCGCAGCTTTGGGTATTCTCTATAGTCGTTACCTCCGCTTTCGTATTCGGAATATGCATTCCTGATCAATCCCTTTCGATCCGATGATTTATTTGCAACTTTTCTGGGTATATATCAAGATCGGGCTGTTCGGTTTCGGTGGAGGCTACGCCATGTTGTCGCTGATTCAAGATGAAGTGGTGAACTGCTACGGTTGGATCACAGCGCAGGAGTTCACGGATATTGTTGCCGTCAGCCAGATGACACCCGGCCCCATAGGCATCAATAGTGCCACATACATAGGCTATACCGTGACCGGCAACATATGGGGCTCCGTCTTGGCTACGGTAGCCGTCAGCCTGCCATCTTTCGTTTTGGTATTGATTATTTCGGCCTTTTTTGCACGATTCAGACGCAACACCTATGTCGATGCCGCTTTTACTATGGTACGTCCTACTTCTGTTGGCCTGATCGCGGCTGCAGCACTATTGCTCACATTCCGGCCGGACTTCATTTCAGCCTTGTTCGCCACCGGCTCGGCAAGCCTCAATCAGGTAGTCGTACGGGAGAACTTCACTGACCTTTGGAGCATCCTCCTGTTCCTGCTTTCCTTCCTTGTCACTGTCAAGAAGTGGCTCCATCCCATCCTCACGATACTGCTTGCCGGTCTCGCCGGCCTGCTGATATACGGCTTCTGAAAACGAGCTATGCCATAAATCGAATTATGACACAGCCCATTCGGCCGGCTTAGGATTTCCAAGAAGGGCTTTATCCCAACCGAGATCGACAGATGGAGATATTCGTTGACAGGGTACGAACCTGCAGGCTTTTATCTTTAGAGCTTCCTAATATCTTCAAGACGGTTCAGCCAACCTCTCAAGAAACGTTTATTGGTATGCCTTAGCAATTCGCGTTCGGTGGCCTTGCGTCCGATGCTATCCTCGTACTTTTTTATGCTTCTTGCTGTAATGTCCTCTAAGAACTCGCGACGTGCATCGAAGATGGACTCAAACAGCTCATCGGGATCTGCACTATTGACAGCCTGTAAGGTCTTATTGCCCACTATTCCATCAGCCTGCACACCTAGTATCCTTTGAGGAATAACAATACCATACTTGCCTGAACCCCAAACCCAATCGACAAGGATATTAGCCACCTTTTGAGACTCGATTAAGTCAGCTTTCCAACGATCCCAATAAAATGGTTTCAAGACTCGATTCAGGACGTCATCATCGGTTAGCAACTTGAGATCCTCAACATCGATGTCTCCATCGCCGTCTTTGTCATAGCCGACTCTTTTCCAAGTCGCTATTGTTACACCTTTGTTTGTTGCCCCTCCTGCATCGGCAGGATCATGGACAAAACCACCTTCCCATTTCAATATATATGGGAGTAATAACTTAACATTTGCCATCTTTCTTCAACTTCTTTGAGTTCAACATAAGTCAACTTCCAAAAGCCATTCGGCATCGTCTTACAAAAAGCTCGTTCCACAGTCCTCCCGTCATTCCTCCGACTGCATGAACCTTCGTTTTTAAGCCTATCCTATCCATAAGGATCTATTTCTCTCTTAAAGAGAGAGACTATCTATGCTACAAAGATAAGTATTTTTATTGCCGTCCGGTAAAAAAATGAAGATTCTTCAAAACATACTGTAATAATGGAGTCTGCTTTACTGCCATTTATATGTGGTTAGGCTGTTTTCCCCCTTCGTAATGACACTTTATAGAACAGTAATGGCAAAGAAGGGAAGATTTTATCTCGAATTTCCTAACTGCCCAATTTTTACCGGACATCAGTTCGTATTTTCTGAAATTCGCGAGCGAGAATTTTTCCGTTGTGGTGCGTAAAATTTTTACTTTCCGAACCAAAACGAAAAAATTCCCGAGCCACGTTTTTCCAAACGCTAAACCGCCATTTTTACGACAGATATGTGCTGAAAAAAAGTTGACACTCTGAGAGGAGACCTTTGCACGGCGATTGGTGTGTATTTTGTTTATTAATTCATTGTATAATAGGGAGTTATTTTGTATATTTGAGCATTAAAAACAGCATAATATTCCTCCCATGGCATACCAATCCAAGAATACCGATGAGCATGTAACATTTGCAGACGCACTCCTTTCAAAGCGTTATCGCAAAGCACAAAACGACTTCCTCAATCAGGTTGACAGGCTTATCGATTGGCGTCCGATCAGGACGCTGATCAACAAGAAATACACGAAGCGACAAAATGCCATCGGCGCCCCGGCTTATGACGTGATTCTCTTATTCAAGATGTTGCTTTTGGAGACATGGTACAACCTCAGTGATTGTGCTTTGGAGGAGCGCATCAATGATTCAATCACCTTTTCCCGATTCTTGGGGCTGAAGATGGAAGAGGTATCTCCCGACCACAGCACCATCAGTCGATTTCGTTCGGCACTGACAGAGTTGGGGCTCATGGACAAACTATTGGCGCAGTTTAACAAACAACTTTCCCGCCATCACATTTCGGTCAGGGAAGGGGTGCTTGTCGATGCAAGCCTTGTGAAGACGCCGCATAAACCCAACGGAAGCATTACGATTGAAGTCGCAGACGACAGAGAAGACAATCGGAGCGAGGAGGAAAAAGAGGCAGAGGAGGATTATCAAAAACAGGTTGTCCGTCAGCGTAAAGGGACGGATGAAGAAGCCCGTTGGGTGTACAAACAAAAGCGTTATCACTACGGATACAAAAAGCATTGTCTGACCAATGTTCAAGGCATTGTTCAAAAGGTGATAACGACAGCTGCGAACCGCAGTGACACGAAGGAGTTTATTCCCCTATTGCAGGGTGCAAACATACCTCAAGGTACAGCCGTCTTGGCGGACAAAGGATATGCTTGCGGGGAAAATCGTTCCTACCTGCAAACCCATCACCTTCAAGACGGCATCATGCACAAGGCACAACGCAACAGGGCATTGACCGAGGAAGAGAAGCAACGAAACAAAGCAATCGGTCCGATACGGAGCACCATCGAACGCACCTTTGGCAGTATTCGCCGGTGGTTTCATGGCGGACGATGTCGATACCGGGGACTTGCCAAGACCCATACTCAAAACATTCTTGAAAGCATCGCCTTTAATTTATACAGAACCCCGGGGATAATTATGTCCTCATCCGTAGGATAAGGCATAACCACCCTTGAGGAGCTCGTGCAAGTAGCTCCTCAAAGGGGGGATTTACAACTACTTTCACTCCTTACTGCCGCCCCTTTCACTCGCTCCTTTTATGCGAAGAACTCCTCTTCCCTCCACCTCCTTATTTTGCAAAGGTCTCTGAGAGGAGGTCAAACATTTCGATATAATTATTGCTTTTTCTGATCTTTCTAAGGATCAGCTTTTTCAGCACACGCCAAAGAGAGGGAGGCTACGTATAGTAGCTTATACAGGCTGAAGAGGAGGAGAGAGGGCTTAGCTCCCGTGAGCTGCTTTTCCAATGAGGATCGGATCAGTGGCCACAAAGCAGCTACCATTCGCATAAGGTGTAGCCGTTTCAGCAAATTGTATGCTCTGAGCAGGCTTACCAATTCGGCCAATTCTTCGCGGTGACAATAGAGATTGTCCAGATAGCTACGCGTAGTGGCCAAAAATCCCTCAGCAGTATCGCAGTGGTAATGTTCTACAGGGTTATCGATATGCAGGATGGGGATACCGGCTTGTCGCAAACGCTCGCCGAACAGGATGTCTTCATACCCCATACCCATATTGGGAGGGAAGCCGGTGGCAAGCATCTGTTTTCTTGGGATCATGAAAGCCATTGAGATGAATCCGGAGTGGGGTTTTCGTGCTCGCTCTTCCGCCGATCGACTTTCCACTTCGGCGCCATATCGTTGCCGGAGGGGATTGGTGGATTTGGGCGGATAGACGAACCCTCCACATACGACTGTTGTGCCGGAGGCATGTCGCAGATAGCGCCCGATGAAGTCGGGCGATGCCGGCAGGGTATCGGAGTCGAGGATAAGGAGCTGCTCGCCTTGGGCTTCTTCTGCTAAGCGATTGCGCAGACGGCCGGCTCCCATGTTCTCTTCGGCACTGACGAGTCGGCACAGTCCCTCCTGTTCGTAAGCGATATATTGAGAGGTGTAAGGTTCGCCGGAACAGTCGTCTCCAAGAATGATTTCGTAGCCGACGGATAGTTCTTCGGCCTGCTTATACAGTTCCTCCAGCAGTCTGCGACAATCCCTTTTATAAACGGGTATGAGTATGGACAAGGTGGGAGACATCTTCGTCGTACAATTTATATAACGGAGTATATGCCACCGGGCTGAGACTGTACCAGTCCGTCCAATTCGAGGTCGAAAAGCTGAGACGAAACATCGTTTATAGGTAGTCCGGTAGCGCGTGTCAGCTCGTCCACCGAGGCTGTGCCTGCTCTGAGAAGACATTCGGCTACGGGGGTATCCGGCCAACTATCGGGACGGAAATTCAATGTCTGAGGTTTGGCGTCTATGGTAGAACTCCAATCGAGCAGCGTCAGCACATCTTGAGCCGAGCTGACAAGCGCGGCTTTTTGATCCCTTATCAAGGCATTGCAGCCGGCCGAACGGCTATCCGTGGCTCGTCCGGGTAGAGCCAGTACTTCCCGATTGTAGCCGAATGCCAGTCCGGCAGTGATGAGGGAGCCTCCTTTTTCGGCCGATTCGATCACAAGTGTGGCATCCGACAAACCTGCTACGATGCGATTGCGACCGACGAAATTGAATCGCTCCGGTTCAGTCCCCATAGGGTAATCCGTGAGCAAGCCTCCGTTTCGGAGCATCTCCATAGCAATGGAACGATGACTGCTCGGATAAATCCTGTCCAATCCATGGGCCAATACAGCTACAGTGGGCAAGCCATTATCCAAGGCGGCCTTATGAGCTGCGACATCGACGCCGTACGCCAGTCCGCTGACGATAAGCAAATCGGGGATGGTTTCAGCTAATCCTGATACGATTCGCTCCGTGGCTGTACGTCCGTAAGCCGTGATATTGCGCGTACCTACAATGCTCAGCACCCTACGTGGCGAGAGATCGACATTGCCTTTGGAATAAAGAAGGATGGGGGCATCGACACATTCTTTCAAGCGGTAAGGATAGTTATCATCGGTGACGAAATACATATCCAGACCGGCTTTGAGGGCTTGATCCAACTTTCGGCGTGCTTCCTCCATGACCGAAGGAGAGAAGATGGCATCGAGCAGGCGGCGAGGTGCTTTCGGTAGCCTCTGTACCAGCTCCTTCTTCTCGGAAAAGATGGCTTCGGGACTGCCCATAGCCGAGAGCAGCTGCCTTGCCAGCACGCTACCCACGCCTTTTACATGCGTGAGTGCGATGCGGAAAAGCAGTTGCTCCTCTGTCAGTTGGGGGCGACGATCATCCATTTTTCACCTGCTTGGCTATCCACTCGTAAGCGTTGCGGAAAGCCTGCATCCAAGGTGTCACCTGATGTTCGTGTCGTTGTGATTCGGGATAATAACCGCACTGCCAGGGGAATATGCTCCGCTCCGGATGTGGCATCATCGTCAGATGGCGGCCATCCGCGCTGCACAATCCGGCTATGCGGTGTGGCGATCCGTTGGGATTGGCAGGATAGCCGTCGTATTCGTACTTGGCCACCACATGGTAGGCTTTCTCCTCGTACGGGAGACTGAACCGACCCTCGCCATGAGCACACCATACACCGATCTTGCTTCCGGCCAGATTGCCGAGCATGATGGAGTCGTTATGCGGGATTTCGAGAGTGACGAATGTGCTTTCGAATTTCTGCGATTCGTTGTGGACAAGCTTGTGCTTGAGTTCGTGTTCGGGGTATAGAAGTTCCAACTCGGCCATCAGCTGGCAGCCGTTGCAGATACCGAGGCTGAGCGTATCGGGGCGTGCGAAGAAACGATCCAGCGTGGCTTTGGCTTGCTCATTGAAGAGAATACCGCCGGCCCATCCTTTGGCAGATCCGAGTACGTCCGAATTGGAAAATCCACCACAGAAGACAATCATCCGGATGTCTTCCAGTGTCTCTCTTCCACTGGTCAGGTCTGTCAGGTGTACGTCCTTCACGTCGAAGCCGGCCAGATAGAGAGCATAGGCCATTTCCCGCTCTCCATTCGTTCCCTTGTCGCGAATGATGGCGGCGCGGATGCCGGATGCCGTCTTTCGATCGGGATCCAAACCCATCGCTTTCAGATCACCCGTAAATTGTTTGGGGAAGTGATATACGACCGGTTGTTCCTTATAGTTTTCGAAGCGGTTGCCGGCCAAGGTATTGCCACTCTGGAAGCAGTCCAGCAGGTAGGACGACTCATACCAAACGTCGCGCATGTGGTCGATACCGAACAGGTATTCGGCTCCGTCTTTATGTATCAAGAGGTGTCGCTCTTGGGTGGGCTTGGCTATCGGGAGGAAACCGATGCCGGCATCGGTCAGGATCTTATCAACGGCTTTGCGGTCCTTTACCTGAATGAGGATACCCGGGTTTTCGGCAAAGAGGACTTTGATCAGGTCGTCTTCCACGAGGTTATCCAATTCCACCTCCAGACCGCCTTCTACATTGGCAAAGCACATTTCCAGAAGAGCCGTAATCAGACCGCCTGCGGATATGTCGTGTCCGGCCAGAACCAGACCCTTGTCAATGAGTTCCTGTACGGTATTGAACGCATCGCGGAAATATTCCGGATCACGTACAGTGGGGACTTCATCACCGATAGTACCCAAGCTCTGGGCAAAGGCCGATCCTCCCAAAGAGAACGGGCAGAAGCTGAAATCGATATAGTAGAGAGCGGTAGCGGCTATATGGCTGAGGACGGGGCTGACGATGCGACGAATGTCTGTCACTTCGGCTGCGGCACTGATAATCACCGTACCGGGACTCAGCACTTTTTTGTCCTCATATTTCTGTGTCATGGACAGGGAGTCCTTGCCGGTAGGGATGTTGATGCCCAGATCGACGGCAAAGTCCGAACAGGCTTCCACGGCACGGTACAGACGGGCATCTTCGCCTTCGTTACGGCAGGGCCACATCCAGTTGGCCGACAGGCTCACACCCTCGATACCATTACGAAGCGGAGCAAAGACGATATTGGTCAGAGCTTCGGCTATGGCCAGCACCGAGCCGGCTGCCGGATCGGCCAAGGCGGCCTGAGGGGCATGGCCGATAGAAGTAGCCACTCCGCTATGGCCGCGATAGTCCAGAGCCATAGCACCGAGGTCGCTGAGCGGAAGTTGCAATTCGCCCTGACACTGCTGGCGAGCCACTCGTCCTGTCACAGATCTGTCCACCTTATTGGTAAGCCAATCCTTACAAGCTACTGACTCCATACGCAATACTTGCTCCAGATATTCGTCCAGACGGGCAGGGTCGTATTGCAGTGCCTGATAGTGATGTTCTATGGTTCTGTCCTCCATGATGGTACGGGGAGGCTTGCCAAACATGTCGTCCAGCTTCATGTCGATAGGACACTCGCCATTGTCCTTGCGGAAGACGAAGCGCATATCGTCAGTGGTCTCTCCGACCACATACATGGGAGCGCGTTCGCGTTCGGCTATTTTGCGTACATATTCCAAATCTTTCTCCTGCATCAGCATCCCCATACGTTCCTGACTCTCGTTGCCGATTATCTCTTTGGCAGAGAGGGTAGGGTCTCCGACGGGAAGCCGATCCATGTCGATTCGTCCGCCGGTCGCTTCCACCAATTCGGACAGGCAGTTGAGATGTCCTCCGGCTCCGTGATCGTGGATGGAGACGATCGGGTTATTGTCATTTTCCGCTATAGCTCTGATCACATTCTGTACACGCTTCTGCATCTCGGGATTAGAGCGCTGGATGGCATTCAGTTCTATACTGCCGGACAATTGTCCCGTATTCACAGAGCTGACAGCTCCGCCCCCCATACCTATGCGGTAATTGTCTCCACCCAGGATTACTACTTTTTCTCCCGGAGACGGCTCTCCTTTAAGAGCGTCCGACTGTTTGGCATAGCCGACACCTCCGGCAAGCATGATGACTTTGTCATAGCCATAGCAGGTAGTATCGGGAGTTTCTTGGTGTTCAAAGGTCAGAACGGATCCTGTAATGAGTGGCTGGCCGAATTTATTGCCGAAATCGCTGGCACCGTTAGAGGCCTTGGTCAAGATCTGACGGGGCGATTGATAGAGCCAACGGCGTTCGGATAGTTTCTTTTCGAATGGTCGTGTTCCATCAGTACGGGCGTAAGAAGTCATATAGACAGCGGTACCTGCCAACGGAATGCTGCTCTTTCCACCGGCCATTCGGTCACGAATCTCTCCCCCTGTCCCTGTGGCTGCGCCGTTGAAAGGCTCCACCGTAGTAGGGAAATTATGTGTCTCGGCTTTGAGACTCAGTACGGTATCTATCGTTTTGGTCTCGAAGTAGTCCGGTTTGTCTGCACTGCGGGGGGCAAATTGCTCTACCTTCGGGCCTTGGATAAAAGCCACATTGTCCTTGTATGCGGACACAAGCAAATTGGGATTGACAGCAGAGGTACGTTTGATCAGGTTGAAGAGAGAGCTTTCCTTCTCCTCTCCATCAATAATAAACGTGCCGCCGAATATCTTGTGCCGGCAGTGTTCGGAATTGACCTGTGAGAATCCGAACAACTCGCTGTCCGTGAGCGGCCTGCCAATGCGTTCGGACACGCCTTCCAAATAACTGATTTCATCTTCGCTCAGAGCCAATCCCTCAGTTTCATTATAAGTGCGAATGTCCTTGACGGAAATGATCGGCTCAGGCTTACGATCTATATCGAAAATCTTTTGGTCCAGCTGCTCATAAAGGGCTTGAAGCATGGGATCGAACTCCGCATCGGCACCTTTCACCGGAAAGAACTCTTCAATACGGCGTATGCCTGCAACGTTCATATTCTGCGTTATCTCGACGGCGTTGGTACTCCAAGGTGTTACCATCTCCCGACGAGGGCCTACGTGATAGCCGTTTACAACATCGGACTGACAGGGTTCGGCTCCGCCAAACAGCCATACCAGCCGATGTATTTCTTCTTCGCTGAACTGAACTTCACTCTCCACGGCATAGACAGAGCCGGACGAATGGTGAAAGAATAAAATCATTATGGATATGCTTTAGAATGCTTTTGACTGAATTTTTTTCTTACGGACAAAGATAAACGAAAAAAGGAGTGTCGTGCCCAATAGCGTCCTAAACGTTTTTAAGGTTGTTTATGAAAAAGGGAGAGGCTCTTTCCGGTGCCTCTCCTTCGGTTTTATCGGAGTTGCTTTGGGTAAATAAGCTTACCTGGAGCTTTACAAATAAATATAGGTCTTTTCGCCCAAGTCATCCGCCTGTTACCCCCCATGCTTCGGTTGAGGAACTTTCAGCAGAGTTTCAAGCAGACAGCGTAGCAAAGGCTTCACAAGCTCTTCAGCCAATTTGCAGGCTGCATGTTCTTTATGGAGATCAGCTATGGCCTGCGTTCGGCCACGGGCAATTTTCCGCGGTAGATTCCTCGCTGCAAGCGTGTAATGACAATCTTGCGAGAGAAATTCCTTACCGCAAGCCTGCGGCTAAGAATTTTGTATGCAAAATCACTTGCTGCAAGCCTGCAGCATAGAATCTCGCGAACAAAATTCATAGAATCCTATCTGCAATGTACAATCTTGCGAACAAAATTGCTTTTTGCAGGCGTGAAATGGCGATTTTGCATAAAAAATCACTCGTCGCAAGCGGAAAATAGCGATTTTGTTGGCAAACTTACTCGCCGCAAGCCTGCGGCTAAGAATTTTGTATGCAAAATCACTTGCTGCAAGCCTGCAGCATAGAATCTCGCGAACAAAATTCATAGAATCCTATCTGCAATGTACAATCTTGCAAACAAAATTGCTTTTTGCAGGCGTGAAATGGCGATTTTGCATAAAAAATCACTCGTTGCAAGCGAAAAATAGCGATTTTGTTGGCAAACTTACTCGCCGCAAGCCTGCGGCTAAGAATTTTGTATGCAAAATTCCTTACTGCAAGCCTGCAGCATAGAATCTCGCAAACAAAATTTCTTATTGCAAGCCTGCAGTAAGAAATCTTTATGCATAAAATCATCATCTCCGAACTGCGACAAAGAACTCTGCCACGGAAGTTTATATATTTCTATTATATACAAATCGAAAAACAATCTATATAAGACTATTATTGTCCCGTTAAAATAGGATTGTAGTAAAAACTAATCAAACACTCAATCAAAAAGAGGGTAATCGAGTTCTTTTACATCGTTGAAATTCATCTTTTCAAATAAATCTCTAAGAGGAGCCTTATCGGTCAATGAGATACCTGTACATTGACCTAAACAACACCTATTGAGAGATGCTATTTGCTTGAAGCCTATACTGTTTTGTAGCTCCACAAAGCGATTATAAGAGACAAGATGTGGAAACTTGGGCCGACCTGAGCAGGCGATGTATTGAAGATAAAAAGCTTTCCAATTTTGGTGTTTTGAGAGATGAAACAGGATCAGGATGGTCATGATCTTGCTGTCTGAGATCTTAACCTTTCTATTCCAACGTCGAACAGACATTGTAATTAGTCACAAACCGGACCTTTCCGAGTGCCGACTCTCTTTCAGTACACGTCATCGGCACAAAAGAAACAGTTGTTGGACTCAACTTACAAAAGAAACTTTTTCAAAACATACTCCTACGGAAATATCGTATATTTTTGTATTCAAATACATAAACCCTATGAAACGCCCCCTGCTCTACCTCATTGTTATTGCTCAGACCATCCTATCCTCAACGGCTCAGACCACAGAAGAATTGAGCCGAATGCAGACTCTCATCGACCATATGGCCTATACGGAGGCTTTGGCTTGGGCGGACAGTTGCAGCCTGCAAGACGAGCAAGCTCTACACCTCCGAGCCAAAGCTCTCAGCGAACTGGGACGACATCCCGAAGCCTTTGCCGTCTACCAAAGGATCATACGGATGGATCCTCACGATGCGGTAGCTTATCGTTTGGGGGCAGCGTTGCAGGTGGATATGCAGGATTATGCCACAGCAGCCGAAATGCTGCATCAAGGCTATGAGCGCACATCCGATATTCCGACAGGATACGACTTGGCCAAACTGCTCGTTCACATCGGACAGGATTCCACGGCATTGGTCATCACAGACAGGATCTTACAGCAGGATTCGCTCCCTCCCGTCATTCGCCTTAGGGCAAAAGCACTCAACAAACGACAAC
The DNA here is from genome assembly GCF_000010505.1 of Porphyromonas gingivalis ATCC 33277. GTDB lineage: Bacteria > Bacteroidota > Bacteroidia > Bacteroidales > Porphyromonadaceae > Porphyromonas > Porphyromonas gingivalis. The sequence continues at coordinate 1,856,084 of NC_010729.1, read as the reverse complement.
AACCTTCTCAAGCGATAGCACTGTTGGAAGAGCAGATGCTTCGGGATTCTACCGATTTCCTTACCCTGATTGATCTGGCTACCCTGTACGGACAGGTAGAAGAAACGCGCCGGCAGGAACAGGTGACAGCACGCTATCTGCAAACCGACTCGCTGAACGTGGCCGTGCTTCTGGCCCATGCCGAATCCATGATGATGCTACAGGAAGCGGACAGTGCCCTGCATGACTATGAGCGGATTATCGGTCGAGGCCATTTCCCCACCTCATTCAAGGATCTCTTCTATTGCGGTTTGGCGTACTACAAAGCCGGTAGGTGGGCCGTAGCCGAAGAATGCTTCAGACGAGCCGACGAATCTGCCTACCAACAAAACTACCTGACCAAATACTACTTGGGCATGTGTGCCTATCGCCAAAAGCTGTGGGAAGAAGCGGAAAAGCGGTTGCAGAAGTTGCTCGATCTGATCGAACCGAAAACGGACAGACTCACTGATGTGCATACGATGCTCGCTCAATGCGCCAATGAACAAGGGCGAACGGAAACAGCCATATCCCATCTGCGCTATGCCATAGAATACGATAGCGGCAACAGCGAGGCCTGCCTGCTCCTTGCTCAATGCTTTGAAAAGACAGGCAACCGCACCGGTGCGATCCACATGTACCGGCGTGTCCTCGACAAGGAAAGAGCAAGTACGGCGAAAAACGACATAGAGGGCTTCCGCCGATTGGCCGAAGCGCGGAGCAGGCTATCCCTACTGAAAGCCGACGATTCGGAGGACGAGGAAACGCCGTAGACATTACGTATATACATTCATTCTCCGGAACGATCCGAAATGGAGACAATCATTGGCGAACATATTGTTTTGTACTCATTGCCAAATTTTTACATCCCCATACGGCTGCTTTGATTCTTAGAAGTTTCGACTGAGATCTTCGTGCCGTTTCTTCTCCACCGACAACTTCCGACAACGACCCGTTCACACTCCTCGAAAAGGAAGCGCAGAATCCCCATTTTTGGGGAGAATTAATGTGTTTTTGGGCTACTTTGTTAGTCGGGTTAGCAAGATTTGTGTATTTTTGCCGCATCATTAGAGTTGTTCGCCTTAGACAATCAAACAAAAAGACAACCACATTTGCCTAACTATTTAAAATGGGCGAGATTATCAGTCATAGCGGAGTTGTCAGCCGAGTGGAAGCCGACAAGATAACGGTATGTGTGCAGCAGAAAAGTGCATGCGCCGGTTGTCATGCCGCCGGCTATTGCTCCTCTACAGACTGCAAAGATCGATATATCACCGTAATGGGACCCGCACCTGACATCCGCGAAGGTGATCGGGTTTTGCTGGAAGGTCATAGTGCCATGGGACGTCTTGCTGTCGTCCTCTCTTTCATTGTTCCTTTGATTTTGTTGCTGCTTATGCTTGTCCTCACCATCAGTATTCTGAGGTTAGACGAGGGCATGAGTACGCTTATTTCTTTGGGAGCTTTGGGAGTATACTACCTGATTCTCCGGTTATTCAACGGCAAACTGAGCCGACGTTTGGTATTTACTATTCGAAAAAATAATCAGTAACAAACAAATATGATACTTACTACTGTGATTGTTTTGGCCGCAATCGGTGCCATCGGTGCACTGGTTTTGTTTTTGGCCGCAAAGAAGTTCGAGGTCAAGGAAGACCCACGCATCGGACTGGTTGCAGAGGTACTCCCTCAAGCCAACTGTGGGGGATGTGGCTTCCCCGGATGCTCCGGTTTTGCCAATGCCTGCGTCAAAGCCGAAAGCCTCGAAGGACTGCTCTGTCCCGTAGGGGGAGCAGCGGTGATGGGGCAGATAGCCGACATTCTCGGCATGGCCGCGGCTGCTCAGGATCCGAAGATTGCCGTGGTTCGTTGCAATGGCAATTGCGATGCCCGTCCGCGTACGAACCTGTACGACGGAGCCTCCAGCTGTGCAGTAGCCGCTTCGCTATATAGCGGAGACACGGGCTGTAGCTTCGGCTGTCTGGGATTGGGCGACTGTGTGGATGCCTGCGGATTCGATGCTATCCGCATCAACCCGACAACCTTGCTGCCGGAAGTGGTGGAGGATGCTTGTACGGCATGTGGTGCTTGTGTCAAGGCCTGTCCCAAATCGATCATCGAACTCCGGAAGAAAGGGCCTAAGAGTCGCCGTATCTTTGTTAGCTGCGTGAACAAGGACAAAGGCGGTGTCGCCAAGAAAGCTTGTAGCAATGCTTGTATCGGCTGCTCGCTCTGCTTGAAGCAATGCCAATTCGAGGCTATCACCATCGAGAACAACCTCTCGTACATAGACCACACCAAGTGTCGCATGTGTCGCAAGTGTGTGGAAGTATGTCCCACGAATGCCATCCACGAGCTGAACTTCCCTCCGAAGAAGAAAGTGGAGCCGGCTGTCGCCACAGAAGCTACCGCACCGGCACAAGAGACTGTCTAAGGAATAAATAACAACAAAGACCACATAGAATTATTATGTTGAGGACTTTCCGAATCGGTGGTATTCACCCCCCCGAAAACAAGTTGTCGGCAGGCAAGCCCGTAGAGGTGTTGCCTATCCCCTCACAGGTAGTCATCCCTCTTGGTCAGCACATCGGTGCACCGGCAACTGCCACGGTCAAGAAAGGGGATGAAGTTAAGGTCGGGACTATCATTGCTCAGGCCGGAGGATTCGTATCAGCTAATATCCACTCATCTGTGTCGGGTAAGGTGCTGAAGATCGATAACGTATACGACTCAAGCGGCTATCCCAAGCCCGCAGTTTTCATTAGCGTAGAAGGTGACGAATGGGAAGAGGGCATCGATCGCTCACCAGCCATCGTCAAAGAATGCAATCTGGATGCAAAAGAAATCGTAGCCAAAATTTCTGCAGCCGGTATTGTGGGTCTTGGCGGTGCTACCTTCCCTACCCATGTGAAGCTGTCCCCTCCTCCGGGCAACAAAGCTGAGATCCTGATCATCAACGCCGTAGAGTGCGAGCCTTATCTGACGAGCGACCATGTCCTTATGCTGGAGCACGGCGAAGAGATCATGATCGGCGTGAGTATCCTGATGAAAGCCATTCAGGTAAACAAGGCCGTCATCGGAGTTGAGAATAATAAGAAAGATGCTATTGTTCACCTCACCAAACTGGCCACTGCATATCCGGGCATAGAGGTAATGCCGTTGAAGGTGCAATATCCTCAAGGCGGTGAGAAGCAGCTGATCGATGCAGTGATCCGCAAGCAGGTAAAAAGCGGTGCCTTGCCTATCAGCACAGGTGCCGTAGTACAAAACGTGGGTACGGTATTCGCCGTGTACGAAGCAGTACAGAAGAACAAGCCTCTGGTCGAGCGCATCGTGACGGTTACAGGAAAAAAACTGTCTCGTCCGTCTAACCTCCTCGTTCGTATAGGTACTCCTATTGCGGCTCTGATCGAAGCAGCAGGTGGCTTGCCGGAGAATACGGGCAAGATCATCGGCGGAGGTCCGATGATGGGACGCGCTCTGCTGTCACCGGATGTACCTGTGACCAAAGGCAGCTCCGGAGTATTGATTCTCGACAGAGAAGAGGCAGTCCGCAAGCCTATGCGCGACTGTATCCGATGCGCCAAGTGCGTCGGAGTGTGTCCGATGGGACTCAATCCGGCTTTCCTGATGCGCGACACCTTATATAAGAGCTGGGAAACAGCGGAAAAAGGCAACGTGGTTGACTGTATCGAATGCGGTTCGTGCAGCTTCACCTGTCCGGCCAACCGTCCTCTGCTGGATTATATCCGCCAAGCCAAGAAGACTGTGATGGGTATCCAAAGAGCACGTAAGCAATAAGAAAGGAAATAAGCGATGGAAAATAAAATTATCATTTCTCCTTCACCGCACATCCACAGCGGAGACAGCATCAAAAAGAATATGTATGGCGTGCTGATTGCCCTCTTGCCTGCCTTGGCCATGTCGGTATATCAGTTTGGAATCGGTGCGGTGATCGTAACGGCAGTATCCGTTCTTACTTGTTGCATCGTGGAATACCTGATCAGCAAATATATGTTGGGCAAGGAGCCTACCATCATGGACGGCTCAGCTATCTTGACCGGCGTATTGCTGGCTTTCAACCTGCCGAGCAACCTGCCCGTTTGGATCATTATCATCGGTGCAGTAGTAGCTATCGCATTGGGCAAGATGTCCTTCGGCGGCTTGGGGAACAACATCTTCAACCCCGCTTTGGTCGGTCGTGTATTCCTCCTGATCTCTTTCCCTGCCCAGATGACTCTCTGGCCTACCGAAGGACAGATGACTTCCTATCTGGATGCCGAGACCGGTGCTACGCCTCTCGGCCTGATGAAAGCAGCAATGAGCGGCGACACCTCGGCTTTGGCCAATATCCCCACAGACCTGCACATGTTTATCGGTGAAGCAGGTTCTTTGGGTGAAGTCAGTGCTATCGCATTGCTTCTCGGATTGGTCTATATGCTGTACAAGAAGATTATCACGTGGCATATCCCCGTGTCTATCTTCGCATCTGTGATCGTACTGGCAGGTATTCTGCACCTGGCCAGCCCCACATCCTTCCCGGCCACTCCGTGGTTCCACCTGTTCTCCGGCGGTATGATGCTCGGAGCCATCTTCATGGCCACGGACTATGTGACTTCGCCGATGACCAAGTCCGGACAGATCCTTTACGGCTGTCTGATCGGTTTGCTGACCGTCGTGATCCGTACATTCGGGGCTTATCCGGAGGGAATGTCATTCGCCATCCTAATTATGAACGGTATGACACCTCTGATCAACACTTATATGAAACCTAAACATTTTGGAGGAAAGAACAAATGAAAAAGCTAAAATCTTCACTCCCCAATATGTTGCTCTCTTTGACGGGCTTCTGTATCGTTGTTTCTGCTGCTCTTGGCATGATGAACGAAATAACGAAAGAGCCTATTGCAAAGGCGGAAGTGGATGCTAAAGTCACCGCTATCAAGCAGGTAGTCAATGCCTTCGACAACAATCCGTACGAAGAGAGATTCGAAGTTGATGTAGATGGAGCCAAGCTCACCGTATTCCCGGCCAAAAAAGGTCAGGAAATAGTGGGTTACGCAGTAGAAAGTTATACCGACAAGGGCTTTAGCGGTAAGTTCACTGTGATGTACGGATTCGATATGGATGGCAAAATCCACGACTTCTCCGTACTCAGCCACAGCGAAACGCCCGGTCTGGGAGCCAAGATGCAAGAGTGGTTCCGAACGCCGGCCAAAAAAGAAGGACTGATCCAAGATGTACGTGGTGTACAGATGAGTGATACTCCTCTGACTGTTTCCAAAGACGGCGGTCAAGTGGATGCTATCACAGCCGCGACGATCAGTAGCCGAGCCTTTTTGGATGCTATGGATCGTGCCTACAGAGGTTTCAAAGCCGCTCAAGGCAGTGCCGGACAGACTGAGGCAACTGTCGATACTACTCAGGCTGATTCTACGATAAATACTAACACAGATAATACCGAAGCGCAATGAGTAAGAATTTGAGTGTTATTATAAACGGCATTATCAAGGAGAACCCGACATTCGTCCTCCTCCTCGGTATGTGTCCTACGTTGGCCACGACAACGTCGGCCATCAACGGTATGAGTATGGGACTGGCCACCATGTTTGTATTGATCTGCTCCAACATGGTGGTATCCTTGGTCAAGAATCTCATCCCCGATATGGTTCGTATCCCGGCTTTTATTGTGATCATTGCAGGTTTCGTGACGATATTGCAGATGCTTATCAAGGCTTATATGCCGGATTTGGACAAGAGTCTCGGTATCTTCATCCCGTTGATCGTGGTGAACTGTATCGTACTCGGTCGTGCAGAAGCCGTTGCATCGAAAAAAGGTCTGCTACACTCCATGTTCGACGGTATCGGTATCGGATTGGGCTTTACCCTCAGTTTGACTGTTCTCGGTATTGTCCGTGAGCTTTTGGGTAGCGGTAAGCTTTTCGACTTTGCAGTTTTCAATGAATCCTATGGAGCATTGATTTTCGTGTTGGCACCCGGAGCTTTCATCGCTTTGGGCTACCTGATTGCCTTGGTGAACAAAATGAAGAAAAAAGCATAAATCACTTAAGTAATTGGCATCATTATGGAATTTTTCATGTTATTCATAGCGGCGGTTTTCGTTAATAACGTCGTGCTGTCGCAGTTCCTCGGTATATGCCCATTCTTAGGCGTATCGAAGAAGGTAGACACCTCAATCGGTATGGGTGCAGCCGTGACATTCGTATTGGCACTGGCTACCTTGGTTACCTTCCTGATTCAGAAGTTCGTTTTGGATCGTTTCGGATTGGGCTTTATGCAGACCATTGCATTTATTTTGGTCATTGCCGCCTTGGTACAGATGGTGGAGATCATACTCAAGAAAGTATCTCCTCCCCTCTATCAGGCACTGGGTGTATTCTTGCCCTTGATTACGACGAACTGCTGTGTGCTCGGTGTGGCTATTTTGGTTATCCAGAAGGATTATACCCTGCTCCAGAGCTTCGTCTATGCAATATCCACGGCTATCGGTTTCACCTTGGCAATGGTTACTTTCGCAGGTATTCGAGAGCAACTCGATATGACCAATCTCCCCAAAGCCATGAAGGGAATACCTTCGGCACTCTTGGCTGCCGGTATATTGGCTATGGCTTTCATGGGCTTCAGCGGTATCGCCTAACGAGTAAAGAACAATAAATAGAGAGAGGGTATGCCCATCGCGGTGCATACCCCCTCTCTTGTTTTTTATTGTGACTTAGCCGTATGGAGAATCTCCCCGAACTGTCTGCCAAATCTTTTTCGTTCAGTTACGACAGATGCGATCCCGTTCTAAAAGATTGTACCGATCCGAATAGAAAAAGACAGAGGCTTGGAGGATTACAGACGAGGCTCGATTACTTGGCTACTCGTTTCCGGAAGCCTTGGTTCATCACAGTCTTATAAGAACCGTCTCCATCGGACAAGATAAGCATATAGTCCACACCGGAGAACTTGGCTGCAATAGCAGGAACACGCTCCGAACCGACCACCATAAAAGTAGTAGCCAAGGCATCAGCCGTCATACAATCGGGAGCAATGACTGTGGCACTCAGCACATCCGTCTGCACAGGATAGCCGCTAAGCGGATTGATCGTATGTGCATACTTCTTTCCATCCCGGACATAGAAATTCCGATAGTTGCCCGATGTCGCCAAGCCTCCTTTTCCACTAAGCTCTACGACGAGTTCGAACTCCTGCATCGCCAAGCCCAGACTGTCATCCTGCGGTTTACTTACTCCTATGCGCCAAGGCTTGCCTTGAGGATTGAGGCCATTGAAAGCAACCTCTCCTCCGATCTCCACCATATAATCCCCGATCCCATGAGCGGCCAAGGCTTCGCCCACCAGATCCGAAGCATATCCTTTGGCGATGGAAGAGGTGTTCAGCGTAGTGCGCGGATCATCCTTAACAACCGTCTCGCCGTCCAATCGTACCCTCCGGTAACCGACAAACGCCTTGATGCTATCAATCAACTGTGCAGTCACGTCTTCTTTATGTTCGAAGCCGAATCCCCAAGCATTGATCAGTGGAGAGCAAGTAATATCGTAAGAACCGCCGGAAACGGCTGCAATCTCCTGCGCCCGACGAAATACCCGGCGAAACATACTGTCAGTCCTGACCGGAAGATTCCGATTCACTCCGGCTATGATACTGGTACTGTCGAACGGATTAAGGGAATGATTGAAAGCTCTGAATACGCTATCCACTCGCTGTGAATGATCTGCCTCTCCCTTATATTTGATATGATAATAGGTATGGAATATCTCCCCCTGCAATACCGTATAGGCAGGTGCTTTCCGGCAAGAAAAAAAGGCCGCACCGAGAACGATCATCCCCGGAACGGCCGCTAAACCTGACCAACGTTTCATAATTTCTCGAAGCTGACTACCTCTTCAATGGATTTGCGATTGAAAGCCTCACGCGGAGGTACGGTCGGATCGCCATAGCCGAGAGCCAATATGGAAACAGGTGTCATGTGCGAAGGGATGTCGAAGATCTCCGAACAAAGAGCTTGATCGAAAGCACAGACCCACGTACATCCAAGTCCCAGACTATGTGCTTCCAGCATCATATAAGTCATGGCGATAGAGGTATCGATGTCTACCGAATCGCCCGCTCCTCGCTTCCATGCCCTTTGATGATCGCCAAGCGTAATGATATAGATGGGGGCACCCGGGAACCAAGGTTGTTGGGAACAGGGAGCCAAGCGTTTGCGGCCCTCTTCTTCTCTGACCACGAGGAAATGCCACGGCTGGTAATTATGTGCCGAAGGAGCTATGCGTCCGGCTTCGAGGATGGCCATCAACTTCTCTTCCTCCACAGGACGATCGATAAACTTGCGTACAGATCTGCGCGTGCGGAAGAAATCTTCTATCAAACGAAAATCTTGAGGAATCTGTTTCATTATATCTCTTTCTCTATTTTATAGTTGTTTCTGTCCGAAGCCTGGCGGCTGATCATCTCACCGACAAATCCGGTTAGGAACAGTTGCGTGCCGATAATCATCGCCGTCAGCGCGATGAAGAAATAAGGCCGATCCGTCACCAAAGGTGCCTGCGTATGCATGATTATAGCGGACAACTTATTGACAAGGACAACGGCCAAAGCTATGAAGCCGATTAGGAACATGCCTGAACCGAGCAGCCCGAAGAAGTGCATCGGCTTGCGTCCGAACTTGCTGATAAACCAAAGCGTAAGCAAATCGAGATAGCCATTGAAAAAACGGCTGATACCGAACTTGCTCGAGCCGTATTTACGCGCCTGATGCTGTACTACCTTCTCCCCGATGCGTCCGAAACCGGCGGATTTGGCCAAATATGGAATGTAACGGTGCATATCGTTGTACAACTCGATATTCTCCACTACCTCGTGTCGGTATGCTTTCAAACCACAATTAAAATCGTGTAGCTTGATGCCGGACAGCTTTCGGGCTGTAGCATTGAAAAGCTTTGAGGGCAGATTCTTGCTGAACAGAGGATCGTACCGCTTACGCTTCCAACCGCTTACCAAGTCATATCCCCCTTCTGTCACCATCCGGTACAGCTCCGGGATCTCATCCGGACTATCCTGCAAATCGGCATCCATCGTTATGACTACCTGCCCCTGTGTGCGGGCAAAACCGCATTGGAGACCGGCCGACTTGCCGTAGTTGCGGCGGAATTTGATCCCTTTGACCTCGGGATGCTCTGCTCGCAAACGTTCGATCACACTCCAGGAGCCGTCGGTACTCCCATCATCTACGAAGATGACCTCATAGGAATAGCCATGCTCATTCATTACACGCCTGATCCAGGCAAAAAGTTCGGGGATCGACTCGGCCTCGTTCAGCAGAGGGATTACTACAGAAATATCTATCATAACGAATGCATATTGTCCGACGCAGCCTTTCTTTTCAGGATCAGCCCTACCGGAATGGAGAACAAAGCTCCCCAGAAGAAGTTGGATGAAATATCATTGATCACACGCGACATGGGACGCACCTTGAGCATCTGCTCCATCACCTCGCGCCACTCATCGGTACCGAAGAGTTGGGTCATAAGTCCGGAGGACTGCTCCAGCTGTGCCATAATATCGGGCATGTGTGCCGGCATTATCTCGGCATAGAAATAGTAGTGAGGGATGGAAACCAATATAGCCGCGAAGAGATAGAGCAAAGTAGAAAACTGCCATCCATGCATAAAGCTGAAACGCATCTCTTGCGGTAGCACGTTCCGATAACGCTTTGTCAGGATATAAGCCAGAAAAGGGACGAAACAAGTGAGCGGAATATACAGCAGCAGCAAGAAAGGAATCCGGAATGCCAGCATCACGCAGATGTACTTCAGACACCAGAATGCACCAAAGATCAAACCCATCAAAGCACTGAGGCGAAAAAGATTGCTTCTATCTTCCATATACTATTATATTAAAACGGCTTTCCATGCGCCAAAAATACAACATTAGTCCGACTCATCTGCCCCCCCTTCCGACGACCACATACACAGGTGCTTCCGCTGAAGTAAGCTCAAAACCGATTCGACCGACTCCGTTTGGATCGAAACCATACGAAAAGCTTCCTCCCCTTTACCAAAGATAAAAATCGACTTCATCGAATAAAAAGAGGATACTATATAGGAGAATAATCAGTAGTAGTTTTTACTTCTCGATCAAAAGCTTAAGAGCTTTTCATCAAAAGATTAGGAGCTTTTTGAAGAGAAGCTTGCTCGTTTCTTGATCCGGTTAGTTTACACACCGAAATTTTTGTATTTGCAGTGTCCAAAAACGTGGCGCGTAAACTTTTTCGTTTTGGCGTGGGAACGGAAAAATTTACGCGCCGCAACGAAATTTTTTTGGTTCCGTTTTTCCCGAAAAGCGGTTTGAGTTTTTTCCGAAAAATGGTTCGTAATTTTGTTTCTTCTATTCTTCTCTCTTTCGGACGGTTTCGAGGACGAGAGGAAGATCTTTACTCCTTGCTTTGGATTCTATCGGTCTCGATTATTGGATTTTCGTTCTTTTACATTGTATTCTATATCAATAAGAAATGCTATCTTTGCGGTCGATATTCCTATGTATGGTCATAAAAGTGACCCGAATATGTGTGTCCACCATACGGGGCTAACAAGTTTAGTAGAAAGAAAGTAATGTACGTTATCGTAGACATTCAGGGACAGCAGATGAAGGTAGAACAAGGCCGTCGGCTGTTCGTGCATCACATCAAAGATGTAGAGAGTGGTGCAAGCGTAGAATTCGACAAGGTTCTCCTCGTCGATAATAATGGTGCTATCGCCGTGGGTTCTCCTTTGGTGGAAGGCGCTAAGGTGGTATGTGAAGTATTGACTCCTCTTGTGAAAGGGGATAAGGTGCTGATCTTCCACAAGAAGAGAAGAAAAGGATACCGCAAGCTGAATGGCCATCGCCAGCAGTTTACGGAAATTCTGGTGAAAGAAGTCGTTGCATAATCAAATCCACAAAACAGAAACACAATCATGGCACATAAAAAAGGTGTAGGTAGTTCCAAGAACGGTCGTGAATCGGAAAGCAAACGTCTTGGCGTGAAAGTTTATGGTGGAGAAATGGCTAAGGCCGGCAACATATTGGTTCGTCAGCGTGGCACCGTTCACCACCCGGGTGAAAACGTAGGTATCGGTAAGGATCATACTTTGTATGCACTGAAGTCGGGCGTGGTAGTATTTACTCGCAAGAAAAACGACCGTTCATACGTTTCGATCAAGACCGAATCATAAAGAAAGCAGAACGCTAATAAACAGTTAGGTAAATAGGGGGCGAATCTCTACAGGCTGTAACCGCCTTGGAGATTTGCCTTTTGTTTTTTTCGATATACTATGCTGACACTCAAGCAAATCATAGAAAATAAGGAAGAAGTGATCCGTCGCTTGGCGGTGAAGCACTTCGATGCAGCTGCTATTCTCGACGAAGTCATCTCTCTCGACAGACAGCGACGCGAAACTCAACAGAGTCTGGATGCTCGTTTGGCGGAGCAAAACGCCATTGCCAAGGAGATCGGAGCTTTGATGAAAGCCGGCAAGAAAGGCGAGGCAGAGGCCATCCGTACGAAAGTAGCCGATATGAAAGCCGAGAGCCACCATCTGGAAGAGCGGAAAGCTGATCTGGAGAATGCTATACGCCAACAGCTTCTGCTTATCCCGAATCTGCCGCATGAGTCTGTCCCTGCAGGCAAGACCGCAGAGGAGAATGTCTGTGTGAAGACAGGCGGCACAGTGCCGGAGCTTGGAACGCACAAGCTCCCACATTGGGATCTGGCCAAGAAATACGATCTGATCGACTTCGAACTCGGCGTCAAGATAACCGGAGCAGGCTTCCCTGTCTATAAGGGCAAAGGAGCACGCCTGCAGCGAGCTTTGGTCAACTTCTTCTTGGACGAAGCCCGCAACGCCGGCTTCACGGAGATAGAGCCGCCCTATGTGGTCAATGAAGATTCCGGCTATGGTACGGGACAGCTCCCCGACAAGGAAGGGCAGATGTACCATGTCACGGCGGACAACCTGTATCTGATCCCCACGGCAGAGGTGCCGGTGACCAATATCTTCCGCGATGTCATTCTCTCCGAGGACGAATTGCCCATTCTCCTGACCGCTTACTCGGCTTGCTTCCGACGCGAAGCCGGTTCGTATGGCAAGGATGTTCGCGGCCTGAACCGCCTCCATCAGTTCAACAAGGTGGAGATCGTCTGCATCGACAAGCCCGAACACTCCTACGAACAGCTCGATCAGATGGTCGGCTATGTCCAAGGCCTTGTAGATAAGTTGGGACTTCCGTGGCGTATCCTTCGCCTCTGCGGCGGAGATATCAGCTTCACTTCGGCATTGACTTACGACTTCGAAGTCTATTCGGCTGCCCAAGAGCGGTGGTTGGAGGTTAGCTCGGTGTCCAATTTCGAGAGCTTCCAAGCCAATCGTCTGAAGTGCCGTTATCGCAATGCGGATAAGAAAGTGGAGCTTTGCCACACGCTCAACGGTAGTGCCTTGGCCTTGCCGCGTATCGTGGCTGCTCTGTTGGAAAACAATCAGACAGCCGATGGCATCCGCATCCCCGACTGTCTGGTACCTTATACAGGCTTCTCGATGATCGATTGATAGTCGCTTCTCTTACTCGTCCTTTGGGTAGAAGTCGAGTTCGAAGCGGATATCTTCGCATAATTCATACAAAACCGGTGCTGTGTCTTGGCTCGATTCGGGCAATAGGCACAGTACTTTTTTTGTCCGTTCTGCGGAGCCTCGCCCGTACCGCTTGAGCAGAAGTGCGGAAGCGCGCCGAAGCTCCGTTTTCTGCTCCTCATCGGAGAGATGGAGAATGGCCAATGCTAAGAGTTTCTCTGCCGGCGCATTTTCCGGAAAGATGCCGCGTGTAAACAATCTGGCTGCAAGCGTCAATACTCCCGTCATCATGTCAGGGGTAGTCTCTTTGCTCTCGATCCATCGGCCGATGCTCCGGATCGCTTCGGGCATTCGCTCCAGCAGATTGGCTGTCAGTTGCTCGCGAAGTTCCACGTTGTCGGCCTCTCGGAGGAATCTCGTTGCCTGCTCATGAGTCAGTTCTTCGGCCGGAAAAATCATCGTGGCGAGTATCTTCGTCTCCCTTACATCGCGTCTCCACAGATAGTCGGCCAGTGGAGCGGAAGCGTCGGCCGTGCGAGCCAGTCGGAGCAGATGTTCGCGAGTGACTCCAAAGTTGATGCCGTAGTGGAGTCCTTTCTCACGCATACTGGCCGATAGTACACCGTCCATCGCCCGTCGGAGGTGCGAGCGCAATCTTCGTGCCTCCTGCAAAAGCGGACTGTCTGTAGGCAGGAAGCTATATTCTGCACTGTAGCGAAGCATTTGTTCGGCATAGCCTTCCGTGTATTCTATCGTTGCATCCGTAAGCCTGCCCTCCGAATTATATACGGGTCTCAACCGAGGATTGACAAATCCCTTATACGGAGCAATATCCAGCTTGGCATAGCGCATCAGTACTTCCTCGTGCAAGAGCGGATCCACGTGGACGGCATAACGCTCTACCAACGCCTTGCCGGCGGTATAGTCGCCCTCGCTCTTGATGCGTTGCACCTCGGTCAGCAAACCGGCAATGATCGCACGCACCGCTTCGTAGTCCTTGATCACGAGTGCCGTCTTGCCCTCTTCGCAGACCAGCGACATAGCCCCCGGCCGCTCGGCATGCTCCAAGACGTAGCGAGCTATGAGTGCACGGTTGCGCATATGCGCCTCCTCTATCTCCTCTCCTCGCTTGATACGCACGAGTTGGGTCATCAGACCGTTGAGCATGTATTTGTAATAGTTGGCTTTGTAAGCATCGGGATCGGTCAAAAGGCCTAATTCGATCATTTTGGGATCGGCCAGAAAATAGAGGGCGAAGAGGTCGGCGCGCGTCTCCTCCAGCGTGGAGGCGTGTTCTCCAAGTGCATCGCCTGGTACACCGGGGAGCAACTGTCCGCTGCCATGTCCGAGGCATTCGTGCAGGTCGGTGTGGAGACTGTCCGTTAGGTCGGCATGCAGCTCTACGTGTCTGCGTACTTCCTCGTCGGGGATAAACTCCTCGTACAGACCTGTCCCTCGCGCGGCATGGTTGTATGCATCCGTGATATTGTCGATAGTGACGGACTTGGATCCGTGTTCGGCACGAATCCAGTCGGCATTCGGGAGGTTGATTCCTATCGGTGTGGCAGGATAGCTGTCGCCGGCTATGGTCAGTACATTGACCACCGTAGCCGATATACCATGGGGATTCTTCTTGCGGAAACGTGCGTCAATCGGCGAATGTGCTTCGAACCAACCGGCATGTTCGCTGATGATGCGCGTACGTCTGCCGGCTTCTTCGTCCTGCATGTGTACCAGTCCCTCCCAACTGCCGTGTATGCCTATCGGATCGGCATATACTTCGGTGAATCCGTTGATAAAATCGATCCGAGTACGATTGTTTTCCACCCAGCGAATGCAGAACCGGTCGTACAGCCTGACGTCTCCTGTGCGGTAATAGTCGCACAGCAGTCGTATGCATGCGGCCTGTTCCTCGTTCTCAGTGTATGGTATGGCAGCCTCCAAGGAAGCGACTACAGCTTCTATGGCCGGGCTGTACAATCCGTCTATACAGCAAACCTCGTCTTTCAATTCGCCCGAAGTCGAACGGATCAGACGGGTATTCAGTCCGAAGCTCGGCGGACAGCTTCTCTCGTTTTCGGGAAGAGCTTCTATCAGGTTTTTGTAATGGCTTTCCGCTTCGGCTCGGGTGATACCCGGTGCATAGAAATTGACCGAAGAAGCCTTGATAATATCCTCTTCGCCGCTCTGCTCGGTCTGTTTGGGTAGAAAATCGGTATCGTACAGTACGCGCTCCAAGAGTGCCTGCTCTTCCGGCTCCAGCTCCACGCCCGTCACTCTCAGGGCTTCTCGCAAGAACTCCGGACTGAAACGGGCAATGAATTTGGCTCCGCTGTAATGGTGGTGAATGCCGTTGGCAAACCAGATACAGAAGAGGTATTCTTCCAGCAGGGCAAAGTCGTCGGTTCGTTCTGACTTGCTAAGATGGGTGTAAATACGCTCCATCAGACTGCGTACCCAGAGGTTGTAGCGGCAGTTCTGTATGGTTGTAATATCCCGTCCTCGCAGGGCTGCTTCCGATAGGTGGTAGCAAAGCATCCTCTGCTTAGGGGTCAATGTGCCGAAGAGATCGGCTCGATAGCTGAGTACTTCTATATCTGCAAATCGGGCTACGCGCTCTCCCGATCGGTGTTGGGTTGTTTCTTTTGTCATTGTGATTGGGGGCTTTGAGTCAGTAGGGGAGGGGAGTAGTTCTCTCCCGTATAAAACCACGTGGTGCAAATTTAGGACAAAGGCAAAGAATAAAGCGGAGCATAGCCACAGACCGATCCGATACGGCATACTCAAAACCCGACTGAAAAATCGATACATGAGAAGTATCCTTTCCTTTTCTTCGCACATTTTCGTTCGCGATTTACGAACCGTAAATGAGCAGATTGTGGCGTGTGTTTTCCTGAAAACACGAACCAAAACTATTTCGTTCTCGCGCGTAAATTTTTTCCTTCTCGAGACCTTTGCACGGCGATTGGTGTGTATTTTGTTTGTTAATTCATTGTGTAATAGGGAGTTATTTTGTATATTTGAGTGTTAAAAACAGCATAATATTCCTCCCATGGCATACCAATCCAAGAATACCGATGAGCATGTAACATTTGCAGACGCACTCCTTTCAAAGCGTTATCGCAAAGCACAAAACGACTTCCTCAATCAGGTTGACACGCTTATCGATTGGCGTCCGATCAGGACGCTGATCAACAAGAAATACACGAAGCGACAAAATGCCATCGGCGCCCCGGCTTATGACGTGATTCTCTTATTCAAGATGTTGCTTTTGGAGACATGGTACAACCTCAGTGATTGTGCTTTGGAGGAGCGCATCAATGATTCAATCACCTTTTCCCGATTCTTGGGGCTGAAGATGGAAGAGGTATCTCCCGACCACAGCACCATCAGTCGATTTCGTTCGGCACTGACAGAGTTGGGTCTCATGGACAAACTATTGGCGCAGTTTAACAAACAACTTTCCCGCCATCACATTTCGGTCAGGGAAGGGGTGCTTGTGGATGCAAGCCTTGTGGAGACGCCGCATAAACCCAACGGAAGCATTACGATTGAAGTCGCAGACGACAGGCAAGACAATCGGAGCGAGGCGGAAAAAGAGGCAGAGGAGGATTATCAAAAACAGGTTGTCCGTCAGCGTAAAGGGACGGATGAAGAAGCCCGTTGGGTGTACAAACAAAAGCGTTATCACTACGGATACAAAAAGCATTGTCTGACCAATGTTCAAGGCATTGTTCAAAAGGTGATAACGACAGCAGCGAACCGCAGTGACACGAAGGAGTTTATTCCGCTATTGCAGGGTGCAAACATACCTCAAGGTACAGCCGTCTTGGCGGACAAAGGATATGCTTGCGGGGAAAATCGTTCCTACCTGCAAACCCATCACCTTCAAGACGGCATCATGCACAAGGCACAACGCAACAGGGCATTGACCGAGGAAGAGAAGCAACGAAACAAAGCAATCGGTCCGATACGGAGCACCATCGAACGCACCTTTGGCAGTATTCGCCGGTGGTTTCATGGCGGACGATGTCGATACCGGGGACTTGCCAAGACCCATACTCAAAACATTCTTGAAAGCATCGCCTTTAATTTATACAGAACCCCGGGGATAATTATGTCCTCATCCGTAGGATAAGGCATAACCCCCCTTGAGGAGCTCGTGCAAGTAGCTCCTCAAGGGGGGATTTACAACTACTTTCACTCCTTACTGCCACCCCTTTCACTCGCTCCTTTTATGCCAAGAACTCCTCTTCCCTCCATCTCCTTATTTTGCAAAGGTCTCTCTCGCGCCAAAACGAAAAAAATCTCGCGCCACGTTTTTAGGGGCGTTGGGTGGAACAATTCTCGAGCGTAAACTCGATTTTCTCCCCGTTCTCTCTCAGCTCTTCGGAATGTCGGTATTCTGCCTGGACGCCGATCCGGAGCGGTAAACGATGGGTCGAATGGCTGCTGCTGTGCCTGCATAAAAATGCTAAATAGACCTTTACAATAAAAGAAAAATGTACCTTTGTTGCGATAGGCATACGAAAATTCGGGCAAAATGCCGTGTATGCCGGTTTGAATTTTCAGCGTGTAAAATCTTATTTCAAAAAGAATAGAACTATGAAACGAATCGTTTTTGTAATGATCGCACTCCTTATCGGAATAGGAGTAGCTACGGCGCAAAACGCAAAGAAAGCAGTCATCTCTTCGGACAATGTGGAGCATGACTTCGGTACGATCAAAGAAGCAGATGGCAGTGTGACTCACACTTTCGTTATCAAGAATACGGGAGATGCTCCCTTGGTGATCACTCGCGTAGTGGCATCTTGCGGCTGCACGACACCCCAGTTCAGCAAAGAGCCCATCGCTCCGGGTCAGACAAGCAAAATAGACGTCACATATAATCCTGCCGGCCGTCCGGGTCAGTTCGTAAAGACCATAGCCGTGTACAGCAATGGTAAGGATGGTACCTTTACGCTACGCATCAAAGGGGTTGTAGAATAAATAGCATAGCTCTGCAAGTAGTACAAGGCGTATGATCGTCAGTACATTTCGAGGGCTGCTCTTCTTCCTTTTCCTATTGACTCCTCTGTTGCTGACAGCTCAGGAGAGTCCGGAAATACAGGTCGAGGAGCAGTCCTTTAACTTTGGCCTGATTCCGGAAGAAAAAGGATCGGTAGGGCATAGCTTCAAGTTTCGCAACAGCGGTACCGCTCCTTTGCTCATCACTCGTGTGACGGCCGATTGTGGCTGTACCACTCCGACGTGGCCGGAGGAAGCCATCGCTCCCGGAGAGGAAGCGGAGATCCGCGTCCTCTTCGATCCTGTCGGTCGGTCAGGAGCTTTCGTCAAGCGGATTCGGGTTTTCTCCAACGCGCCATCTTCACCGCTGGAGCTCAGTATAAGCGGCACGGTTACGACCCTCGGTGGTGCCATACCGCATGCCTATGTCTTGGCGATAGGGCCGCTACAGGTGAGCAATGCTCGCCTGCTTTTCCCTATTTCCATGCCTGAAGATGAGGGGGTGGTACGGTTGGTGGTGAACAATACGGATGAGTCCGACCTGCAAGTTGCTGTCGTATCGCTACCTTCATTTGTATCGCTGGACGATCGGGCATTCCGGCTGCAAGCTCGTGAGCCCAGAGAGCTGAATCTTTCGCTTGCCGTACTTCGCAATATGCCTCCGGGGATGAAGGACGAGCCTCTCGTTTTGGAGGTAACCTCTCCCGAAACAGGAATAAAAGCCGTTGATTCCGTCTTGGTCTCTTTGCCGCTGGTGGACAATTTCCTTGCCCTCACTGCAGCCCAAACAGGCGTTATGGAACTCAGCACCTATTTGGACATGGGACAGTTGGATGGAGAGACGACAAAGGCTGCGATAGAGATTCGCAACGTCGGTGCCGGCCCTCTCCGATTGCATAGCGTCACCACACGCAATCCGGCTTTGACTGCCGTACCCGACCGGACGGAGATAAAGCCCGGCGGAAGCACACTATTGCGCATCGCTGTGGATCCGCAGGTGATGAAGGCTGAGGGGTGGCAGAGTATAGCTGCCGATATTTCCATTATTTGCAACGATCCGCAGGCTCCGCTACGTCGTATCAAGGTCAAAGCCGAACTGTAGCTTTTCCCCGTAGAGCTGCTGCCAAGCGGTACTGCAAGCGAGATTGCCGCAGATCTGATAAACAGAACAATAACTATGGACGAACTACTTCATCATCCCGAAAATGATGGTTGCTATAAGGGACTGAAAGTGAACAAGGGCGTTTCCAATATGCCCATCATCAATCCCTACCTGAATAGGACAAGACGCAAGAAGCTGACGGTCAAGGACTATGTGGACGGCATTTTGGCCGGTGATATAACCATCCTGAGCCGTGCCGTCACGCTCGTGGAAAGTCTCCTGCCCATGCATCAGGATACGGCACAGCAGATCATAGAGCAGTGCCTGCCTCATGCCGGCCGCTCCATGCGTATCGGCATTACCGGAGTACCCGGAGCGGGCAAGAGTACTTCGATCGATGCTTTCGGTATGCATCTCATCAAGCAGGGACGGAAGCTTGCCGTGCTGGCCATAGACCCCAGCAGCGAGAGATCCAAAGGGAGTATTCTGGGCGATAAGACCCGTATGGAGCAGCTCTCTCGAGAGAAGAATGCCTTTATTCGTCCCAGTCCTGCTGCCGGTTCGCTGGGTGGCGTGGCACGCAAGACGCGTGAGACCATCGTGCTGTGTGAAGCGGCCGGATTCGACACGATCTTTGTAGAGACGGTAGGAGTGGGCCAGAGCGAAACTGCTGTTCATTCGATGGTGGACTTCTTCCTGCTGATCCAACTGGCCGGTACGGGGGATGAACTTCAGGGTATCAAGCGCGGGATTATGGAGATGGCCGATGGCATCATCGTCAATAAAGCGGACGGAGACAATATCGATAAGGCCAATCTGGCGGCTTCGCATTATCGGAATGCTCTTCGGCTATTCCCACAGGCCGAATCGGGATGGAAGCCGCGAGTCCTCACCTATTCAGGCTATTATGCCATCGGCATCAAGGATATTTGGGATATGATCGACGAGTACCGCCATTTTACGACGGACAACGGATTCTTCCGACTGAAACGTCAGCGTCAGGCCAAGTGGTGGATGTACGAGACGATCAACGACGAACTGCGCGATTCGTTCTACAACAGTACAGAGGTTCAGAGCCTCATACCGGAGGTCGAAGAGGCTGTGTTGGAAGATCGTGCCACGAGTTTCGTCGCTGCCCGTCGTCTGCTGGATGCCTACTTCCGCTATATTTCCAACAAATAATCTTCTTGATCAAGCAACCCCCAACCATATGCGTAAACTACGGATCGGCCTCTTGCCCAAGATCATATTGGCCATTGTCCTCGGTATCGGCTTCGGCAACCTCTTCAGCTTCCCGTTTATTCGGATCTTCGTCACGTTCAATGCTCTCTTCAGCGAACTGCTCGGCTTCTCCATTCCGCTGATTATCCTCGGATTGGTGACGGTGGCTATTGCCGACATCGGGAAAGGTGCCGGCAGGATGCTTCTTATCACCGTGCTGATAGCCTATATGGCTACGGTGTTGTCAGGCCTATTCGCCTACTTCGCCGGCAATGCTTTCTTCCCGTCTTTGATTTCTCCCGGTACGGGTATGAGCGATGTCACTCAGTCGCAAGGAGTACAGCCTTACTTCTCTATCGCCATACCGCCGATGATGAGCGTGATGACAGCTCTTGTCCTCTCTTTCGTACTCGGTCTGGGTTTGGCCGGCATGGAAAGCCGTGGCATGAAGGGAATGATGCAGGATTTTCAGGAGATTATCACCAAGTTGATCGCCAAGGTTATTATCCCATTGCTGCCCATCTATATCTTCGGGATCTTTCTGAATATGACCCATCAGGGCGAAGTGGTAAAGGTGTTGTCCGTCTTCCTTAGTATCATCGGTATCATTTTCGGTCTTCATATCATCCTGCTGATCTTCCAATACTCTGTGGCAGGATTCATTGCCAAGAAGAATCCTTTCAGGATGCTGTGGCGAATGATGCCGGCTTATTTCACCGCTCTCGGTACGCAGTCTTCGGCAGCCACTATTCCCGTCACGCTCAAGAGTGCGGTGAAGTGCGGTGTATCGGAAGAGATAGCAGGCTTTACGATCCCTCTCTGTGCTACGATTCACTTGAGCGGTAGCACGCTCAAGATCACTTGTTGCGCTTTGGCACTGATGATCATGCAGGGGATGCCTTATGATGCAGGTCTGTTTACCGGATTTATCTTTATGCTCGGTATTACGATGGTGGCAGCTCCGGGAGTACCGGGTGGAGCCATCATGGCAGCTTTGGGCGTTTTGCAGAGTATGCTCGGTTTCGATGAGTCCTTACAGGCACTCATGATAGCATTGTATATAACCATGGACAACTTCGGTACGGCTTGTAATGTCACAGGCGACGGTGCTATCTCGCTGATCGTGGACAAACTCATGATGCGCAAGAGGCAAGCAGTCGCAAGGTAGACAAGAGGTTAGGAAGAAAAAGAAAGGAGAGGAGACTGTCGGCATGTATAGGTCTCCTCTCCTTTGTTTATTTGTTGGAGGCTTTACGTCCACAGGATGGCGCAGTATATGTCTGCCCGTTTTCAGCCGCGGATCATGGTGAGGAGCATCTTGAAGCGTTTCGTAGCATGGAGTGCATGGCTGACGTTGGCCGGCATGATGACGGACCGGCCGGCTTTGAGGAGAAGAGGTTGGCCTCCGATTCTTATTTCCGCTTCCCCTTCCAATATCTGTACGAAGGCATCGAAAGGTGCTGTGTGTTCGCTCAGTCCCTGCCCTTGGTCGAAGGAGAAGAGAGTAATGTTGCCTACTTCGTTCTTAAGTACTTGTTTGCTGATGATTCCGCCGTCGGAATACTCTACTGATGCCGATATGTCGAGGACAGTAGCTTTGGGGTATGTTTCTTTTGTCATTGTTTGTTTTCGATTGTTTAGTCTGATCTCATGTCTTGTAAACGGGCATGGCATTACCCTTATTGCGTCGGAGCGACCCTATATGAGAAGAGGGTGTGCCAAACGAAAATACTTCGTGGCACACCTTCTCTTTCTTGCATTCGGAAAGCCTGTATCTCCCTCCCCTCAGCGTAAGGAATCAGCGGGAGAAGCGGGGTTCGTTAGAAAGCATATTCGCGAACGAACTCCGTGGCTGCCTGTATCTGTTTGTACATGACTACATCGTCCTCCACCTTGGGAGCTACCTTGCGCAGCTCGCCGAGCATCTTCTCCAAGTACGGAGACGTCTTGGTCGGACGGCGGAATTCGAAGGCTTGGGCCGCATCGAGGAGTTCGATGGCGAAGATCATCTCCAGGTTTTCTATGATCGGAAGCAGCTTCGTTGCTGCGTTGGCTCCCATAGAAACGTGGTCTTCCTGCCCGTTGCTACTGACGATACTATCGCTGGCTGCGGAGAAACAGTACATCTTGTTCTTGCTCACCATAGCTGCGGCTGCATACTGCGGTATCATGAATCCGCTGTTCAGACCGGGATTGGCTACGAGGAACTCAGGCAGATTGCGCAGACCGAGTATGAGCTGAGCCGTGCGACGTTCGCTGATATTGCCCAGTTCAGCCAAGGCTATAGCCAGAAAATCATATACGATGGCAAGAGGTTGGCCGTGGAAGTTACCACCCGATACGACAAGATCTTCATCGGGGAAGACCGTGGGATTGTCGGTCACGGAGTTGATCTCTCGAATGACTACCTCTGTAACGTAGGCAATGGCATCGCGGCTGGCTCCGTGAACCTGCGGCATACAGCGGAAGCTGTACGGATCCTGTACCTGCTTCTTCGGGCGGGCTATCTGCTCGCTACCTTTAAGAACTTCCTTCAGGTGACGAGCTACGGCCAACTGTCCGGGGTGAGGACGTATGATGTGGAGGTTGTCGGTAAAGGGGGCATCCAAGCCATCGAAAGCTTCGAGCGAGAGTGCACCGATACAGTCTGCTACCTCTACAAGACGGTGTGCCTTGAGGAGGGCGTAGACGCCATGACTGCTCATGAACTGCGTACCATTGAGCAGAGCCAAGCCTTCTTTGCTCTTGAGGATGATCTTCTCCCAGCCGAACTCCTGCATCACATTGCAGGCATTGCGCTTCTCTCCCTTGTACATGACTTCTCCCTCACCTATAAGCGGCAGGAAGAGATTGGCCAGAGGGGCGAGGTCGCCCGATGCGCCGAGCGAACCGCGATCGTAAACGATGGGGAGCACGTCGTTATTGAGCATGTCCAGAATACGCTGCACGGTGCATAGCTGTACGCCACTGTGTCCCAACTGGAGGGCATGAGCTTTGAGCAGAAGCATCAGGCGCACGATGTCCTCATGAACGGGCGTGCCGCAGCTACAGGCATGACTCTTGACGAGGTTCTCCTGTAAGGCGGTAAGCTGATCCGGTGTAATTGTCCTGTTGCAGAGAGAGCCGAAGCCGGTGGTCACGCCGTATATGGGTTTGTCCGACTGCTTCACTTTCTCGTCCAGATAATGGCGGCAGTGCTCGATACGTCTTACGGCATCGGCTGAGAGTTCCAGCTTGAAGCGACTATCCAGATATTCGCGAAGCAGATCCAGAGAGAGCGGTTCGGAACCAACTTGAAAAGAGGTACGTGCCATCGTTATTCGCATGCTTTTTTGGTGATAGCCAATATCTCGGCCTCGCGACGTATAGCATCGGCTTCGATCGCATTGGCTTCTTCCGTATGCGTCTTGACGAAATCCTCGTCCTTGATAGACGTCAGGTTGATACGAACATTCAGCAGGGCACCGATGATAGCCGTGCGAGCGCACATCATGGCTACACATCCGTCCGTAATGGCATTCTGATTGCCTTTGGCTACGACTGCTTCGATCAGCGGCAACAGACTGTGTACACGCCGAGCCACCTCCATAGGTACGGACGCCGCATATTTGGTCATCTCCTGAATCTGAGCCGAGCGAACGGCCTTCTCTTCCTCCGTTTCCTTGGGGAGCTTGAAGGCGGCGAATACCTTATTATAAGCATCGCTGTCGCGGTCGATATCCAATACCAGTTCTTTCTGTATGGCGGCAGCTTCGGTAGCGATAGTCTGCATCTCTGCTTCCACCTCGACGTACTTCTTCTTGCCTATAGTCAGGTTAGCCACCATCTCGGCCAATGCTGCTGCAATTGAGCCGTTCAGAGCGGAGATACTGCCTCCGCCGGGTACGGGTTCCTGGCCTGCTGTCTCGGCGAGGAAGCCTTTTACTGTAAGATCTGTTAGAATCATTATTACGTGAATGTTTGGTGATTATTATAAGAAAGGTATCTGATAGATCAGACCGGCGCGAAGAGCATTGGTGCTTTCCGTCTCGGTCGCACTGTACCGGTAATGCCGTCCTATGTAGGTGACGAACAGACGGAAGTTGGTCTCCGTGGGGTAATATTCCACCCCTCCCATATAGCCGTAGGAGTGGCGCGTGTGGCTGCTCTCGCCGTATTGGGCAGGCGCGTAGCCGTTCTCGTACATGCCTTTGAGGAAGAGATTGACCTGATCGAAAATGCGGAAGTTCCACTTCGATACCAGAGCATAGTACTTGACGTCCGTGAGGGTCTTGCCCTTGCCGTAGCGAGCAGTCATAATGCCTTTGTCGTCCAATCCCTCGATCGAGTAGGTGAGGTCGAGGTATCCGTTGATCCGTTTGCCCGGATTGAACAGGTTGCCTGCAGTGAAGTACCACATATTACGCTCTTGGGCCTGGTGAGCCATCGACACGGCGTAACGCATGTGCAGTGCTCCTCCGAGGAGGGTACCGTTCCACTGTGCCGAGTAGAGGAGCGGGTAGCTCGTGGCGGTAGCGACATCGGGTGTCACGTGGTAGCGGTCGGCGAAGCGGTTGTTGTAAGCATTGAGTACCTGTAGCTGCAGCTGCTGTTCGGGGTGGAAGTTCCATGCGAAGTTCACGCCCGAAGTATAGCAGGTCATGTAATCCACAAGGTCGCTGTACTGGTAGATCTCTACGGGGTTCATGTCGTATTCTATCCCTCCGAAACGCGCGTACTGACGTCCGAAGAAGAAAGACACCTTGTCGTTCGGGTGCCAGTCCACACCTGCGATGTCGATGGCATTGGAGAGATTGTCGGCAAACGAAGTGCCGTCGGCGGCACGGTTGAGACGTTGTCGCCAGTCGAAGCTGAGGTGGCGGTTCAGTTCGCCATGAGCAGACATCCGCAGCTCCTGTACCTTGAAGTGTCCGATGTGGGATTCGTCATCGACAAGCGGCTGGTCGTAGAACGACTGTAGGCCTAAGTACACCTTCAGCTTTTTCTGCTTCTGCTCCAGACCGAATACACGTTCGGCCAGAGAAGGCTCGCCGCTGCGTTCGGCCGGTCCTGTCTGTTGGGCGATGGCCGGCATACCGCACAGGATGAGGCATGCCAATGATAATAGCGATTTGTTCATACGTTGGTCGGGTATCGAATCAAATGAGCGAGATGAGGACAAAGAGCCAATGGGCGAATATGCCGGCGACTAGTCCGCCGATCGCATGTGCTCCGATCGCCTGTGTGATGAGGCGGCGGTACTTGAGACTGTCGAGCATGGCCGTGTGCGTACTGAGGAAGCCGCTCCAGCACATACCCATGGCGGTGAAAACGGCTACTGCATTGCCGTCCAGGATACCTTGCGCCGAGAAGTTGGGTACCAGTCCGAGGGCTGCACCGACTGCACCGAGCGCGGTGATCGGGAAGGCGATGAGGCGGGAATCGGTGAAGCCGAAGAGCCAGCGGAAGAGGAAGTCCACCTTGTCGGCAAGGGCCGGCAGCAGGCCGACGCCTTCGTATGCCTTGCCGGCGAAGGTGCCGTCGGGTCCGGCAGGTCCGTTGGTGAGCATCATAACGGCCGTACTGATGATGAGTACGCCGGGGATGATGGCGATACCGAGGTCTACACCCGTCTTGCCGCCGTCCAGTACGGCATTGAGCATACGCAGGAAAAGGTTCTCCTTATGCTCTTTCGTTTCCTCGTGCTGCATCTCCTCCACATTGACCGGACTGTCCATTTCCGGATAGCGGCGGAGCGTGCTCCGCTGCATCAGACGAGTGCTGACGATACTGCCGATGATGGCTCCGAAGAGGCCGATGATGGCACCGCTGCCGTAGCCCTGTCCTGCCATGAAGATGATAACGACCATACCCATGCCGAAAGCCGTACCGAAGTTGGTGAGGCTGACGAGCTGATATTTCTTGAAGTAGGAGCAGAACTTGCGATCCTGTGCCAGAGAGATGATGGCGGGATTGTCACTAAGGAAGGTGAGGATGCCTCCGAGTGCTGACACGCCCGGCAGGTTGTAAAGGGGCTTCATCAGGGGCCTGAGGATACGCTCGAGCATATCCACGACATGGAACTCCACGAGCAGACTGCCCAAGGCTCCGCTCAGTACCGTGATACCCATAATATAGAATACGGTCTCGAGCAGGAGGTGATAGGAGGTCTGCATAATCGTATTGAGCATATTGGGCAGACCCATGACATGCCCTACATAGCCGAATATGGCGAAGAAGAGAATGATGAAGCCGAGGGCTTCGAAGAGATGACGCCTGAACGTCAGTTTCTTGTGTTGAGATCTTGTCTCCATTTATAATAATGTATGCGGTGGTTTTTGGTGGGGAAAAGACAAGGCCGGAGCGGAGCTTCGTTCGGTGCTCCGCTCCGGTCTTTGCCGTGTGGATTATGAGTTGGTGTAGACGACCCTGCCTCCTTTGACGGTATGCTCCACGAGGTTCATACCGAAGTGATAGGAGAGGAATTTGTACGATGGGTATTGGAGTACGACGAGGTCGCCCTTCTTGCCCGGCTCGATGCTGCCGATCGTATCGGCTCTTCCTATGGCTGCAGCCCCGTTGATCGTGAGGGCCGTGATGGCTTCTTCGACGGTCATGCCCATGTAGAGGGTGGCAAGGGCAAACATGAGGGGGACGGAAGCCGAGAAGCAACTGCCCGGATTGAGGTCGCTTCCCAGTGCAACGGCACAGCCGGCGTCGATCATCTTACGGGCCGGAGCGTAGTCGGCACGGAGGCTGAAGGCGGTACACGGTAGCAGTGTGGCCACGGTGTTGCTTTCGGCCAGGGCCTTGATTCCCGCGTCGGATATCCGAAGCAGATGATCTGCCGAGAGGCATCCCAGTTCGGCAGCCAGCTCAGCTCCGCCGAATGGCACGATCTCGTCTGCATGCATCTTGACGGAGAGCCCTGCTTCCTTGGCGGCCGTGAGCATGCGTCGGGTCTGTTCGTGATCGAATACGCCCTTCTCGGTGAAGATGTCGCAGCACTCGGCCAAGTTCTGTCGTACGACTTCGGGCAGTACTTCGCGGCAGAGGTACTCGATGAATTCGGTGGGACGTCCTTTGTATTCGGGCGCAGTGTCATGTGCTCCCATGAAGGTGGAGTAGAGGTCGAGGGGCTGCTCGTCCTGCAGGTCGCGCACTACGCGCAGCTGCTTCAGCTCCGTCTCGAGGTTCATCCCGTATCCGCTCTTGGCCTCTACGGTGGTGACGCCCATCTTCATCATATTGGAGAGGTGCCGGTGGGCCGATGCTTTCAGCTCGTCTTCCGATTCGGCACGTGTAGCGCGCATGGTGCTGGCGATCCCTCCGCCGCGCTCCATGATACTCATGTAGCTGTCGCCGGCGAGCCGCCATTGGAACTCATCTTCCCTGTAGCCTCCGAAGACGAGATGGGTGTGGCTGTCCACAAAGCCCGGCAGTACGCAGCGTCCCGTGGCGTCCAGCTCCCGGCAGCCTTCGGTCATGGACGGGGCTACGTCCGCCATGCGGCCGGCGAAGGTGATGATGCCGTCGCGGATAACTACTGCGGCAGGGCCTTCGATGGTGTGTATCTGCCCCATGGCTTCGCGGCCGTGTTTGGCTTCGGTGCCTTGGCAGGTGACGAGCTGGGCGATATTCTTGATGTAGAGGTTCATTGTGTGGGGGGTGTTAGGCATGTGTGTCGGTAAAGAAGCTTGCCGATAGAGCCCCACCGCGCCACCCGGAAGAGGGTGGCGGGTGGTATCTCTATCCTTCAAACAAAAAACATGCTGACGTTTACTCCATGATCCGTGATTCGAGGATCTGATCCATGGAGAAGTTTTCGATGCCGAGGTAGTATTCGGCACAGTCGATCAGTGCCTGCATGGGTACGAGTCCGATCACTTCGCTGCCTACGACGGATACGCCGTATCGGGCGGCTTCCATGCGTACCATCTCGTGAGCGCGATAGACGGCCGTCTTGGTAAAGTCCGTCAGGTTCATGGACACCTGCACGATGCCGCGGTCGGTAAGCTCTACGCCCATGGCCTTGCAGAAGCGCAGGCCGCCGCCGAGGAAACGTACCTTCTTGGCGATGGCGTCCGCGATGGAGAGGTCGTTCGTATTGAGGTTCACGTTGTAAGCGACGAGCGGCATACGGGCACCGACTGCCACGGTGCCGGCTGTCGGGTGACGATCGGCGGGGCCGAAGTCGGGATGCCAGTCGGCTTCGTGTATCTTCTCTGCCATGCCTTCGAACTCGCCTTTGCGGATCTTGGCCAGGTTCTCACGGTGGGGAGCGGTAGCCGATTTCTCATAGAGGAATACGGGCACGCCGTACTTCTCGCCTATCGTGCGGCCTACCTCCTTGGCGAGGGCGTCGGCGTCTTCGGCAGTCACATTCTTGATGGGGATAAAGGGGATCACGTCCACTGCGCCCATACGGGGGTGCTGACCCGTGTGTTTGGTCAGGTCGATCAGCTCTACGGCTATGCCTACGGCTTCGAGCACTGCCTCCCGAAGGGGCTCGGGTTCGCCCACTACGGTCACGACGAGACGGTTGTGATCCTCATCGTTGCTATAGTTCAGCAGCTTGACGCCTTCGCGCGTGCGGAAGGGGTTTACTATCTTTTCGATTTTCTCTTTGTCGCGGCCTTCCGAGAAGTTGGGCACGCACTCCATGATTCTTGATAATGCCATGTCTGTATTATTGTTTTTGTTGGTTGGTTGTTCTTACCACTTAATTCTTCTTTTTTTTGCATGAATGCCTGTAATACTTCCATATTTTAGGCAAGTCTTTCTTGTACTGTCTTATATCCCAATCATATCCCATCGAATTGACGTAATCGGAAAGAGGATCCATCCCGATACCTGCACGACGTTCGTCCACATGGTCTATATCTTCAATGGGAATGACGAAAAAGAACTTATTACCGTTCTCCTCCTTAACGTGATAGGTTTGTGTCCCATAGATCTGTTCCTTGCATTCGTGCATTCGAATACGATCCACAAGGTAGGCATAATGCATGGGGTCTGTTCTTTTTTCTTCGACAGCTTTTTGGAGCATAGGCAGATAGCGAGTAGCTACTTCCGGCCTTTGATCGGCATGTTGGATGCAGAGCCAAAGCGTTTGGTCAGCAGAACATCCTAATCTATTTGCTCCCGGCCACTCGCCGAATGTGTCTATAATATGTATGGCTCGTTCCGTATTTTGCCTATCGACGAGGAGTATTTCGTCTCGTACCTTCTTTCGAATGTTATCGCCGGTTTCGTTAGGGAGTCGGAGCCATAGAATTCTGATGCCTTGATCTTCGCGCTGAATCTGCCAGATTTCATTACGCATATCCGCGTGCGGATTCCTTTCGACCGAGTCGATCCAACTCTTGTATACTTCCCATCGTGGCAAAGTGTAATAGAAGGCCTGATATTCGGGCTTTGAGAGAAGATGATAGGTAAAGGCATCCTCTTCAGGATCGGATGTCAAACTATCCAACCGGGCTTGGATATATGTTTGATCCCGATCCTGAATGGCTTTGTCAAAGGGAGCGCATAAAGCTTCAGTAACGTACTGCATGAAAATATCCTGATAAGTCTTTCTGAAAGCAGTACTATCGTTCTGTTCTAAATACTTTATAGACAGGTTGATCAAGTCTTTAGTCGTATTCTGTGCTTTCGAAAGATTACAAGCAATCAGAGAAACAAGCAATACAATGCCAAGTCTACTTATCCGAAACATTTCCAAACTGTATTTTGCCGTGTGATGATTCGTTACAGTCCGCCGCCGGTGCCTCCCTGTCCGCCGCCACCGCCGGGTGTGGAGGGAGAGGGCGTCTGATTGTCGCCTGTGCCGGGTTTCTTCTTAGGCTGCGGCTCCACACGCTCGTAGTCGAAGGCCAGGGCTGAAGACCCCGGGCGGAGTTTGCCGCGTGCGGGGATGCTCTTGAGCTCTGCCGAGGGGATGAAGACGAGCCTGTGCTTCTGGATCTGATCTACAGAGAAATTCTTGGGGTCGTCCAATTGTTTGGAACCGAACGAGAGGCGGAAGCTGCCCAGCTCGCCGATGCGAACCGTCTTGCCGTTGGGCAGCTCCTCGCTAAGGATATTGACGAGGCGGTCCAGGATGCCTTTGACGTCGGCGGAGGTCAGAGCCGACTCCTCGGCTATTCGCTTGCAGAGGCTGTGGAAGGTTACCGAGTCTTGTGCCGCCGGCTGGGCATAATAGATGGTCTGTCCGGCTTTGGGGCCGATCTTGGCGACAGACTTTTTGATCACATACTTTAGGGACATAACTTACTTATTATTAGTTTCTTATTATTTGATGACCACTCATACCCGATACATCCCTCAAGTCCTCCGAAAAAAAACGTCTGGACGTTCGGAGGAAAACGTCTAGACGTTCCGAATAAAACGTCTAGACGTTTCGAGCAAAAGGTCTAGACGTTTCGGGCAAAACGTCTAGACGTTTTTTCGAGGGGATATTGCAGACGGCCACGGCCACGTCCCGGCGTTTCCCGGGGGTGGCTCTTCGCCTTCCTCCCGTGAGGTGCGTCGGCTCCTCCCGCACGCGGCTGACCGAGGGGGCGGCCACGACTTGCGGGGGCGGTCTGCAAACCGCGGCAAAGGTACCCAAATAGTTCGATTCGGCAGACAGTAAAATAAATACTCTTGCCGTGTCGTTTATAGAGACGAAGGGGGGGCGGCGTCCCGCTCTTTGCGATCGACTCTCCGCATCGCCCCCGTGGGCCGTAGCATACGCAGGCGCAGCCGGCCCTGGCGAATAAGGCGGAGGGAGTAAGACCATCATTCGATTTATTTCTTACATTTGCACGACGGAAAACGAAATAGACACCTATTCTCTATCCTTTCGTCCTGCGGTATCGAGTATCCTGACAGTCTCATTCCGAGATGCCGTATCCCCCTATCAACACTTATCATATTTCTAAAAAGCTCATCATCATTTATTATGCAGAAGTACACGATCGTCGATTTGAACGAGAAGGCTGAAGCTGAACTCGCTGCTATAGCCGGCGAGCTGGGTATTGCCAATGCCGGCTCAATGCCCAAACAAGAACTTATTTACAAAATACTCGACGAGCAGGCTATCAGTGTAGCCGGCGTCCGGAAGGAAAAACAAAAAACGACGGAAGACCGGCACACCGAAAGGCGCAAGCCGGGTCGTCCGCGCAAAAACGCCGAGGAGGAAGCTCCCGAAAGCAAAGACGTCGCAGCCGCTCCTGCCGAGCCGAACGACGAGGAAGCTCAGGCCAAACGCAAGCGTGGCCGCCCTCGCAAAGCGGCGGAAGAGATAGCGGAAGAGACCCGGGAAGATGTGCAGCAGCTCGTGGCTCTGGCTGCTGCAGAGGAGACAAATGCAACGGAGAAGGAGAGTGCCGGGCGGAAGCCGGCGGCGAAAACGTCCACAGCATCCCCTGCCAAAGCCCCTGCCAAAGCCCTTCCCCGTCCGGCAGAGACCACCCCGCGCGTGGCACCGTCTCCCCCTCCCACGACGCCCGTGAGCGAGCCGGCCAAGGACGATGCCAAGCCCGAGACGCCCGCTCCTCCCCCCGCCATCGAGTCCATCACCACGACTCCTGCTGCCGGAGCCGTCGATGAGGGCGGTGCTCGCCGCCTCGTATTCAGGCACAAGAACAGCTCCTCGGTATTGGATCAGGTGCTGCCGTACAGCTCTCCCCAGCCCCCGCAGAGGCCCAAACCGGCCGGTGCTCCGGTCGGCAGCAGCCCGATCAGGCAGCGACAGGCGGCCGGCGTGCCGACTCCCCGTCGCGAACCTCAGCAACCTCTCTACAACTTCGACGGCATCCTCGAGTGCATGGGCGTACTGGAGATCATGCCCGACGGCTACGGATTCCTCCGCTCCTCGGACTACAACTATCTGTCCTCTCCGGACGATGTGTACGTGTCCCAGCAGCAGATCAAGCACAACGGACTCAAGACCGGCGACGTCGTGGCAGGTACTATCCGTCCGCCCAGAGAGGGGGAGAAGTACTTCCCCTTCGTGCAGCTGCGGAGTGTGAACGGTCGCAGCCCCGAAGAGATCCGCGACCGCGTGCCCTTCGATCATCTCACACCCCTCTTCCCCGAGGAGAAGTTCACCCTCGAAGCACCGGGCATCCGTGCCGTAAACGATAAAATATCCGTCCGCGTCGTAGATCTCTTCGCCCCCATAGGCAAAGGACAGCGCGGCCTGATCGTATCGCAGCCCAAGACGGGTAAGACGATGCTCCTCAAGGACATTGCCAATGCCATCGCAGCCAATCACCCCGAAGTGTACATGATCGTCCTGCTCATCGACGAGCGTCCCGAAGAGGTCACCGACATGGCGCGAAGCGTGAACGCCGAGGTCATCGCTTCCACCTTCGACGAGCCGGCAGAGCGTCACGTGAAGATCGCCGAGATCGTCCTGAACAAAGCCAAAAGAATGGTGGAGTGCGGTCATGACGTAGTCATCCTGCTCGACTCCATCACCCGTCTGGCACGTGCATACAATACCGTACAGCCCGCATCGGGCAAGGTGCTCTCCGGTGGTGTCGATGCCAATGCCCTGCAGAAGCCGAAACGCTTCTTCGGTGCCGCTCGCAACATCGAAAACGGCGGTAGTCTCACCATTCTGGCCACGGCGCTGACCGACACGGGTTCTAAGATGGACGAGGTGATATTCGAAGAGTTCAAGGGTACGGGCAATATGGAGCTGCAGCTCGATCGCCGCCTGTCCAACAAACGCATATTCCCCGCCGTGGACATCATGTCCAGCAGTACCCGTCGCGACGACTTGCTGCAGGACGAGACCACGCTGAACCGTATGTGGATCCTGCGCAAGTACCTCTCCGACATGAATCCTGTCGAAGCCATGGAGTTTGTGCGTAAGCAGCTGGAGAATACGCATACCAATATGGAGTTCCTCGCCTCGATGAGCAACTGATCAGTTCCCTGCCGCCGCCTCCTCTCCGACAAGAGAGGAGGCGGCAGCGGACAAGACTCTGAGTGACGAGCCGCCCTCTATCCGGATGCAGACCGGCAGACGAGGGGGAGGGAAGTCGAAGAGCCGGGCATATCGTCTTTCGGTCTCCTCCGTGCGGCTTACGGTTTCGTCCTGCTATACCTTATTATTATAAGTATCAATCCTCAATATTCGTTACGGCAGCATTCATGACATCTTCACGCCTCTACGGTCTTGCGGTCGGTATACTGTCGTCCGCCACATTCGGGCTCATCCCCCTGTTCACGCTGCCGGTTTCGGCTAAGGGTGCTTCGTTCGAGCTTATTCTCTTCTATCGCTTTTTCTTCGCAGCCATCGCCATCGGTATACTGCATCGCCTCTCGGGCGGCAGCTTCAAAGTCAGCCGTGCGGATATCGGGCCGCTGGTATTGCTGGGCTTCTTGTATGCCGGCACGGCACTTTTCCTCTTTCACGGCTATGGCTATATGGCCAGCGGTGTAGCCACCACCATCCACTTCCTCTATCCGCTGTTCGTCACGGCTCTGATGCTTCTTTTCTTCGGGGAAAGACTTTCGCCCGTGCCATTGACGGCCATTTTCATCGCCCTGATAGGCGTGGGCCTGCTGATGGGCCTTACGGGAGGGGGCGATCGGGTAGGGCTTACCGGCTTTGTGATAGTCGCCATCTCGGCGCTTTGCTATGCCCTCTATATCGTCTTTGTCAATCGGAGCCGGGTCCGAATCATGCCGGGACGACGGCTGACGTTTTACGTCTTCGTCGCAGCCGCAGGTTTTTGCCTGATCAACGTCCTGGTCAGACAGGGCGAAGTGGCTCCTCTTCCCGACGCGGCTTCATGGGGCAATATCCTGCTCTTGGCTTTGGTGCCGACGGTAATTTCCAATCTGGCTTTGGTAGTGGCTGTACGCAACATCGGCTCCACGCTCACCTCTGCACTGGGAGCTATGGAGCCGCTTACGTCCGTATTGGTAGGTGTGTGGGTCTTCGACGAGGTGTTGGGGGCCTCCGCTATAGTCGGTATGGGCTGTATCCTCATAGCCGTCGGGCTTATCGTCTTCTCCGAACCGCTCGAACTGATGCTCCGCAGGAGGAGACGATAGCTGCCGTTCGCTACCGTTCGTCTGCTGCGATATTGCTTTCGGCC
Source organism: Porphyromonas gingivalis ATCC 33277 (assembly GCF_000010505.1). Classification (GTDB taxonomy): domain Bacteria; phylum Bacteroidota; class Bacteroidia; order Bacteroidales; family Porphyromonadaceae; genus Porphyromonas; species Porphyromonas gingivalis. The sequence goes on along the minus strand of NC_010729.1, from coordinate 1,822,023 downwards.
ACCAAGTACAGGGGCCTTGCGACTATATTTTTGTTGATCTTGGATATATAGGTACCGATCACTCCAAGGCATATCAGCTGCACTCCTCCCAAGAACATGGAGCTTACGATGACGGAAGTCCATCCGCTCACCGTCTTATCCAGCAGGAAGTGCGAGATGAGGGCATAGACGATCACGAATAACGAGAGCAAAGAAACCCAGGCACCTAATTGGGCCACCCATTCGAGCGGTCTGCTGGAAAATCCCGTGATGCCGTCGATGGCCAAGGCAAGCATCTTCCTGAGCGGATAGTTCGTTTGGCCGTATTTCCTTTCGTCTCTGTCGAACAGCACCCCTGTCTGGCGGAATCCCATCCAGGCGATTTGTCCCCTCAGGAACTTGTTCTGCTCGGGCATCTCTCGCAGGCACTGCACGATCTTCCGGTCGATCAGCCGGAAGTCGCCCGTATCCAGCGGCATATCGATAGATGTGATCTTGCGCATCGTCCGGTAGAAACCTTTGGCCGTCGCTTTCTTGAACCACGTTTCGCCTTCGCGATGCTTCCGCTGTGCATAGACCACTTCGTAACCCTCACGGTATTTCGCATACAGTTCCGGTATCAATTCCGGCGGATCCTGCAAGTCGCCGTCGATGATCACCGTAGCCTTTCCCCTCACATGGTCTAATCCTGCCGACACGGCTATCTGATGACCGAAGTTGCGACTCAGGTTGATGTAGAAGAAACGGTCATCACCCTTGCACAGGCTGCGCAATAGCTCCATCGAACCATCGCGGCTGCCGTCATTGACAAAGATCAGTTCGTAGTCCTCCGTTATCGAAGCCGCCGCCGCACTCAACCGCCGCACCAGCTCGGGAATGCCTTTCTCTTCGTTATAGATCGGCACGACGATGGAAAGATCTTTTGTATAAGAGGTATTGATGCTCATAATGTATTGTATTTGGTTGTTTGTATTTCATTCGCGATGTCCAAGTATGCGGAGGAACTTAATATCCTTCCCTTCTCTCCCGACTTCTTCATATCGATAGCGCGCATCTACATATTCTTGTGCCCATTGCTCTGCTACACAAACGAAATCGCCGGATTCCAGCTCTTCTCTCTTTTTGTATTCCACCTCGATCCCTCTTTTCTGTAGTTGGAGAACATAGAAAGCGAGGGGTGCACGCTGATAATATTCTTCACCGTAAACAAGGATCAAAGGATTAGTCCGGATCTCTTTTTCATCCTCTATTTCGGTCAATCGCCTGAGGTAGTTACTTAAATCGTCCTGTGATTCATGGGTCTGAATTTTTTTCATAATACCGGCAAAGGGGATTGCGAAGAAAAATACGACCAGAAGCAAGGAGACTGGAGCTATAACGGCAGGTCGGTATAGTTTTTTGAGTCGGTACATGACCGGTACGCCTATCCCGGCAATTATCAGTGTCATAGGAGGAATGATAGGAAGCATATACCACCAGATTTTAGTGACCGACATAGAAAGTATCGACAGGTAGAATACGATGCAGAGAGCCAAATACAAGGCAAACACCCTGCTCCTTTTGCGTCCGTAGAGGACGGCATATAGCAAACATCCTCCGAAAATGGCTGTACCCCAACGGTATTCTTCCCAGAGGTAAGTCGGATAAAAATATCCCGATTTGCGATTTAGAAGAGAATCGGAATCAAAGTATCGTCCTCCCAACTCGTTCTCCCATATAGCTTGCAAATAGCCTGCACTTTTTATTTCGCGCCCCAGATACCATGCACCCGCAATCAGGACGAAAAGCAAAAAGGCGAAATAGAGATGCTTGTCCTTCAAAATACGCCGGGGCCCTCCATAAAAGATCACAAAAGCCAACACCGCGGGCACCACAATCAATGCCTGTACTCCCTTGGTAAGAACGGCCAAAGAAAGAGCCAGACTTGCAATATAGAGGTAGCGATGAGCTTCTTTGATCCGTTCATGTCGATATGCCTGACTGCAGAAAAACGAGCAAAAGATAAAAGCACTAACCCAGAATAACAGTAAAGAGTCGTAATCGCCCGTACGCATACCATGTGCGTTCACAAACAGAGGCGTGGTCGAGAGAATGAAAGCCGCTATGACACCGGACAAATTATTGCCGTAGACCTTTCTTGCCGTCCAAAACAAGAGGATACCCGTAGCAACGGCTGCGAGTGCAGAAGGCAGACGTATAGCCAGTTCGCCGGGGCCTAATAGTTTCATGAAAATCACCTGAAGCCATACCAAGAGAGGAGGTTTGGTATTCCACATATCAGGTTCATCTAAGTAGTATGTCATGCCCCAGTCTCCATTATAATACATGCAAAGAGCATTCATGCTTACACGCGACTCATCCCACAATTGGATCGGCAAGCTGTCTAACTTACAGAAGTAGGGAATACAAGACAAAAACAATACGACAAGGATAATAAGGCTTGTTATCGTTTGAGAAAAGGCCTTTTTTTTCTGAAATGATAACTTCATAAATACTGCGAACTAAGTTGAAGTTTATTGGAAAGTTTCTCTACAGGCAACTCGGGTTGAAAACGTTTAGAGCAAAATTAAGGATAAAAATCGGCAAAGCACAATCATTTTTAATAGATAATAGACGATGACAAAGTGCTTAGGTGACAAGGGTTAGGACCGTTCCTTTGTCCGCTTCGGGATGGAACCAGCGGATCGTACTGTCGCGTCTGAACCATGTCATTTGCTTGCGGGCATATACGCGACTGTTGCGTTGGATCCGCCTTACGGCCTCTGCCCGATCGATCGAGCCGTCGAAGTATTCGAACATTTCTTTGTAGCCGACCGTATTGAGTGCATTGAGATGGCGCAAGGGATAGACGGCGCGAGCCTCTTCCTCCAGACCTTGCTCCATCATTTCCAATACACGGGCGTCTATCCGTTTGCAAAGTTCCTCGCGTTCTCTGTAAAGCCCGATCTTGACGATTCGGAACGGACGCTCCTTGGCCTCATGTCGGTGGAACGAGGAGAACGGCCGTCCGGTCGAAAGGCATATCTCCAAACCGTGGATCACTCGCTTATAGTTCCGTCTGTCCACCTTGGCGTAGTAATCGGGATCCAGTAGCCGGAGCTGTGCCAGTATCCCATCCAATCCTTCCGCTGCGTATCGGGCGTAAAGCTCTTCCCTCACCTCCGGAAAGGGGTCGGGAATATCGTCTATCCCCCGACAAACCGCATCGATATACATCATCGAACCGCCGGTAAGGAGCACCCCTCTATACTTTCGGAACAGTTCTTTCAGAGCTTCGAGCACTTCCACCTCGTACATCCCCGCGCTATAATAGTCCCTGACGCTATGCGTACCGACAAAAAGATGCGGCACCCTCGCCCGCTGTTCGGGAGTGGGTGCCGCTGTTCCTATGGGCAGTTCGCGAAATATCTGTCGAGAGTCGGCCGAGATGATCGGGCTGCCCAAACGTTCGGCGATGTCGAGGCTCAGATCCGTCTTGCCCACACCGGTGGGACCAAGGAGGACATATAGCGTATGATCCTGAGTCTCCAATGCGCCGGACGTATCGGGGTCAATAGTTATCGGACAGGTCGGGTGTTATCTCATCGAAGCCCTCGAATCCCTCGCGGTCTATCTCGTCCTCATTGTACTCGCTGTCGCCGAAGAAGTCTTCTTCCAGATCCAATCCCCGGGCTTGCTTGGTTGGAATGGCAGTCGGATCCATCAGATCGTCCAGAGAGCTTTGTTGCGGAGGCAATCCTTCCGACGTGAGGAGCTTAGGCTCCGAGAGCGATTTGCCCGGTACTATGTCCATCACTTCGATAAAGAAGTAACGCTCCGTCATCAAGTCGAATTCGAAGACGAGACGTTGGTGTTCGTCCTCGATGAACTCTTCCAAGCGTGTATTCTCCATCACATATGAGTCCTCATCCGAGGCCGTGTCCATCTCCATCAGCGTAATCTCCTGCCCCTTGTGCCAGTCCTCATCGCAGAGGAAAAAAGACGTTAGCTCGCTGTGCGAATAGCCCACCGAGTCCAGAATCGCATTTTGGAGGTCGAGGAAGGTAGCTTCGGAGTCAATCGCTATCTCTCGGCGGAAATCTTCCACCTCATCGGAAACTATCAGAAAGTTGAATACCATATTGTAGTTTGTGCTTATCGATTATGCAATCCAAAAGTAGGAAAAAAACACAGGCGACCTCTGTCGCCCCCTCTTTCCACGGTATCAAAGCATACTTCCTTCTCTTTTTCCCTTTTGGAAAGAAGGCTTTGCGGCTCCTTTGCGAGCTGAAAGAGAGCCGGGTTTGGGTATGTGAATATTCGTCAATATGGTTGTAACTTTATAGCCATGAAATAAAACGGCAGGCATTCGGCGCATGACGAAACCCGATAGGCCTGCTTATCGATCCACACCACTTATTTTAGAATATGACAGAACAAAACGAGAGACCGTACAACGGTACCTACTACACGCTGGAGGACAAACATTTCTGGGCAGCTTTCTTCAATCTGGCACGTCACAACGCCTATATTACCCTCGCCCACATCGACAGGCAGCTCGCCTACAGCAAGGCCGATATAACCAACGATGAGGATATACTCTTCTTCAAGGGCCAATGGAAAAACCTCGACAACGATCTGGAGAGGAAAGCTCGGCTGAGAAGTTTGATCCTGAAGCATTTCTCCTTTTTGGAAGGAGCCGCATACGGAAAGAAACTCTTCGAAAGCCAATCTTCCGGAAACAAATCCTCCAAGAAGAAAGAACTCACGAAAAAAGAAAAGGAGGAACTGCAAGCCAATGCACTCTCCTTGGACAATCTGAAGAGCATCCTGTTCGACTTTCTGCAAAAGCTCAAGGATTTCAGGAATTACTACTCCCACTATCGACATCCCGAATCTTCGGAATTGCCCTTGTTTGATGGAAACATGCTTCAGAGACTGTACAACGTCTTCGATGTGAGTGTGCAACGGGTGAAAAGAGATCACGAGCACAACGACAAGGTCGATCCCCACCGCCACTTCAACCACCTTGTCAGGAAAGGCAAGAAGGATAGGTACGGCAATAACGACAATCCCTTCTTCAAGCACCATTTTGTCGATAGAGAGGAGAAAGTCACGGAAGCCGGACTGCTGTTTTTCGTCTCCCTCTTTCTTGAGAAAAGGGATGCCATCTGGATGCAAAAGAAGATCCGAGGCTTCAAGGGCGGCACCGAAACCTACCAGCAGATGACCAACGAGGTCTTCTGCCGGAGCCGGATCTCCTTGCCGAAGCTCAAACTGGAGAGCCTGCGCACGGACGACTGGATGCTGCTCGATATGCTGAACGAACTGGTTCGCTGTCCCAAGTCGTTGTACGATCGTCTTCGCGAAGAGGATAGAGCGCGTTTCCGAGTACCCGTCGATATTCTGTCCGATGAGGACGATACGGACGGTACGGAAGAAGACCCCTTCAAAAACACGCTGGTCAGGCATCAGGATCGCTTCCCCTACTTCGCCTTGCGATACTTCGATCTGAAGAAAGTCTTCACTTCCCTCCGCTTCCATATAGATTTGGGCACCTACCACTTCGCCATATACAAGAAGAACATCGGCGAGCAGCCGGAAGACCGCCATCTGACGCGCAACCTGTACGGCTTCGGCCGAATACAGGATTTCGCCGAGGAGCATAGACCCGAAGAATGGAAGCGTTTGGTGCGGGATTTGGACTACTTCGAGACCGGCGACAAGCCCTATATCACCCAAACCACTCCGCACTATCATATCGAGAAAGGAAAGATCGGGCTGAGGTTCGTGCCGGAAGGACAGCATCTTTGGCCGTCGCCGGAGGTAGGAGCAACCCGAACGGGGCGAAGCAAATACGCCCAAGACAAACGGCTCACGGCAGAAGCCTTCCTGAGCGTACATGAGCTGATGCCCATGATGTTCTACTACTTCCTGCTGAGAGAAAAGTATTCCGATGAGGCAAGTGCCGAGAGGGTGCAAGGAAGAATCAAGAGGGTGATAGAGGATGTGTACGCTGTCTACGATGCTTTCGCCCGAGGCGAAATCAATACGCGCGACGAGTTGGATGCCTGTTTGGCGGACAAGGGTATTCGGCGAGGACATCTCCCCAGGCAAATGATCGGCATATTGTCCCAAGAGCATAAGGATATGGAGGAGAAAGTCCGCAAGAAACTTCAGGAAATGATAGTGGATACGGATCACCGTCTGGATATGCTGGATCGGCAGACCGACCGAAAGATCAGGATCGGCAGAAAGAATGCCGGCCTGCCCAAGTCGGGCGTCATAGCCGACTGGCTGGTACGGGATATGATGCGCTTTCAGCCCGTGGCGAAAGACACGAGCGGCAAGCCTCTGAACAATAGCAAGGCCAACAGCACCGAATACCGGATGCTACAGCGCGCCCTCGCCCTTTTCGGTGGAGAGAAAGAGCGTCTGACACCGTATTTCCGCCAGATGAATCTGACGGGAGGGAACAATCCCCATCCTTTCCTGCACGAGACCCGGTGGGAGAGCCATACCAATATCCTGTCCTTCTATCGCAGCTATCTGAAAGCAAGAAAGGCTTTTCTCCAAAGCATAGGACGAAGCGATCGGGTGGAGAACCACCGCTTCCTCCTGCTCAAGGAACCCAAAACCGATCGGCAGACATTAGTGGCAGGCTGGAAGGGCGAATTTCATCTGCCACGCGGGATTTTTACCGAAGCGGTCAGAGACTGCCTGATAGAGATGGGGCTCGATGAAGTCGGGTCATACAAGGAAGTCGGATTCATGGCCAAAGCCGTTCCGCTGTATTTCGAGCGGGCTTGTAAAGATCGGGTACAGCCTTTCTATGACTACCCCTTCAATGTAGGCAACAGCCTCAAGCCCAAGAAAGGACGCTTCCTGAGCAAAGAAAAGCGTGCCGAAGAGTGGGAGAGCGGTAAGGAGCGGTTCCGACTCGCCAAACTGAAAAAGGAAATACTCGAAGCCAAAGAACACCCCTATCTCGACTTCAAGTCGTGGCAGAAGTTCGAGCGCGAACTGCGCCTTGTCAAGAATCAGGATATTATCACTTGGATGATATGCAGGGATCTCATGGAAGAGAACAAGGTGGAGGGATTGGATACCGGTACTCTCTACCTGAAAGATATTCGGACCGACGTCCAAGAGCAGGGAAACCTCAATGTACTGAACCGCGTGAAGCCGATGCGCTTGCCCGTGGTCGTGTACAGAGCCGACAGCCGAGGCCATGTACACAAGGAGCAGGCTCCTCTGGCGACGGTCTATATCGAAGAAAGGGACACCAAGCTGCTGAAGCAGGGCAATTTCAAATCCTTCGTCAAGGATCGCCGGCTCAACGGCCTTTTCTCTTTCGTCGATACCGGCGCACTCGCGATGGAGCAGTACCCGATCAGCAAGCTCAGGGTGGAGTACGAGCTGGCCAAGTATCAGACGGCAAGGGTCTGTGCCTTCGAGCAGACGCTGGAGCTGGAAGAGAGCCTGCTGACCCGATATCCTCACTTGCCGGATAAGAACTTCAGAAAGATGCTCGAAAGCTGGTCGGATCCTCTCTTGGACAAGTGGCCGGATCTGCACGGGAATGTCCGGCTTCTGATCGCTGTGCGCAATGCCTTCTCGCACAATCAGTATCCCATGTACGACGAGGCCGTCTTTTCGTCTATTCGGAAGTACGACCCCTCTTCCCCCGATGCCATAGAGGAAAGGATGGGGCTGAACATCGCGCACCGGTTGAGCGAGGAAGTGAAGCAGGCAAAAGAAATGGCAGAACGAATCATACAAGCATAAGAAAATGATGACGATGACTATTTGTTGGACACCGATATGCGTACAGCTGATCAAGCTATCGGGTATCTTCATTGCCGCATATCTGGCGTATCGCTATGCCGTGCGCAAGCTCTCCAAAGAGAGCATAGAGAATATCGAACGCTGCAAATACCAAGCCGTGCTGGAGGCGCACCGGAGTTTCTACAAGCTGCTGCGCTTCACCACCGATACGGAGAATGCCGATAGCATATTGGTATGGCAGAAGGCCAAAGGGGGCGGAGCGAAAACCTATTATTTCAGGCCGGCCTGCATCCGTGGATTCCTGTCCGAACTGACGGACGAATTTTATAAGAATGGGAACGGTATTTTCTTGTCTAAAGAGATTATTTCCCGTATCTTTGAGTATAGAAGTATCGTTTACGGCCTTTTGCTTTCGGAGAGGCAGAACTCGGATGAGAGGGTTGTGATAAACAAGCCCGAAACGGCCGAACGGATGATCAGCATTCATCAGGAGCTTACCCAAACCGTTAGAGAAGCCATCGCACTGAAGAAGCGAACGTTGAACTTTTGAGTGCGAACCGCCAGGAGCATAGGAATGATTTTTTGAGAGAAAATAGCATAAACCCGACCGTAGAGAGTCATTTTTTCAATCCTAATATCCCACTAAAATGATGATGACAGACTGTTTTTCGCCGGCTTGCAGTGGCTCCAAAGCCTTACCGTCACTCACTTTCTGTGGAATGATGACTTCTCAATCGGTTTCAAATTCGATGGGGGTAGGTTGGATCTACCCTCTATTCGAAGGGTACACACAACTCCATTTACTAACTCGTGTAGCACGAGTAGGTTGGATCTACCCTCTATTCGAAGGGTACACACAACCAAGTGGAATTAATCTTTTTTCTTCTTTACGTTGGATCTACCCTCTATTCGAAGGGTACACACAACGGCAAAGGATTACTATATTTTACCTTATTAGTTGGATCTACCCTCTATTCGAAGGGTACACACAACTGTTTCGTTGTAGTCTTCATCGAAGTAACGGTTGGATCTACCCTCTATTCGAAGGGTACACACAACATGATTCTTGATTGGTGGCTTGGACGTTGGAATGTGCAGTAGTGTGGGGATTCTTCCTCGTTGGGCTTTTTCGCTACATTTGCAGGTGGACAAGCTGCTCCCCTCTTCGGTGAATTTGTACCGGGGAGTGCTTTCCCTTTCTATGGAATGACTTTGTAAACGACTAAATGAATGATAGATATGTGCTCCGATCCCTCTCTTCCCTGCATTCTTATTCGGCCGGTTTCGTTCGGCCTGTGTGGTTATATGCCGGCGCGTATGGCTGATACAAGCCTGCTGTATGAGCGGTAGAGCTTGAGAGCCGTTTCGTACCCCTTCGAAATAGATGAGGCACCCACCGAGTTCCTGCAGGAACTCGGTGGGTGCCTCTTTATTTACCTCCCCTAAAGGCCTTTTGAGCTGCCCGATTTATATCAAATCGGGCTTACAATCTATATATTTATCCCAATCGATTTATATATAAATTAAAAATGATTTATATACAAAATGAAAACGATATATATACAAATCGAAAAAGCTTTATATATAAATCGTGATTCGACCTTTGGAAAAACGAATCCAGACCTGAAAGACCCGGCTTTCCGATCTCCTCTGCTTCAGTATCCGCTCTCTCACAGGTGCTTATTGAGACCTTTGCACGGCGATTGGTGTGTATTTTGTTTATTAATTCATTGTATAATAGGGAGTTATTTTGTATATTTGAGCATTAAAAACAGCATAATATTCCTCCCATGGCATACCAATCCAAGAATACCGATGAGCATGTAACATTTGCAGACGCACTCCTTTCAAAGCGTTATCGCAAAGCACAAAACGACTTCCTCAATCAGGTTGACACGCTTATCGATTGGCGTCCGATCAGGACGCTGATCAACAAGAAATACACGAAGCGACAAAATGCCATCGGCGCCCCGGCTTATGACGTGATTCTCTTATTCAAGATGTTGCTTTTGGAGACATGGTACAACCTCAGTGATTGTGCTTTGGAGGAGCGCATCAATGATTCAATCACCTTTTCCCGATTCTTGGGGCTGAAGATGGAAGAGGTATCTCCCGACCACAGCACCATCAGTCGATTTCGTTCGGCACTGACAGAGTTGGGTCTCATGGACAAACTATTGGCGCAGTTTAACAAACAACTTTCCCGCCATCACATTTCGGTAAGGGAAGGGGTGCTTGTGGATGCAAGCCTTGTGGAGACGCCGCATAAACCCAACGGAAGCATTACGATTGAAGTCGCAGACGACAGAGAAGACAATCGGAGCGAGGCGGAAAAAGAGGCAGAGGAGGATTATCAAAAACAGGTTGTCCGCCGGCGTAAAGGGACGGATGAAGAAGCCCGTTGGGTGTACAAACAAAAGCGTTATCACTACGGATACAAAAAGCATTGTCCGGCCAATGTTCAAGGCATTGTTCAAAAGGTGATAACGACAGCAGCGAACCGCAGTGACACGAAGGAGTTTATTGCGCTATTGCAGGGTGCAAACATACCTCAAGGCACAGCCGTCTTGGCGGACAAAGGATATGCTTGCGGGGAAAATCGTTCCTACCTGCAAGCCCATCACCTTCAAGACGGCATCATGCACAAGGCACAATGCAACAGGGCATTGACCGAGGAAGAGAAGCAACGAAACAAAGCAATCGGTCCGATACGGAGCACCATCGAACGCACCTTTGGCAGTATTCGCCGGTGGTTTCATGGCGGACGATGTCGATACCGGGGACTTGCCAAGACCCATACTCAAAACATTCTTGAAAGCATCGCCTTTAATTTATACAGAACCCCGGGGATAATTATGTCCTCATCCGTAGGATAAGGCATAACCACCCTTGAGGAGCTCGTACAAGTAGCTCCTCAAAGGGGGGATTTACAACTACTTTCACTCCTTACTGCCACCCCTTTCACTCGCTCCTTTTATGCCAAGAACTCCTCTTCCCTCCATCTCCTTATTTTTCAAAGGTCTCTTATTTGGAATGATTCCAAACTCGTCTTCGTTGTTGAAAACTTTTTTCGCACTTGTTTTCAGTTCCGAGAACGACCCGGCAAAAGACAGCCGCCGCCGATCGGGTATATAAAAGCGAACCCCGAAAGTCCGTCGACGGACTTTCGGGGTTCATATTGTCTTTTGTCAGGCCTTTATGCAGCCTTTGGGGTGTTTAGATCAGGCTGTCCAGACCGTGTTTGAGGTCGGCGATGATGTCCTCCACGTTCTCCAGACCCACGGACAGGCGTACCAGTCCTTCGGATATGTCGCTGGCAGCACGCTCTTCGGGTGTGTAGGGCGAGTGGGTCATGCTGGCCGGATGCTGGATGAGGGTTTCCGTATCGCCCAAGCTCACGGCGAGGGAGCAGAGGTGCAGGTTGTTCATCAGCTTCTTACCGGCTTCGCAACCGCCCTTCACTTCGAAGGCGATCATGGCTCCGGGCAGTGCCATCTGCTTCTTGGCCAATTCGTATTGGGGGAAGCTCGGAAGTCCGGGGAAATAAACTGCTTCTACGGCCGGATGCTTTTCGAGGAATTCGGCTACGGTCTGAGCATTGCGGCAGTGCTGCTCCATACGTATCTGCAGCGTCTTCATGCCGCGGCTGATCAGATAAGCATCGAACGGACTCATATTGGCCCCCGTGAGGTCCTTGACGCCGACGAGCTTCACCTCCTTGATGTAGTCCTCTTTACCAACGACGAATCCGGCGATGACGTCGCCATGTCCGTTCAGGTACTTGGTCGCGCTGTGTACCACGATGTCGGCACCCAGCTCCAGCGGACGGCAGATATAGGGCGTGCAGTAGGTATTGTCCACCATGACGCGTACGCCTTCGTGCTTATGAGCGATGTCGCAGACTGCCTTGATGTCGGTCAGGTACATATTGGGGTTGGCCGGAGTCTCCAGATAGACGAGCTTCGTATTCGGGCGAATGGCAGCCTCCACCTCTTCCGGATGGCGGGTATCCACGAGGGTGACTTCCACACCGTAGCGGCTCAGTCCGTGGGTGAGGAAGGCGAAGGTGCAGCCGTAGAGCGTCTTGCCGGCTACGATATGGTCGCCGGCCTTCACGCATACCCAGATGGCAGAGCTGATGGCTCCGATACCGGATGAGGCCGATGCGGCGGCTTCTCCGCCCTCGAGCATGGCCAGTTTCTCTTCCACTTGGGTGCAGTTGGGGTTGCCCAGACGGGTATAGATGTATCCGTCTTCCTCTCCGGCAAAGCGGCGGCCTCCCTGTTCGGCAGTGTCAAAAACGAAAGTCGATGTTTGGTAGATGGGAGTGGCTAAGCAGCCGAAGGCGTTCTCGATAGCGCCTCCATGGATGGCACGTGTGGCAAAGCCACTACGCATAAGGTCTTCTTTTTTCATTTTTTGTTAGTTAATCGAAGAATCGACGACCGCGCGACCTTTCGACCGAGGATCGTCTATATTTCTATTTTGTCGTTACGGCAACGAAGGTAGTGAAAAGTTGTTGGCAGTGTGGCTGTTCGTTCGTTTTCGATCCGATTTTACGCGCCACCGATCGTCCGCTTACCGATGGCCGGCTGCTCGTTCTTGGGCTGCCTGCCGATAGTCGGCACGCTTTTTACGGCCTTTTTTGCTGTCGGCAAAGTTGTCGAAAGCGAAGATCTCTTTCCAGTCCTCGGCATTGTCCTTGACTGTGGTTCGGCCTCCCTGCTTCTTCAGGTGCAGATCGTCGTAAGGGCGATTGTCGAAGGTGGTGGAGCGGTAGCGGATCTCTCCCTGCGTGACGTGGATGGTCTGATAGAGGTAGAGGCCGGAGCCGATCCTGTCGTGCTGCTCGGAGAATCCGTTGCGGTAGTGCTTGGGCGATGCGCTGCTGATGATATATACGGGTGTCGTCTTCGTGCCGGACTCCGTCTTGGTAGTGATGCGGGAGTAGGCATGATCGTGTCCTTGCAGGACGAGGTCGGCACCGCCTTCCTCCAGAATGGAGCGGAAGCCGTAGCGGATGATCGGGTTCATGCGTCCCTGCCGCACCGAATACACTCCGTGGTGGAACATGACCACCTTCCACGGCTGTACGGTGGTTTCGAGTGCGTTTTTCAACCACGTGCGGTGGTTGAATACGGATGCCGGCCATTGGATGTCGTTGGTGTCCATGACGATGAGCCGCATATGGGGGAAGTCTATGTAGTACGAACGCCGCTCGAAGCCTTTGGGACCATTGGCCGGATAGTTGTACTGAGGTACCCAACGGGGATCGAGCTGTCTTTTCAGTCCTTTGATATACTCGTGGTTGCCGGTAGCGGCGATGACGGGTGTCGATGCCGTCCAGTCGCCTATGACACGATGCCATACTTCCCAATAGAAATCCGTGGGACCTTCGATCTGATCGCCACCCAAAGCCAGAAAATCGGGGGTGGGATGCAGGGTGCGCAGCCGTTGGAGCAGAGCCTGACTGCCTCCGTTGCCCGGATCCTGAACGTCCCCGATATAGATGAAGTCGGTAGCAGCCGAACTGTCGGGAATGGAGAATCGGTACCAGGGCGATGTCTGCTCTCCCGTCTTGACCCTGTAGGTATAGGTGCGGCCGGGCTTGAGTCCGTTTATCTTAGCGTGGTAATAGTAGTTGCGTCCGGCCCGGGTGAGGACTTCTTTTCCCTCGGCCGGCAGTGAGATTAGCAGGGTATCTGCATCCGCTCCGTCCGGAGAGCGATAGTCCAGCCAAGAGTCTTGCGGCAGGGTGTCGCACCGCCAGCTGACCGTCCTTTGGGTAAGGAAATCCTCACCCGGTGTCAGGGTGAGCCTGTCTATCGTATGCGGTACGGTGTAGGCGACTTCGGCCGGAGAAACGAACCAAGCCCTGTATCGCTTGGCTATCCAGATACCGAGGGCGACAAGGAGGAGCAGACTGATCATCAGTCCCCATCGCCGTCCGTTTCTTCTCCTCTTTCTCGAATATCTGCGTCCGGAATTTCGTTTGCTGAACTTCCGCCTGCTGACTTTGTAGTAGGGATTGGAGCGTTTCTTTCGCATGACTATTCGTTTGTTTGTGGACTGACAGGAGTAGAGGAAGGTGCGTTTTCCGCTTTCGCTCCCGTGCCGGGGTTATGGAAAGAAACCGGCTGTTCCAAAGAACGCAGCCGCGCTTCGGCACGATCGTATGCGATGGACTTGTTCTTGAGTGCTATCTCCAGATTGGTATTCCGACGAGCCAGACGCACCCACTCGCGGACTCCGCGGACGGACAGCCCTACGGCTATGGCCGCTATGGAGGCGATGAAGCCTTCCCCGTAAAGAGGCATCTGTCCTTCGGACGTGCCCGGTATAGTCCATTGCCAAGCGTGGTGGAAGACGACGGGAAGCAACATGCCTATTCCGCCCAAGGCCAGCGATAGCACGATATAGGGACGAAAGAGGTGCCTCTTGATCATGAATGGGGCTATCAGAAAATAATTGATATAGTACAGGGCTATGATATAGGCATCGACGATCCATACGGAATAATAAGCGGAGGGCGTATTCCAAAAGGAGGGGGTGCCGGGGTTGGCGCTCTCCAATGCCAGACTTTGCAAGACGATGAGCAAAACCCAAACGAGGGTATAGATAAGAATTATAAGCGATTTGTTCATATTCTAATTGAGGCTTAACCGGTAAAAGAAAGCTATCTTTGTATGTCACAAAGATATAATTATTGTACGGCTATCCGTATATAAATAACGACAGAACCGAATGGAAATAAAAAAGGCGGCATTTGTAATCAGTAATACCGATGTGCGCAAATGTCCTGATACGAGGCTCCCCGAATATGCTTTCATCGGCCGTTCGAATGTGGGCAAATCCTCTCTGATCAATATGCTTACCGGCCAAAAGGGACTGGCCATGACCTCCCAAAAGCCGGGTAAAACGCAGCTGATCAACCATTTTATCATCGACGATTCGTGGTATCTGGTCGATTTGCCCGGATACGGATATGCCCGTTTGGGTGCGTCCAACAGGGAATCCTTGCGCAGGATCATCGAGACGTACATCCTCTGTCGCGAGCAGCTTTCCAGTCTCTTTGTCCTGATCGATTGCAGGCATGAACCGCAGAAGATCGACTTGGAGTTTCTCCAATGGCTGGGTGAGAACGGGATTCCGTTCAGCATCGTATTCACCAAGGCGGACAAGCTCTCATTCAGCCGATTGAAAGAGAATACGGAGGCTTACAAGCAAAAACTGCTGGAGACATGGGAGGAACTTCCTCCGGTATTTATTACCTCTTCCGAAAAGAAAACGGGCAAGGAAGAATTGCTGGATTATATCGACTCGATCAATCAAGAATTAGCTACGAAATAAGAAACCGAAATGAAACGAAAGATTCTCGTTACCGGCGGGACAGGATATATAGGATCCCATACGACTGTGGAGCTACAGCAGGCAGGCTATCGGGTCGTGAGTGTGGACAACTTCTCCAACTCCAATGTTGCTGTGCTCGACGGTATAGCCCGGATTACAGGGGTTCGCCCCGATTTTTATGAGGCCGACTGTAATGATATGGAGGCGATGGAGCGCGTCTTTACGGCGCATCCCGATATAGCAGGCGTCATTCATTTTGCTGCAAGCAAGGCCGTAGGCGAATCGGTGCAGAAGCCGCTTTTGTACTACAGGAACAATATCCTCTCACTACTGAATATCCTCGAACTGATGGAGCGATTCGGCACTCGTGGGATCGTATTTTCCTCATCCTGTACGGTGTACGGACAGCCGGAGGTATTGCCCGTAACGGAAGAGGCTCCGATACAGGAAGCTCTCTCTCCCTATGGCAATACGAAGCAAATCAACGAGGAGATTATCCGCGATGCTATCCATGCCGGAGCAGAGTACAAGGCTATACTTCTGCGCTACTTCAATCCGATCGGGGCACATCCCACGGCGCATATCGGAGAGCTTCCTAACGGAGTGCCACAGAATCTGATCCCTTATTTGACTCAAACGGCGGCAGGCATCAGAGCCGAACTGAGCGTCTTCGGCGATGACTACGACACGCCCGACGGCTCTTGTATCCGGGACTATATCTATGTGGTGGATTTGGCCAAAGCGCATGTGGCTGCCATCGAACGGATGCTGAATGAAGAGAAAGCGAGCGATTCGCTCGAAGTCTTTAATATAGGTACGGGTAGGGGCGTGAGCGTGCTGGAGCTTATCCGTACCTTCGAACGGGTGACAGGCGTTGCCGTTCCTCATAGGATAGTAGGAAGGCGCGAAGGCGATATCGAACAGGTATGGGCCGAGCCGAAGAAAGCCAATGAGGTGTTGGGTTGGAAGGCTTTGGAGTCGTTGGAAGACACACTGCTGAGTGCATGGCGTTGGCAGCAACGCTTGTCGGAGAAGTAATCCGCAGCCCATTAACGCACCCGATACCCTATCTTCTGGCAGATGGATATCCTATCGACCAAAATCACTTACCTGACCGGCGTAGGGCCGAAGCGGGCGGAAGTACTGAAGGAGGAAATAGAAGTACGTACCTATCTGGATCTTCTCCATTATTTCCCCTTTCGCTATGTCGATAGGAGTCGATTTTATGCCATACGGGAGATACGCTCCGATATGCCCTATATCCAACTGCGCGGTGTCCTTCGCAACTTCTCCGAGGTGGGCGAAGGACGGCGCAAGCGGCTGACGGCTACTTTCTCGGACGGTACGGGAAGCATAGAGCTGGTTTGGTTCAAGGGTATCAAGTACATACGCGACAAACTGCAGGAAGGACGGCGATATATCGTTTTCGGCAAGCCTGTTTTCTTCGCTTCCGGCTATAACATAGCACATCCCGAAATAGATGCGGAGGAGAAGGCAGAGCAGGTAGCCGGCGGACTGACTCCGATTTATCACACCACAGAGCGCATGAAGAGTATGGGGCTGGGCAGCAAACAGCTCCAGCAACTCCTGTACGTACTCCTCAATCAGGTATCAGCCACACTGACCGAGACATTGCCGCCTTACATCCTTTCGTCTTATGGGTTCGTCTCCTATCAGGAAGCCATCAGACAGATTCATTTCCCTCAGGGGGTGGCACAGCTGGAAGCTGCCCGTACAAGACTCAAGTTCGAAGAGCTGTTCTATGTGCAGCTGCATCTGATCGGCAGCAAGCTGGAGCGTAAAGCGCGTTTTCAGGGAATTGTTTTTGCTCAAGTGGGAGCCTTGTTCAATACATTCTACAAGGAACATCTGCCTTTCGAACTGACCGGTGCGCAGAAAAAGGTGGTACGGGAGATCCGGCAGGATACCCTCAGCGGACATCAAATGAACCGACTAGTGCAGGGCGATGTGGGTAGCGGTAAAACTTTGGTAGCCTTGCTGTCCATGCTGTTGGCTCTGGACAATGGCTGTCAGGCTTGCCTGATGGCTCCGACCGAAATTCTCGCCAGACAGCATCATCATACCCTGTCCGAACTGTTGCGACCGCTTGGCATAGAAGTCGGTTTGCTCATCGGAAGCTGTACCGCACGTCAGCGGGAACGCTTGCTTCCGCGTCTGGCCGATGGCTCGCTCTCCATCGTCGTCGGTACGCATGCCCTATTGGAACAGGGAGTGGCCTTTCATCGTTTGGGAATGGCTGTCATAGACGAGCAGCACCGATTCGGCGTACAGCAGCGAGCCCGCTTGTGGGAAAAGAACCTCGACACTCTGCCCCATATTCTGATTATGAGTGCCACCCCCATACCTCGTACATTGGCCATGACGTTATACGGCGATCTGGATATTTCCATCATTGACGAATTGCCTCCCGGCCGTAAGCCCATACAGACGCTCCACCACTTCGACAACGATATGGCTCCTGTCTTTCGTTTCCTGCGATCTCAGCTTGCCGCAGGCCGGCAGGTATATGTGGTGTATCCGATGATCGAGGGGTCGGAGACGACCGATCTGAAGAATCTTGAAGATGGCTTCGAGCTGTTCTCTTCCATTTTCCCCGATGAGGGCGTGACGATGGTGCACGGCAAGATGAAAGCCAAGGAAAAGGAGGCACGTATGGCGGACTTCGTCAGCGGTCGCTCCCGTATCTTGTTGGCTACGACGGTTATCGAAGTCGGAGTGAATGTCCCCAATGCTACGGTGATGGTAGTGGAGAATGCCGATCGTTTCGGCCTGTCGCAGCTACACCAGCTTAGAGGACGTGTAGGCCGCGGAGGAGAGCAAAGCTATTGCATCCTGATCACGGGAACGAAAACAGGAGAGGATTCGCGTCGGCGTATTCAGGTGATGGTGGAGACGAACGATGGATTCGAAATAGCAGAGGAAGATATGCGCCTTCGTGGTTTCGGCGACTTGGAGGGTACGCGCCAGAGCGGTCGTCAGATCAGCCTTCGGATAGCCAATCCCGCACGAGATACGGAGCTGATAGCTCTTTCCCGAAGTATAGCGGAGCAACTACTGGAGCGCGACCCCGAACTTCGCCATCCCGACAATCAAATGCTGGCCCTTCGTCTGAACAAACTTTTCCCCAAGGAGGAAGACTGGAGTGTCATAAGCTAATGGAGAAAAAAGAGTCGATGGACTACAATAACATAACGGAAGCATTACAGGCTTTCCGCACAGAGAAGGCATACCGGCATGCCCCTCTCCGTTCGTGCTTTTTCGATATGGACGGAGTGCTGTTCGATTCCATGCCGGCACATGCACGGAGTTGGGTGGAGGCTGCCGGAGAATGCGGTATCGCTGCGGAGCCGCTGGATTTCTATCGCTGGGAAGGACAGAAGGGTAGCGATACCATCAAGATCCTGTTCGAACGGGGATACGGACGACTGCCGACAGAAAAAGAAATAGCCGATATGTACGGGCGCAAGAGTCAACTCTTCGCTTTGTACAATTCCGGAAGCGTGATCGACGATGCTCCGGCTCTGGTGTCGGACGTTTGTGACCGGGGCTTGCGTATCATGCTGGTGACAGGTTCGTCCCAGACTGATATATTGCAGCGTTTGCAAAGAAGTTATGGCGACAACTTCAGTCCTGCGAACATGGTGACAGGTGCCGATGTACACCGTGGAAAACCTCATCCGGAGCCTTATCTCAAGGCATTGGAGTGCGTGGGGATGTCGCCTTCCGAGGCTTTTGTGGTAGAGAATGCTCCGCTGGGAGTTCGTGCTGCTGTCGATGCCGGTATCTTTACCATTGCGGTGAATACAGGTTGCTTGCCCGATGCCGATTTGTGGGATGCCGGTGCATCGCTTGTCCTTCCCTCGATGGCTGTCCTTCGTTCACTATTGGGCGAATTGCTTACCGAATCTCTCTCTTCCTCGGCCTAAGCACATTGTCACCGGTTCATGGTGAAAAAGAAAGGGCTGTGCCTCTCGGAATATCTTCCATTGGCACAGCCCTTGATCGTTGGGTAAAATCCGTTTACGGCATCGCGGTTTTGATCGCATGGCTGCCGATGCGTACTACATAGGCCGCACCTCTCGGGAGCTGTATTTCCATGGCTGATCCGGAAGCGACAGATGAGTACATCATGCTTCCTCCCATAGTATATACCTGAACGGGCAAGCCCTGCTCCATACCGGAGAGGTAGAGGATGCCATCTTGAGCATATACGGAATATTCGCTCTCACCTTCGATGGAAATCAAAGCCGTTATTCCGGGGAAAGGCTCTCCCCACGAGGTAAGTACCTTCCAATTCTTGGCCTTGGCCATTTCCACGTGTTCGGTTGTACACACGTTCTCCTCTTCTCCTCCTTCTTCATCGTCGTTGTAAGGAACGAACCTGCCTTCTCCTTCAGTGATCGTAGGCAGGCTTTCGATCAATGCACGCATGGCGGTATCTTTGATCCGGTTGGAGTAGCAATTCAACGTTGTCAGTTTCGGCGTTTTTGACAGATCCAGAGCAGTCAGCTGGTTGTTGCTGCATTGCAGTGCTATCAGATTGGCGTTGGCAGATACATCCAACTTCGTCAGCTTATTGCCGTTGCAGAAAAGCCACTCCAAAGCCGTGTTGCCGGAGAGATCGATATTTGCCAGCTCGTTGTTGAAGAAGCTTAGAGTCGTCAGCTTGGTATTGGCCGAGAGATTGAGGGCGGTCAGCTGATTGTTGTTGCAGTGGAGTATTTTCAGCTCTTTGTTGGCTGCGACATCGAGTCCGGTCATCTTATTGTTTATGCAATACAGGCTTTTCAAGTTCGTATTGGCAGACAGGTTTATCGTAGTCACCTCGTTGTTAGAATACACCAGCTCTTCGAGGAGCGTATTGGCGGAGAGATCCAAGGCTGTCAGCCCGTTGTCGCCCACATAAAGCTCTTTCAGCTTGGTATAGGTCGATAGGTTGAGACTCGTTATCTTGTTTTTGGAGCAGTTCAGCGTCTCAATGTCCGCATTTGCGGGCAGGTCAAGCTTGGTCAGCTGGTTTTTGCCGCAGTTTACAAAAGTCAGACCGTTTGCTTTGGACAGATCGAGTTCTGTCAGCAGATTGGCAAAGCAGTCGAAAGCAGTCAGGCCGGTACAATTGCTAATATCTATAAAGGTAGCACCATAGTCTCCTGCAGAAGAACCTCTAAACAAGAATTTGGCCATTTTGCCATAGACGATGGCCTTTGTTTGTCTGAACTCAACATCACGAAACTCACCTGAATCGAGCCTCTCCCCCGAATCGTACTTGCCGTTTCCGTTGAGGTCTGCCCAAATGTCGTTGGCATAGCCATCCTCGGCTTCTATTTTGATTGTACACTCCACATCGGCCTCACTTAGCTCCATGATAATGCGCTCGCCATCGACGGGTGCAGGAACTTTCTGTGCTGAGGCCGGGTGAACCGATCCGAAGAAGCCGGAAAGGATTACAAGGGCTGAGAATAGCGGTTTTCTTTTCATAACTGGTTAGTTTTTGGTTTGTGAAAAATGGTTAGTATTTGTACTGATCTCATGTTTTCAAAATCTCATTGCCAATTCGGCCGGAGGGTTTGTAGCTGCCATTATCCGAGGTTGGAAGAAAAAAGCGTGTCTTCCATTTTCATTTCGTCGTAGGGCAACGAAGGAAAGCGGATGGATCTGTTTTGGTTTGTGCGCCTTTCTCTGGATAGCGCCTTTGTTCGAACTGCGTCAATACAGAGGTATTATCCTTGCCTTAGGCAAGGCAAATATATAGAGTATTTCATGGATATTGGGACGTTTTTCTCCTAAATATGTCTATTTATAAAGGGCTTCGGGCAGATCGTATGTTCGTCCCAATGCCTTGCGCGGACGCAACTGCTCTGATTTCATAACTTTGATTCCCAAAATGGTATAAAATAGTTTTCAATGGCTAATAATACTCTTTTGGCGAAGACTCGACGTTATGTCTGCCTTGTCGTTTTTTGTTGTCTCATGGCGATGATGCACCTCTCTGGACAGGAAGTCACTATGTGGGGGGACAGCCATGGAGTGGCGCCGAACCAAGTGCGCCGAACGCTGGTGAAGGTAGCCTTAAGTGAATCCCTTCCTCCGGGTGCAAAACAGATTCGTATCGGATTCTCTCTTCCGAAAGAAACGGAGGAAAAAGTCACCGCCCTATATCTCCTTGTGAGTGATTCTTTAGCGGTGCGCGACTTGCCGGACTACAAAGGGCGAGTCTCTTACGATAGCTTCCCGATCTCAAAGGAAGATCGTACCACAGCCCTTTCTGCGGATTCGGTAGCCGGACGCTGCTTCTTTTATTTGGCTGCGGATATAGGGCCTGTCGCTTCTTTTTCCCGATCCGATACGCTGACTGCCCGTGTGGAAGAGCTGGCTGTCGATGGCCGTCCTTTGCCGTTGAAAGAGCTGTCGCCTGCCTCCCGTCGTCTGTATAGGGAGTATGAGGCCCTCTTTGTACCCGGTGATGGCGGATCGCGCAACTATCGTATCCCGTCCATTTTGAAAACGGCCAATGGAACACTCATAGCGATGGCCGACAGACGAAAATATAATCAGACGGATCTGCCGGAGGATATAGATATAGTCATGCGGCGCAGTACGGACGGAGGGAAATCGTGGAGCGATCCCCGGATTATCGTACAGGGAGAGGGACGCAATCATGGCTTTGGCGATGTAGCCCTGGTGCAAACTCAAGCAGGAAAGCTCCTGATGATCTTTGTCGGTGGAGTAGGCTTGTGGCAGTCTACCCCCGATCGTCCTCAGCGCACTTATATATCGGAAAGTCGGGACGAAGGCCTCACCTGGTCGCCTCCTCGGGATATAACCCATTTCATCTTCGGCAAGGATTGTGCCGATCCGGGACGCAGTCGCTGGTTGGCCTCCTTTTGTGCTTCGGGACAAGGGCTTGTGCTTCCATCCGGTCGTGTCATGTTTGTGGCTGCCATCCGCGAATCAGGGCAGGAGTACGTCCTGAACAACTATGTCCTCTATAGCGACGACGAGGGAGGTACATGGCAGCTTTCCGACTGTGCATACCACCGTGGCGACGAGGCAAAGCTCTCATTGATGCCTGATGGCAGGGTACTGATGAGCGTACGCAATCAGGGAAGGCAGGAGAGCCGACAGCGTTTCTTCGCTCTCTCCTCCGACGATGGCCTTACTTGGGAGAGAGCCAAGCAGTTCGAGGGCATCCATGACCCCGGCTGTAATGGAGCTATGCTTCAAGTGAAAAGGAATGGAAGGAATCAAATGCTGCACTCCCTGCCTCTCGGCCCGGATGGGCGTCGCGATGGGGCTGTCTATCTCTTCGATCATGTCTCCGGCCGCTGGTCCGCTCCCGTTGTTGTCAATTCAGGATCGAGTGCCTACTCGGATATGACTCTGTTGGCGGATGGAACGATCGGTTATTTTGTCGAAGAAGACGATGAGATCTCATTGGTTTTCATTCGGTTCGTCCTTGACGATCTCTTCGATGCCCGGCAATGAGAATAGTGCTTTTTTTATCGAGTTTTTCTTAGGACTGCCGTTGGAGGGCAGCTCTACTATCGAGTCAATATCCATCAACCGCTATCCCACCGATACGAGCCGAAAATCCTCTGATTGCGGCGCGTCTTTTCTGAAGAAGGTGGTGCCGGAATTTTTTCGTTTTGGTTCGAGATTTTTTTACTTCTCGCGCCAAAGCGAAAAAGTTTACGCGCCACGTTTTTCCAAACTGCAAACACGAAAATTCCGGCACGTAAACCGATCGGCTGTGAGATGATGCCTGCTACACTTTTCTTCTCTTTTGTCGGCTTAGCCTTTCTTTTCCTCCTCCTGTCTGCTTCGTCTCGTAGATTGGGGATAACCTTTAGGGCCTGTACGGTATGTCTGTTGTACCTATAATAATTTATCTTTGCGGTATATCAAATTATGCAAGACTCATGATAATCCGGTGTCTTATCCGTCGTTCGAGAACCGTCCTGTTCGGGTTGATATTCGTGGTAGGTCTTTTCTCTGCGATGGCGCAAGAGAAAAAGGATAGTCTCTCTACGGTTCAGCCAGTGCCGAATAGCAGCATAGTGGAGCAGACTCCTCTTCTCTCCATTGATCACCCCGTCCAGCCCGCTTCTTTTCAGAATACCCTTACACTGAAAAGGTTTAGAGACAAACATCTTTCCGATGCTTTGCTCAATGGATTGAAGCCTCATCGCTCATCTTTGCAATTGAATGAGGACCTCGACTTCGCGGCAGAGCGTCGGGATTTCGTTTCGCCCCTCTTGCAAACTCGCCACGCTGCCGGTGTCCTTTCATGGCGACCGACCGATAGGATGCATTTTTATACATCGGGCAATATCGGTCTTGGCCATGATTTATTGACCGGTGTGCGCAAGGACTTCGGATGGAATGCAGGTGCCGACTTCTTGCTGAGTCAAAATCTTACGGCACATGTCCAAGGCGGTTGGCAGCAGAATTTCGGCTTTATACCTATGACGGCTGTCAATGGCCAACTCCGTTGGCAAGCCACCGAGAGATTGAGTTTTACCACCGGTATCGATTATCGACAGGTACAGTGGAATGCTTTCGATAATAGAACGTTCTCGCTTAAAGGAAGTGCTCGATACGAAGTGATGGACAATGTCTTTGTCAATGGATTCGGCAGCTATCCTCTCTACAGCAGTACGCGCTCAGGACTCAATATGGCTGTTCCGATGCATGGATTCGGCCCTCAGTACGGTGGATCGCTTGAGCTGAAAGTCTCCGAGCGATTCGGCTTTGCCGTCGGTATGGAGCGCGAATACAATATCTGGACTCGTCGGTGGGAAACGCATTACTTTGCTTATCCTGTATTCTATGGCGATAAGAAGTAGTAATATAGAATCAATACAGTGCTTTGTGATGAAAAAAGAAAAACTTTGGATTACGATCGTCGCCGGTTTGGCTTTCGTATTGGGCCTTTATGCTCTTGGCCGCAGTGTCGCTCAGCTACGCCGCTCTCAGCCTTCGGTGACTGTGACCGGTATGGCCGAGCGTAATTTCAAATCCGATCTGATCGTTTGGACTGCTTCGTACCAGCTCCAGATGATGGATCTCGAATCGGCCTACAAGGCTTTGAAGGAAAAACAGATATTGGTGGCAGACTATTTGAAAAACAAGCAGCTGCCGGATTCGTCTTATATCTTCTCAAGCGTAGCCATTTCTAAAGAGTACAACTACTATTACGATCCTCGGCAGGAACAAAACGTCAGGACCTTTGCCGGGTATCTGCTCAGCCAGACAGTTACGGTGACCTCACAGGACATCGAACATGTGGAGAAAATATCTCGCGATATAACGGAGCTGATCAATCAGGGAGTAGAGATTACCTCCGACCGTCCGGCCTATTACTACACCAAGCTCAATGATCTGAAGGTGGAGATGCTGCGCAATGCCTCCGAAGACGCTTTCAATCGTGCTTCGGTCATTGCGGAGGGGAGCGGTTCCTCCGTGGGTAAGATGCTATCTTCTTCGATGGGCGTGTTCCAGATAGTGGGGCTCAACTCGAACGAAGACTATAGCTGGGGAGGTTCGTTCAATACGTCTTCCAAGATGAAGACGGCAAGCATAACGGTTAAGGCTTCTTTCGCTTTGAAGTGAGCTTTGCTTCCGTCCATATCATTCAATCAATTATACTCCTTAAAAGATGAAGCATATCGTATCTATTGACGAGTGTTCGGCCGAGGACATTCTTCGCATTCTCGATCGGGCAGAGCTATTCGAAAAGAATCCGAATCGGCACCTTTTGGAGGGTAAGGTCGTAGCCACTCTTTTCTTTGAGCCTTCTACCCGTACGCGCCTGAGTTTTGAGACGGCTGTGAACCGCCTCGGAGGCCGTATCATCGGTTTTTCGGATGCATCCACCTCCAGCTCTACGAAAGGCGAATCGCTCAAGGATACCATTTCCATGGTGGGCAACTATGCCGATCTGATTATTATGCGCCACTATCTGGAAGGGGCGGCTCGTTATGCTTCGGAGGTAAGCCGTGTGCCGGTAGTCAACGCCGGCGATGGAGCCAACCAGCATCCTTCACAGACTTTATTGGATCTCTATTCCATTCGCAAAACACAGGGCACGCTGTATG
Source organism: Porphyromonas gingivalis ATCC 33277 (assembly GCF_000010505.1). Classification (GTDB taxonomy): domain Bacteria; phylum Bacteroidota; class Bacteroidia; order Bacteroidales; family Porphyromonadaceae; genus Porphyromonas; species Porphyromonas gingivalis. The sequence continues at coordinate 1,796,809 of NC_010729.1, read as the reverse complement.
ACAGGACTATCGCTATGGTAGGGGATCTCAAGTATGGACGTACTATCCATTCTCTGATAGAGGGTATGTCGCACTTCCGCCCTCGTTTCATCTTCGTTGCTCCCGAAGAGCTGTCTCTTCCGGAAGAATACAAGCAGTTTTGTCGAGAGCATGATCTGCCTTATACGGAAACCAAACATTTCGACGAAGAGGTGATCAACAACTGCGACATTCTCTACATGACACGAGTACAACGTGAGCGGTTTACGGATCTGGAGGAATATGAACGGGTCAAAGATGTCTATGTGCTGACCAACGCTATGCTGTCCGACAGCCGTCCGAATCTGCGCGTACTGCATCCGCTACCTCGTGTGGGGGAGATTGCCTATGATGTGGATGACAATCCCAAAGCCTACTTTATCCGGCAAGCACTGAACGGGCTTTATACGAGGCAGTCCATCATTTGTGAAGTGCTCGGCATAGACGTTGCAAACTAAGCAGATATTGTAATGAAAAAGGAAGAAATGCTCGTCGCCGCGATTAGAAACGGCATCGTGATAGACCATATCCCCCCGACGAAACTGTTCAAGGTGGCTACTCTCCTGCAACTGGATGATTTGGACAAGCGGATCACCATCGGCAACAATTTGCGCAGTCGGAGCCATGGTTCGAAAGGAGTTATCAAGATAGAGGACAAGACTTTCGAAGAGGAGGAATTGAACCGCATCGCTCTTATTGCCCCGAATGTGCGCCTGAACATTATTCGGGACTATGAAGTTGTAGAAAAACGTCAGGTGGAAGTACCACACGAGATTGTGGGTCTCGTCCGTTGTCCGAATCCGAAGTGTATTACGAACAACGAACCGATGCAAACCCGATTCCGTGTGATAGATGCCGAGCAGTGCACCCTTCGATGCGACTACTGCGAGCGAAAACTAGCCGGTGACCGCATCGAGCTGCTATAGTTCGCGTAAGTTTTCTAAGAACGAAACAATGAGACAAGATTGGAAACCCGGCACACTTATCTATCCGCTACCGGCCATATTGGTGAGTTGTGGCTCCCGGCCGGAGGATTATAATTTGCTTACGGCCAGTTGGGTGGGGACGATATGCAGCCAGCCGCCTATGTGCTATGTCAGTATTCGCCCGGAGCGTCACTCCTATACTCTCATCAAAGAGAGTGGCGAGTTCGGTTTGAACCTGACTACGGTCGGCATGGCCAGACAGACGGACTGGTGCGGTGTCCGTTCGGGCAAGGACTATGACAAGTTTGCCGAGACAGGCCTTACCGTGGAGCCGGCCAAGCTGATCAAAGCTCCTTTGGTGGCCGAATCGCCGGTCAGCATAGAGTGCAAGGTACGGCAGGTCATTCCACTCGGTAGCCATGACATGTTTATGGCCGATGTGGTCAATATCCGTGCCGACGAACAATATATCAACCCGGAGACAGGTTCTTTCGATATGGAGAAAGCAAACCTGCTGGCATATTCGCATGGCGAATACTTCTCGCTTGGGGACTTTCTCGGCTATTTCGGCTGGTCGGTCAAGAAAGACAAAACGCCTGTCAGACGTCGTAAGTAGTACATTCAGATAAACCTAATAGTAACGTAAACATAGAATGAATATGAAAAAAGGAACAGTAATCATCATTGCCATTATTGCAGTTTTTGTCCTGCTATTTAGCTGGGGTGTGCTCAAATACAACGGCTTCGTGGACAAGCAGGAAGCCGTCAATACGGCTTGGAGTCAAGTGGAAAACCAATATCAACGTCGTTTGGACTTGATCCCGAATCTCGTAGAGACCGTCAAAGGCTATGCTGCTCACGAGAGCGAAACGCTTACTGCCGTGATCGAAGCACGTAGCAAAGCCACTGCTGCGAATATCAATGCCGACAATCTGACGGAAGAGAACTTGGCTAAGTTTCAGCAGTCACAGGATCAGCTATCGAGTGCCTTGTCCCGTTTGATGGTCGTGGTGGAGCGTTACCCCGATCTCAAGGCTAACCAGAATTTCCGCGATCTGCAAGTGCAACTTGAGGGTACGGAAAACAGAATCACGGTAGCACGTCAGGACTTCAATGCCATAGCCAAGACATATAACGTGGCTGTGCGCAGATTCCCGGCCAATATCATTGCGGGTATGATGAATTTCGATCAGCGTCCCTACTTCAAGGCTGATGAGGGTGCAGAGAAAGCCCCTCAGGTAAAATTCTAGTCCTCTTTTTCGCTCTTGCGAATGATGCGTTCATCAAAGATCGGGTTTCGGAGCCTTGCAGTGTGGCCTTTTTCCCTAACGGCCTTTTTCTTCTTTCTGCTGCATCCATGTGTATCGGCGCAACGGGTATATAAGCCGGAAGATGTACCTAACGTCCAACTTGCCGATAGCACTCGACTCGTGACGGACGAAGCAGGCTTGCTCAGCAATGCACAGGAGGAGGTGATGAACGGACGGCTGCGAGCCATCCGCAACAGTCATGCCGTTGAGTTTGCCGTCGTTACTCTTCCGTCTATCGGTGATGCTCCATTGGAGGATTTTACCTTGAAGCTGGCACGTCAATGGGGAGTCGGTAATAAAAAGAACAACAACGGCCTCCTCCTCGTACTCGTGCTGGATCAGCGGCGGGTACGCTTTGAGACGGGCTATGGTCTGGAAGGTTACTTGCCCGATGGTCTGCTGAGCCGTATCATACATGATCGCATGATCCCTCATTTTCGATCGGGGAACTATGCCGAAGGTTTGTCCGAGGGAGTTCTTGCCGTTCAGCAGGTATTGGACGGATCCTATGATGTGAAGCCTGACGGAGGAGATCGGTCTGCTGTTTCCAGAGTGAGCTGGGGTACCATATTTATATTCTATTGCTTCTTTATGCTCCTCGCTTCGGCCTCGGTACTCTATCAGCTGACTTCATATCGCAGGCAATATCCACAAGCAACGGCAGTGGAGGAATATGAATTCCTTCGCAGGCGAATATCGATGCTGGGATGTGTCTTTTTGCTACTTTTCCCTCCGGGATTTATTGTGGTGATGGCCATCATCAAATCGCGACAGAACAAACTGAAGAAAGAGATGGCTGTGTGTCCGTGCTGCCATCAGCATTCGGTACATCTGCTTGATCAAAGTTTGGAGGAAGATCGTTATCTCAGTCCCTCTCAGCAGATGGAGCATAAACTCAAGAGTCGGGACTTCAGAGTCTATGCTTGCTCTTCCTGCGACCATACACAGATAATAGGTTACGATCATCCGGGGACATCGTACAAGCGGTGTCCAAACTGTGGAACGGTTGCCCTGCGTTACATGGGAGAGAAGCGTGTGCGTACCGATAGAGGGATGATGATCCGCAAGGAATGGCGCTGTCTGTACTGCGGAGAGAATCATACCCAAGAGTACCGAGACAATAATGATGCTGAAGCCGCTGCTACAGGTATCCTGCTGGGTTCGCTACTTGGTCGTGGAGGCCGTAGTGGAGGGTTCGGAGGTGGTTTTGGCGGCGGTGGCTTCGGTGGAGGTAGCTTCGGCGGCGGTGGAGCCTCCGGTGGCTGGTAATGTGACTATGTTGATGGCTGGAAGTATCAGGAGAATTGTTTGTGCTGTGGTATCGCTGTGGTTTGCAGTGATTCCCGTTCTTGCACAACATGATTATCAGTTTGATTTCGAAGACAAGGAGGTAAAGGAACCTACCGAAGAAGAGCAGATCGCTCGGGGGGATAAACTCAAGGTCTATACGTTGAATCCCAATACGGGCGATCTCTTGCGCTCTCACATCGATACGGCTATGCTCGGTTTCTACAATCGAGTGAAAGCCGAAGGACGTTCGCTTGCCATCGGTTATTTGGGCAATCTGAACTCTCCGTGGGAGAGCAAGATGTTCTTCGATCGTCCGCTCTATCATCCGCAGTTCATGTATATGTACGGGCTTCACGGTATGCTGATAGATCCTTTTACAGCCCGATTCTACGATACCAAGAGTCCTACCACTCAGGTGCTCTATCTCCGGCATGGCGACAATCAGACGCGAGAGGAAGAGCTGCGTTCTACTTTGGCTTTGAATATAGGCAAGCGAATCAACATTGGTAACGATGTGGATTATATCTACAGCAACGGTTTCTACAACTCCAACAAGACGAAAGCCATCTCCTACCGTTTCTTCGGCAGTTACCGTTCCGACCGTTACGAAGCCTATGCTTATGTGGGCAACAATTACTATCTGATGACAGAGAATGGGGGGATTACGAATGATGACTATGTGATCCATCCGGGTAATTTTGCCAATGGAACGAACGAATTCGTATCGACGGATATTCCGGTGAAGTTTCCCGGCAATAATATGTTCAATTCGCTTCGGCAAGGAACGGCTCGTCTGACCCATCGCTACAACCTCGGTTTCTATCGTGAGGGACAGACCGAGTATTATGATGGCAATGAATTCGAGGCTCCCCATTTGATCGATACGATGGTATTCGTGCCCGTGGGTAGTATTTCCCACACTTTCAATTATACCAAAAGTCGCCGTCGCTTCAAGGTCAAGAATCCTTTGGACGATTCGATTTATCCCAATCTGTTTATCAAACGACTGAATGATGCCGGAGAGGTGATCACGCTGCCGAACGACACCACTCGTATGGAAGAGTACCACAATACGCTGGCTCTTTCTTTGCGGGAAGGTTTCCATCGCTGGGCCAAGTTCGGCCTGACGGCTTATGTCAGGTTGGAGAATAGGTTTTATACGCTACAAGATTCAGTAGTCGGTGTACCCCCTACGGACAGGGAGTTCAGCACTTATGTCGGGGGAGAGATCAGCCGACGAGGGGGGAAATATCTCAACTTTGCAGCCGATGGAGAGCTGTCGGTTGTCGGGAGCGATGCCGGAGCATTCAAACTCAGAGGACGATTAAGTACAGCGTTCGATCTCCTTCGTCGGAAGACGGAAATGGAAGCTTGGGGGCAACTTCTCAATACTCGTCCGGGCTACTTTCTGCGTCATCATCATGGTACTGTGCACTGGTGGGACGAATCGTTCGATTTCATCCAGCAACTCAGATTGGGTGGCTCTCTTTGTCTGAAGGACTGGGGTACGACCTTGACGTTGCAATCCGCTACGCTCAAGAACTATATATATTTCGACCATACGGCTTTCCCCCAACAGGTCTCTTCTCCCATACAAGTCCTCGAAGGGCGGATAGCACATGCCTACCGATGGGGTGCTTTGGGATGGGAAGTGGAAGCGGCTTATCAAACAAGTAGCAACCGTACGGCTTTACCTTTGCCGAAGCTGGCGGCTTATGGCAATCTCTATTTGGACTTCCGTCTGCCGAGCAGTACCAAGGTGATGCGTATACAGACGGGAGTGGATGCTCGCATTCATTCCTCCTACTATGCTCCGTATTATGAACCCGCCGTACAGCAATTCACCACGCAACAAGAGATAAAGGTGGGAGGGTCTTTCCCTCTGATGAATGCTTATGTGAATATCCACCTCAAGCGCTCACGTTTCTTCTTTGAAATGTACAATCTGGCTGAAGCTTTCATGGATAGCAAGCGTTTCTCTTTGGTGCATACGCCGTACAACCCTCGTGGTCTGCGTATGGGTATTGCCATCGACTTCAATAAATAAATGGAAATGAAGAAACAGATTGCTCTCTACGGCGTTTTACTGATCTCTGTCCTTATCGTGATGGTTGCTTTGCGCCACTGTGGTAGAGGAGGGGCTGCCGGTGGGGACGCTGTCGATTCGTTGCGTGATTATCCTGATATTCACCGAGAAGGAGTGCTGAGGATCATTGCCCGATACAATGACAGAGACTATTATGTGGGACAGGATTCCACCGCCGGCTTTGTTTACGATGTGGCACGTCGTTTATCGGAAATCAGTGGCATTCGGATAGAAATCGGTCTGGAAAAGAATTGGAAAGAGAGCCTTGAAAGGTTGCGACGAGGTGCATGCGACATCATTGCACAAGACATTCCGCTGACGGCTGTAACGGACACCGTCCACTACCGCTTTCTTCGTCCGATACACCTTGGACGGCTTTATCTGGTACAACGTCGATCCGATACTGCTCTGATTCGTCGCCAGATCGATTTGTCCGGACGGACGGTGACCATTCCGGAAGGCTCTCCGGCGAGGTTGTTCGTCAAACACCTGTCCGAGGAAATCGGGGATAGTATATATATACGAACCGATCCCACTTATTCTGCAGAGCAATTAGCCATGATGGTGGCATCGGGCGACATCGATCTGACCGTCTGTAACCAACATGAAGCTAAGAAGTTGGGGCAACTCCTCCCTGCGTTGGACTGCAGTGTACCGCTCTCTTTCGAACTGCGACAGGCATGGTTGGTGCGCCGAAGTGCAACCTCCTTGCAGGACAGTCTCAATAGTTGGTTCGATCGGCTTCGCTTGTCAGGCGAATTGGAGCGGCTTTACGATCGTTACCATTGATCCTTTATTCCCACCAAGGACGGCATGAGGCATAGGGCCGGGACTTTTATTCCTCGATGTAGTTATTCTACGTAGAGAACAAGCCCTTTCAGGTATTCGCCTTCCGGATGATAGATGTTGATGGGGTGATCGGCAGGTTGGGTAAGCTGATGCAGTATTCGCACCTTTCTGCCGGCCGATGCTGCTGCGGTAAAGACCGCCAAACGGAATTCCTCCCGACTGACCGCTTGCGAACAGCTGAAGGTGAAGAGCACGCCTCCCGGAGCAATCTTGCGAAAAGCTGCCGCATTCAGTTTGCGGTAACCTATCAGCGCATTGCGCAGCACTTTGCGATGTTTGGCAAAAGCCGGTGGATCCAGTACGATCAGATCATAAGCTCCGACAGCCATCTCGTCAAGGAAATGGAAAGCATCGGCGGCATAAGATTCGTGACGATCGTCTCCGGCAAAATTCAGTGCCATATTTTTCTCCAACAGATGCACGGCTCTGGCCGAGCTATCCACCGAGTGTACCTTGTATGCTCCTCCTCTCATTGCATACAGGGAGAAACCACCGCTATAGCAGAACATATTGAGCACCTTGCGTCCGGAGGCATACTCCTCCAGCAAGGCCCTGTTCTCTCGCTGGTCGATAAAGAACCCCGTCTTCTGTCCTTTGATCCAGTCGGGCAGGAAGAGAAGTCCGTTTTCGTACTCTGCTTCTGCTTGTGCTGAACCGATCAGGAAGCCATCGGCCGATTCCAGTCCGGCTTTGAATGGTAGAGTACTGTCCGACTTGTAATAAACGGCATCTACCAAGCCTGCAGTCGTCGCTATAAGAGCCTTCGCTATATCCGTTCGTGCGTGGTGCATACCTACGCTGTGTGCCTGCATCACGGCCGTATGTCCATATACATCTATAATAAGGCCGGGAAGGCCATCTCCTTCTCCATGCACCAAGCGATAGGCCGTATTCTTTGATCTCGGATCATCGTAGCGGATCAGCCCCAAAGCCGAACGCAGTCGGAAAGCGGCAGAGAGCCGTTCTTCCCAGAAAGAGACATCGAGTACCGTATCGACATCGAAGGAAAGCATCCGCACGGCTATGCTTCCTTTCTCATAGTGGCCGACTCCGAGAGGTTCGTGTTTGGAGGAAAAGATGCGAACCGGATCTCCTTCGGCAGGATTGCCGCTTATCGATGCTATGGCACCGGAGAAGATCCACGGATGGAATCGTCTGACGGATTCCTCTTTGTTCGGTAGTAGCGTGATGGAGGGTAGGGCTGTCATAAGAGGGCGAATTGTACAGGGGTAGGGGTGGGAAGTGTCATAAGCTGATTGAATATGCGCAGGCAAGCCCAGGCATCGAGTGCGGCATAGGACTGCTGGGCTGCGGTCAGCGTGCGTGCCTCCCAGTTGGTGAGCCGTTGGGATTTGCTGATGCGTCTGCCGAAAAGGATGGCGTATATCTTCTGGAGACTGGCATCGCGGATGCCATATGCAGGGCAGAGCCGTTGCAGCTCGACGAATCCTGCCGGTTCGATCGGTTTGCGCCGTCTGATCACCGTCATGTCATCGCTCAGGCTCAGTCCTACCTTGAGTATGCCGGGATTCTCCAGTAGCTGTTGCAGTTCCTCCGGTATATCTATCATATTGAGTCGGAAGAGGAAGCAGTCCGTTTCTGTGGACATCTGCATCAGAGCTACGGACGGACGAGCACCGCGGACGAAAGAAGGGCGGGTCTCCGTGTCGAAGCCGATCGTGCGACTGGCCGATAGCAGCCTTATGGCTTCGGGGATGGCTTGGGGTTTGTCGATCAGGTGGATCGTGCCGGGGAATATCTCTGCCTCCATGCCGGCAACGGCTTCTTTATCTATACTGGCTACCATGATTCTATTGTTATATATGCCATAGGGCAGTACTTGAGGGTCAGTCTTCAGCCCTCTCCTCTTCTTCCCAAGTCCTATACACCTCACTGTACCGCAACTCGTGCAGAGCACCGGCTGCAGCCAAGAGCCGATTGCCCCAGTATTCGCCGAAGTAGGTGAGGCAGCGGCCGATGGCTTGAGGGATGGCTCTGTCGTTCGATTGGCGTACGACTCCGAGCAGATTGCCCACCTGCTGATATACGTCGGCCAAACATTCCCCTATACTTGCTCCTACGGGAGTGTCGCTGTATTGCATATCGCTGTGTCGCGCATCGAGGAAAGAGTCGTATGACCCCAACAGTGACTCTACGGCAGAGCGTACCTGTTCGTAGGATTCTTCCGTGATGTATTCCTCCACGAAGTCCACTTCTTCGCTGTATTCGTATGGAGGTAAAAGAGCTGTCTTGAGATAGAGAAGGGGCAGTACTTTGGAAGCTTTGTCGATGAAATCCGTAGTTCGGTGAGCTGCTGCCTGTTCGACGAGAGCGCAGAACTTAACGCCCACTGTGGCAAATTCTATCAACTCCGGACTATATACGCTTCCCGCGTTAGTTTCTTTCATGTCGCAAATTTACTACATAATGCGAACGGAGAGCAACCCCGCATATATTATAATGTACTCTGCCGGCACAGGGGATAGCCTGTACCGGCAGAGTATATGTGTGGGAGATAAGATCCTCTCCCATTGTTCGGGCGAATCATATTTGAGGAGTTTCGTCTTCCCCTTTCTTAGGGAATCCACATCCCTCAGGGATCTCCACCAAGACCCCTCAGGGATCCCTCCCGAGACCCCTTAGGGGTCCCACCCGAGACTCCTCAGGGATCCCATAGGAGACTCCCCGGGGGTCTCGACAGGGACTCCTCGGGGGTCTTCACGGACTGACAACTTTTCATTATCATGTTAACCCTTTAACAATTATTCCTATGCAGAACTTAATCCGTCAAGAGCCGGGTCGTGAAGATCGGCAAGCATGGAGAGACCGAAGCATCGGTCACGGTTCACAACATTTTATTGTACTTTTAGGCCTCATTTAGAACGCTATGGAGCAAGAAAAACAGTTGCAGACAGAGTATATCGAGAGCGACATCAAGACGCTGGAATGGGACGAGCATATTCGCCGTCGTCCCGGGATGTATATCGGTAAGCTGGGCGATGGCTCTCATGCCGATGACGGTATCTATGTGCTGCTGAAAGAGGTGCTGGACAACTCTGTGGACGAATTTGTCATGGGTGCCGGCAAGAGCATCGATATTACGATCGAGAATGGTACCGTTACCGTTCGTGACTACGGGCGCGGTATCCCCCTTGGCAAGCTGGTGGATGCCACTTGTAAGATGAATACGGGGGGCAAAATCGATTCCAAAGCTTTCAAGAAATCCGTCGGACTGAACGGTGTCGGCATCAAAGCTGTCAATGCTCTCTCCACCGAATTTGTCGTCACGGTATGGCGCGATGGACAAACCAAACGCGTACGGTACAGTCGTGCCGAACTCTTGGAGGAGACCGATCCTGTCCCTTCCGGTGAGCCTTCCGGTACCGAAGTGCGGTTTACGCCCGACGACAGTCTCTTTCGCAACTATCGGTATCAGGAGGAGTTCGTCGTTTCGATGATCAAGAACTATACTTTCCTGAATACGGGATTGTCATTCTTCTACAACGGGAAGAAATTCCTCAGTCGCAAAGGTTTGGAAGATCTCCTGGCCGAGAATATGACGGGCGATGCACTGTATCCGATCATTCACCTGAGCGATACGGATATTGAGATCGTCGTCACCCATACGCAGCAGTACGGCGATGAGTTCTACAGCTTTGTGAACGGTCAGAATACGACACAAGGGGGGACGCATCTGAGTGCTTTCCGTGAGGCCGTAGCCCGTACGATCAAAGAGTTCTACTCCAAGAATTTCGAATACAGCGACATTCGTAGCGGCATGGCCGCAGCTATCAGTATCAAAGTGGAAGAGCCTGTCTTCGAGAGTCAGACCAAGACCAAACTCGGCAGCCGTGATATGGGGCCGGATGGGCCTACGATACAAAAATTCGTGGGCGACTTCCTGAAGAAAGAACTGGACGACTATCTGCATATCCATACCGAAACGGCGGAGGAGATGCTGCGCAAGATCCAGCAGAGCGAACGCGAGCGCAAAGCGATGAGCGGCATCACCAAATTGGCACGCGAACGAGCTAAGAAATCCAATCTGCACAACAAAAAACTGCGTGACTGCACCGTCCACCTCAACGATCCCAAGGCGAAGGAACCGGAGCGTACCAGCATTTTCATCACCGAGGGTAATTCGGCCAGCGGCTCTATTACTACGTGTCGGGATGCCAACTATCAGGCCGTGTTCAGCCTGCGTGGTAAGCCGCTCAACTGTTTCGGTCTGACCAAGAAGGTGGTCTATGAGAACGAGGAGTTCAACCTCTTGCAGGCAGCTCTGAATATCGAGGAAGGGTTGGACGGCCTGCGCTACAATCGTGTGATCATTGCCACTGATGCCGATGATGATGGTATGCATATTCGCTTGCTGATCATCACTTTCTTTCTTCAGTTCTTCCCTGACCTTGTGCGCAAGGGGCATGTCTATGTCCTCGAAACACCTCTCTTCCGCGTTTTCCTTCCGCCCGAATCCAAAAAACAAACCTTCGGAGCCACCCCCAAACGCGGACGCAAGAAACAGGAATCCGATATGCCTAAGCCGGTGACGGATATATACTGCTATAGTGAGGCCGAGAAGCAAGCCGCGCTGAAGCAGCTGGGCAAGAAAGCCGATGTCACCCGCTTCAAAGGATTGGGAGAAATCTCTCCGGAGCAATTCAAGGATTTGATCGACGAGGAGAATATCCGTCTCGAGCCGGTCAGCCTCAAGCGCGAGGATAAGATCAAGGAACTGCTCACTTTCTATATGGGAAAGAATACGAGCGAGCGTCAGGAGTTTATCATTGACAACTTAGTCGTGGATGAGGATGTGCTTTAAGCGATCCTCCCGGTTTCTCAAGAATCAAATATGAAAAAGAATATCGCCCTCTTTGCCGGTTCGTTCGACCCTTTCACACGCGGCCACGCCGACATCGTCGAACGCTCGCTGGCCATATTCGATGAGGTGATCATCGCTATCGGTATCAATGAACAGAAGCGCACGCTCTTCTCCGCAGAACGGCGACAAGAGCAGATAGCCCGCTACTATGCTTCCCGTCCTGCTATCGGGGTGATTACTTATAGTGGGCTTACGGTCGATCTCGTGCGCCAAACCGGAGCCACTGCTTTGGTGCGAGGTATTCGTTCAGGGTCTGATTTTGAGTACGAGCGTACTTTGGCCGACCTGAATCGCCATCTTTCGGGAGTGGATACCGTTCTGCTTTGTACCGACACGCGTCTCTCTTTCATCAGCTCGAGTGCCGTACGCGAGTTGATCTCCTTTGGACGAGACGTCTCGGATTTCCTGCCGGAGGGGTTTGTCCTCGATTGAGAAAATCAAAACAAAAAGCCTTGCAGTTCAGACTTCTGCAAGGCTTTTTTTGTGTCCAAAATTCAGCCGGTGGTACATTATCGGGTCTTCTATGAGAGGAAAAAAGAGTGATTCCGAAAGTAGTGACTCTCTCAATAATCATACGCCAAAAAAGTTTTCAACAACGAAGATGAGTTTGGGATGATTCCAAATAAGCATCTGTAGAGAGGAGAAAAGCGAGGTAAAAGTGGAGGGAAAAGGAACTGCCATAGATCGAAATTCCACTTAAAACAAGCCGTACAACGATCTGTATATAAAGTGTTTTCAATTTGTATACAAATCGTTTTCGTTTTATATATAAATCGTTTTTGATATATATATAGATCGTAAGTGATTTGTATATAAATCGCAGGCTCAAAAAAGCCTTTTCCGATGCTGATATAAAAGAAACACCCGCCGAGTTCTACGGAGAACTCCGACGGGTGCAGTATGTATAATATGTGTGATCGGTCTATGTCAAGATGCTATCCTTTTGCATGTGATTCGATGTAGTTGCACGATTCCGCTCTACAATCTCGGACCGGATCGAGGACTATCGTTGTGCTGAGGTGTCCGAATAGGAGCCTATTCGGGCTTGATGTCAGGTGATGGGGCATAGCCGGTAGTTTATGGATGTGTGGCATACTAAAATAATACTCTCTTTTTTCAGTTAATTGCTCGTTTCCAATACACGGGGGGGGAATCCATTGTTCGGAGCAATGCTTTTCGGAAGACAAAATTAGCCAAATCTTTTTTCTCCTGCCAACGACTGTTGTGCTTGTACTTGAAAAACGGGATGTGCACAGAGACAAAAATTCTGCAAAAAAATTGGCAGAAAAAAAGAACGTCTACCTTTGCCATAAATTTGAGCAATTGACCTGATTTGTATTAGAAGATTTTTAGCTGCAGCACTTATTACGAATCATACAATTACTCGCAAATGTCTGTAGAAGATGAGAATTTCTTTTAATAAGAATCAGGCATATCAGTATTTCTAACTAATATAAGCAAACTATGATGAAACATTTGTTTAAGTCGACATTAGTACTTCTTTGTGCTCTTTCTTTTTCCGGTACCTATACCTTTGCACAAGAAAATAATACAGAGAAGTCACGATTTGATTTTTCTGTTAGGCTGGGACAGGGATATATTGCAGGTTCAACTACCAACCTGATGTATGGGTATACATCTGCTAACGATAGACTTTTGTCTGGTGCAATTTATCTGGGCTTGACACCAAGTAAGAAAGAGAATGCAACCGGCGTAGCATTTCGTTTCTTATCTCCCTCTCCGGGTTATTATGTCGATATGTCCGGCAAAGAAAATACCTTGAATTATGCGTTTTACGTTGTCGGAGCATATAATAGAATAGCCATTCCTATACGCCCTATCAAAAATTTTAATTTCATCTTCTCTACAGAAGTCGGAATGGCATGGATGAGTCGTCATGAGCAAATTTACAATTCTACTTCGCAGACTTGGGATAAGCAGCGCAAGACGAGGTCGGGACTGGAGTTTGGTCTCGGGATGCATCTGCAATACCACATTAATAAGGCCGTTTACTTTATGGCAGGAACCGATCTTACGTCTTGCATGTTCGGAAAAAGGATCAATGACTACCAGCAAAAGGATCGAACCTTCATTAAACTTATCGACAACAATATTGGCATAGGATTAAACCTCTAAGTCCTTCATGGAAATTTCGAAATGTTAAAAGGGGTGCATGGATGATCTCTATGCACCCTTCGTTTTTGATACCGATAGCGGTCGAAACTCGATTGTCAGTCGAGCGATCGAGCCACTGAACGGCTAATGTACTTCGAGCCAATTAGCTCCCACGCCTATATCGGCAATTAGCGGCACACGAAGCTCGGGCATCACGCCTTCCACGGCAACGAAGATGCATACGAGAAGCATTTCGATGCGTTGGAAGAGGCAAATAGCTTGCCAAATCGAGGAAATGAAAAGTCGTTCGTAGAGCTTAAAATGATGCCGATATCCTTCACTACATAATCTGTTTGCATTTATTTGTGGAATGTGCAGAGCGACACGATGTCCGAAATTTGCTGAAAATAATGTACCTTTGCCGCGCTGATTATTATCAAATAGTGCCGAACGGTTTGATTTTCAGTGCGTTTTTGTCCGAGAGGAGCAGCCCAGTGTCCGTGCGTAAAGCTCCTGATGCACCGGCCGAATCGACAGAAAAGATGATCGTTCACCAAATTACTAACAACAAAAAAACAAGCAGTGGATACTTTAAGCTTCAAGACCATTTCTGCGAACAAAGCAACTGTTACGAAGGAATGGGTCATTGTAGATGCTGAAGGACAGACACTTGGCCGTATGTGTGCCAAGGTGGCAAAGCTCCTGCGCGGCAAATACAAGCCCAACTTCACCCCGCATGTTGATTGTGGCGATAACGTGATCGTTATCAACGCAGACAAGATCGTTCTCTCCGGTAATAAGTGGGACGGTCGTATTTATCTCCGCCATACGGGCTATCCCGGCGGACAACGTCAGTTCACACCTCGTGACTTGATGAACAAAGGCCCCGAATACCTCTTCCGCAAGGTGGTAAAGGGTATGCTCCCCAAGAATCGCTTGGGTGCCAAGATCATTGGCAATCTGTATGTATATGCCGGCACGGAGCACAAGCATGAGGCTCAGCAACCCCGGCAACTGGACATTAATTCACTCAAATAATCGACAGCTATGGACTATATCAATGCAATAGGCCGGCGTAAGGCTGCTGTAGCTCGTGTTTATCTGAGCGAAGGCTCCGGCAAGATCGTGATCAACAAGCGCGAAATCGAACAGTATTTCCCGTCTTCAATCTTGCAGTATATCGTTAAGCAGCCACTTCTCAAGCTCGATGTTGCTGCGAAATACGATATCAAGATCAATCTGCGTGGAGGTGGTTTCAAAGGTCAGAGCGAGGCTGCTCGCTTGGCTATCGCCCGTGCACTGGTCAAGATCAATCCGGACGACAAACCCGCTTTGCGTTCAGAAGGCTTCATCACTCGCGATCCTCGCGTGGTAGAACGTAAGAAACCGGGACGTCCCAAAGCTCGCAAGAGATTCCAATTCAGTAAGCGTTAATGTCCTTAGAGGATATTTCTCGCGTTTAGTATCTAAATCCATCGGATTGCATTCGGGAGTAATTCATTTCTTTTCGAGTCTGCTCTACCGGTTTGGATTGCAAACAGTAATCATTACAAAGAACGTAAACGAAAATGTCAAGAATTTCTTTTGATCAATTATTGGAAGCCGGTGCTCACTTCGGACACCTCAAGAGAAAGTGGAATCCGGCTATGGCTCCGTATATCTTTATGGAGCGCAACGATATTCATATTATCGACCTGCACAAAACAGTTGCTAAAGTAGACGAAGCAGCCGAAGTTATTAAGGGTATGGCCAAAAATGGCAAGAAGATTCTCTTCGTTGCCACGAAGAAGCAGGCCAAAGAACCTATCGCCGAATTGGCCAAATCAGTGGGAATGCCCTATGTGGTAGAACGCTGGCCGGGCGGTATGCTCACCAACTTCCCCACCATCCGCAAGGCGGTGAAGAAGATGACCCAGATTGACAAAATGACGGCTGACGGCACATTTGATAATCTTTCCAAGCGCGAAAAGCTGCAAATCACTCGCCAACGTGCCAAATTGGAGAAGACGCTCGGTTCTATCGCCGATATGAACCGTCTGCCTTCTGCCCTGTTCGTGGTGGACGTGATGAAAGAGCACATCGCCGTACGCGAGGCCAACCGTCTTGGCATCCCCGTATTCGCAATGGTGGATACCAACAGCGATCCTTCGCTTATCGACTATGTGATCCCCTCTAACGATGATGCCCTGAAGGCTATCGAACTGATCGTAGGCACGATGTGCCAGGCTATCAACGAAGGTCTGATGGAGCGTAAGGCCGAAAAGCCCGAAGAGGAGGAGACGGAAGAAGCAGCTCCCCGTCGCGAACGTCGCGCTCGCTCAGGAGCTCGTCGCTCTCGTCAGAATGAGAACGAAGCTACGGCAGAAGCTGCCACAGAGGTAGCAGAAGCTCCGGAAGCCGAAGAGGCGGAATAAACAGCACACATGGAATTATGAGCTATGGGTTATAATCCATGAGTGGCCTCAGCATGCAGGTTCCAAACTCAGGGGTTATGACTCATGGCTCATAACTTTTTTACAGAACTAATAACCCATTCATTATAGAACAAACCAATGGCTGTAACAATTCAAGACATTGCCAAGCTGCGTAAGATGAGCGGTGCCGGCATGATGGACTGTAAGAATGCGCTCGAAGAGTCCAACAACGACTTCGAGAAAGCAATGGAAATCATTCGCAAGAAGGGACAAGCAGTAGCTGCCAAGCGTTCGGACAGAGAAGCGGCGGAAGGCTGCGTACTCTCAGCCGACAAAGACGGATTTGCCGCTATCGTAGCTCTCAAGTGCGAGACTGATTTTGTGGCAAAGAATGCCGAATTTATCGAGCTTACACAAAATATCCTCAATACTGCTATGGACAAGAAGCCGGCCAACAAAGAAGAGCTGCTCGCCCTTCCTTTGGCTGACGGACGCACCATAGCCGACCACATTACCGATCGTATCGGTGTGACGGGTGAGAAGATGGAATTGGGTGCTTACGAATACATCAGCGGTGCCTCCAGCATTTCTTATATCCACCCGGGCAACAAGCTGGCTACCGTGGCTGCATTCAACGAAGCTATCGAACACCAGATGGCTCGTGACATAGCCATGCAGATTGCAGCTATGAACCCCGTGGCAGTACTGCCCGAGCAGGTCGATCAGCACATCATCGATCAGGAATTGCAGATCGCTCGCGAAAAGGCTCTCGAAGCCGGCAAGCCGGAGAATCTGCTGGATCGTATCGCTCAAGGTGCTTTGCAGAAGTACTACAAGGAAAACACACTCTTGCAGCAGGAGTTCGTGAAGGACAGCAAGCTGACCATCGAACAATATCTCCATACCGGTAGCAAGACGCTGACTGTAGTAGGCTTCAAGCGTTTCACGCTCAACGCCGACTGATCAAATAGCTGCGCGACCAAGTAGCTTTCGTCATTCCCGAACGGCTATGCTCATTTCACAGGGCATAGCCGTTTTTTTGTGCAACGGGCAGCCTTACATAAATGATGAAAGATGTATGGTTTATCCCGTGCGACAGTCTTATTCGATGATTAGTCCATTTCCATTCAACTGTTCCAAGAGCCACGCGACAGATCTTTTTGGTCGGGAAATCTGTATTTCAGCTCTGCAATGCAGATTGTCCGGCGTGCAAATTTGCAAAATTCATGGTCTTGAAATTCTATACAGTGATCTCCATAATTATCTTTGTTCGAGGAAAGCATACAGGCTCGACCACACTCAGAAAAGATAAGTAATGGACTACAAACTCACTTCTCGATTCAAGCCCACGGGCGACCAGCCGGAAGCCATTCGCCAACTCGTACAGGGCATCAACGAAGGGATGCCGGCTCAGACGCTGCTCGGCGTAACGGGTTCGGGCAAAACCTTTACGGTGGCTAACGTGGTGGCGGCG
Organism: Porphyromonas gingivalis ATCC 33277; assembly: GCF_000010505.1. Taxonomy (GTDB): domain Bacteria; phylum Bacteroidota; class Bacteroidia; order Bacteroidales; family Porphyromonadaceae; genus Porphyromonas; species Porphyromonas gingivalis. The sequence continues at coordinate 1,779,445 of NC_010729.1, read as the reverse complement.
GTCAATCGTCCGACCCTTGTCCTGAGTCACAACAAGACTTTGGCGGCACAGCTATACGGAGAGTTCAAAGCCTTCTTCCCCAAGAATGCGGTGGAGTATTTCGTCAGCTACTACGACTACTATCAGCCCGAGGCCTACCTCCCCGTCACAGACACCTATATCGAAAAGGACATGGCCATCAACGCGGAGATCGAAAAACTGCGATTGAGGGCCACGGCTTCGCTCCTGTCAGGGCGGAAAGATGTGCTTGTGGTCAGCTCCGTATCTTGTCTCTACGGTATGGCCAATCCTGAAGCTTTTTCCGAAAAGGTGATCAGCCTGCACACGGGACAAAGGGCCGACAGGGATCATTTTATCCGCCTGCTGGTAGAGAGCTACTACACGAACAATAAAGTAGAGTTCGAGAGCGGCAACTTCCGTGTCAAAGGCGACAGCGTGGACATATTCCCCGCCGTAGAAGGTTATGACGGCGTGGCATACAGGGTGGAGTTTTGGGATGGAGAGGTCGAGCGGCTGAGTACCTTCGATCCGCGAACGGGACGGGAATACGGCCTGCTGTCGGAGCTGAAGATATATCCGGCCAATCTCTTCGTGACGACTAAGGAGCAGGTGGATCGGGCAGTGGGGAAAATCGATGTGGATCTGGGCGCACAGGTCGATTTTCTGAAAGAGATCGGCAAACCATACGAAGCCAAACGCTTGTATGAGCGGGTCACGTATGACTTGGAAATGATCCGTGAGTTGGGTTATTGTTCCGGTATAGAGAACTATTCGCGCTACTTCGACGGCCGTGACGCGGGCGAACGTCCTTTCTGTCTGTTGGATTATTTCCCGGAGGATTTCCTGTTGGTCATAGACGAAAGCCATGTAACGATACCGCAGATACGTGCCATGTACGGAGGCGATCGTTCGCGCAAGGAGAATCTGGTCGAATACGGATTCCGCCTGCCTGCCGCTCTCGACAATCGGCCGCTTCGCTTCGACGAGTTCGAAGCTCTCACCCCCCGGACCCTTTATATCAGTGCCACACCTGCCGACTATGAGCTGAACAGAAGCGAAGGCGTGATCGTCGAACAGCTGATCCGTCCGACCGGACTGCTGGATCCCATCATCGACGTCAAGCCGACGGCAAACCAAGTGGACGATCTGATGGAGGAGATAGCACGCTGCATCGAAAAGAAGGAGCGCGTACTGGTAACGACCCTGACTAAACGTATGGCAGAGGAGCTTAGCGAATACCTGCTGCGCCACGGTATCAGCACCGGCTACATACACAGCGATGTGGACACGCTGGAGCGTGTGCGTATCATGGAAGACCTGCGCAAGGGGGTCTACGATGCACTCATCGGGGTGAATCTGCTCCGCGAAGGATTGGACTTGCCGGAAGTTTCGCTTGTGGCTATTCTGGATGCGGATAAGGAAGGATTCCTGCGCTCGCATCGTTCGCTCACGCAGACTGCAGGACGTGCTGCCCGGCACATTCATGGGCGTGTCATCTTCTACGCGGACAAGATCACCGACAGTATGCAGCTCACCATGGACGAGGCTGCACGCCGGCGCGCAAAGCAACTGGCCTATAACGAAGCGCACGGCATCACCCCCCAACAGATAGTGAAGAACAGTGCTGCCATTTGGGGAGAAGGCGATGTGTCGGCCTTGCAATCCGGCACAGAATCCGGTGCGTACATAGAAGAGAGCAGCATGGTGGCTGCCGATCCTTTGGCCGACTATCTGAGCAAACCCAAGCTGGAAGCACTCATTGCTTCGACCAAGAAGCAAATGTTGGCAGCAGCCAAAGAGCTGGACTTTCTGGAAGCGGCGCGACTTCGGGACGAAGCCGCACGATTGGAAAAGAAGCTGGAGCAACTCACAGCCTAACGGCGCAAGAGCCTGTGCTTGAGACGCTGCAGAAGACCGGGATGATTCTCCGGATCGCCTGAGGTCAATGTCTGGGAAAGATTCTTTTCGGATACGATCAGTAGCACGTCTCCCACTTGCAAGTGCATACGCCCTTTCGGTACACGATAGCCCTCGCCTCTTCGTACCAGGATGACAAGCTCTTCGTCACGAAGAGAAAGATTCATCAGCAGATCGCCATGGGACAGCATGGAAGCATCCACCACTCTCTCCTCCAACTTGGTTCCCGTCTCTTCCGGTATTTCCACACCGAACAGGCTACCTATTGGCGGCGAAGGAATATCCAGTCCGAGCCAACGTGCTACCTGGGAGATCGTACTCCCCTGTACGAGCAGAGAGAGTATGGTAATGAAGAAGACGACATTGAAAAGCTGATCCGCTCCGGGGATATTATCGATCATGGGATAGGTGGCAAAGATGATAGGAACGGCTCCGCGCAATCCGACCCAGCTGAGAAAGGTCTTACCCCTGAATGATATTTTGCGGAAGGGAATCAGGCAGAAATAGACGGCCAACGGGCGAGCTATGAGAATCATGAAAGCACCTACCACGAGGGAGAACGGTGCCACATCCAGCATCTCTCTCGGATTGACGAGCAAGCCCAAGAGGATGAACAGGATAATCTGTACCAGCCAGGTGATACCATCGAGAAAGGTATTAATACTCTTCTTATGAATAACCCGATTGTTCCCGACTACAATACCGGCGATATAAACAGCCAAATAACCGTTCCCTTGCAAAAGGGAGGTCACCGAGAAGGTGAAAAACACCATGCACAGCAGGGTAATGGGGTAGAGCGTATCGTTGTGGATATTCATCCGATTGAGAATAAAGACGGCCAAACGCCCCATCAGGAAACCCAATGTACCACCCACGACGAACTGCAGGATGAAAGTCAGAACAATAGGCCCTATTCCGCTCTGACCGGTGGTGATGAAATCGATGAGTGCAATGGTCAGCATATACGCCATGGGGTCGTTACTACCGCTCTCCATCTCCAGTGTCGGAGCCAGATTCTCTTTGAGCTGCATCTTTTGCGAACGGAGGATGGCGAATACCGAAGCCGAGTCGGTACTGGCCATCGTGGCAGCCAGCAGCAAAGAGGTAGAAAGAGCGAACGGGTAAGGGCCAAAGTCCGAACCGCTCAGCCAAAAGATAAAGAACCCGGATAGAAGAGCTGTCAGCAAGACACCCAAAGTAGACAGCGTAAGTCCCTGGGCAATGACCGGACGCACCTTTCTGATCCGCGTATCCATACCACCGGTGAAGAGAATAATGGAGAGAGCGATGATTCCTACCGACTGTGCCACATCGGCATTAGAAAACTGAAAACCGAATCCATCCACTCCGAAAAGCATACCGGTGAAGAGAAAGATCAAAAGGGTAGGGATACCGAAACGATAGCCCACCTTTCCGGCCATAATACCAGCAAATAGGACAATAGAAGCAAAGAGGAGGAAGTGTTCAGTAGATAACATCAGCTTTCAGTTATACTTGTTATACGAAGATGTTGTAGGAGAAAGATCCGTTTTTTGCCCATAGAGCAAGCTCTGCAAAGATAAGCAAAACGCATTTTACGTCTGACGTTTACTTACGGTGCGGCTGCATCAGTGTCTTTCGGTCTGCTCAAAAAAGTGAGAAGCGAAAGAACAGCTCGCGTTTTTTTCGAACCGAACATGGCAAGATTGCGGTTCCAAGAATTTGAGAATGCGGCGCGAGATCTTTTTCGTTTTGGTTCGGGAAAGAAAAAATTTACGAACCAAAACGAAAATAAACTCAGACCACATTTTTCCGAACTGTAGAAATCCATTTTTTCGTTCCTGATCGCTTTACTATCATCTCGCCCTCACATAATTGCGAGGGGAGCAGAGAGCGAAAACCTATATCTTTGCCGCATGTTATTGAAGGAAAGAGGCACATACAATCAGCCCTCTTACATAATTAAGACTCTCGCATGATAGTTTTCCTCATTAAAGCTGCGCAGTTGATCCTCGCATTCGCCATTCTGGTTTTCGTCCATGAATTGGGACATTACTTTTTTGCTCGTCTCTTCCGAGTCAGGGTGGACAAGTTCTACCTTTTCTTCGATTGGGGAGGTGCCATCTTCCGTTACAAGCCCAAACGAAGCGAAACGGAATTCGGTATCGGTTGGCTTCCTCTCGGTGGCTATTGCAAGATCAACGGGATGATAGACGAATCCATGGATACCGAGTACTTGCAGCAAGAGCCGAAACCTTATGAATTCCGCAGTCGACCGGCATGGCAGCGGCTTCTGATCATGCTGGGGGGAGTGCTGTTCAATTTCCTGTTGGCTCTTGTCATCTATTCCGGTATTGTCCTGCAATGGGGTAGTATGCGGATGCCTTCGGAGCGTATCAGTTCGGGCATGGCCTTCTCCTCCGTGGCACAGGAGGCCGGTTTTCAAAACAATGATATTATCCTCACTGTGGATGGCCGGCCGGCGGATGCTTTGGCTTCAGGGTTCATGCGGTCGGTGATTCAGGCTCGCCAAGTGGAAGTCCTGAGACAAGGCCGGCGAGAGATCGTACATGTTCCGCACGATATGATGAAGCGTGTGCTCAAAGCCAACAGCGGCTTTATGTCCATACAGGTGCCGTTCGTCATCGATAGCGTCATGCCCCAAGGGACGGCTTATGCCAATCAGCTGAAAGCGGGCGACAGTATCACTGCCGTAAATGGCAAGTTGATGCCTGATGCAAGCGATGTGATCGGAGCCATTCGCAGCCATGCAGGCGATAGTATAGCCCTGTCCGTAGCCCGAGCAGGCGAAGAGCTGACTATAACGCTGCCGGTAGATACCGGCGGACTTATCGGAGTGAGCCTCCGACCGTTGGATGCCATCTATACCATCGATCATATCCGATATTCGCTATTCGAAGCCATACCGGCCGGAATAGCACAAGGTATGGGCACCATGCGCAGCTACGTAAGCGACATGAAGTACGTCTTCACCAAAGAAGGGGCAGGACAGATAGGTGGCTTCGGTACATTGGGCAGCCTTTTCCCGGCCTCTTGGAACTGGCCTCAATTCTGGGCTATGACGGCACTTCTCTCCATCATGCTGGCAGTCATGAACATTCTGCCCATACCGGCATTGGATGGAGGACATATTCTCTTTCTTCTTATTGAAATCATTACCCGCAGGAAAGTCGGTCAGGAAGTCCTTATCCGTGCGCAATTGATCGGGATGGCTATTCTGATTCTTCTCGTTCTCTATGCCAATGGCAATGACTTGCTCAGGGCTTTTCGCTGACAGACCGCTATGATTCGGATGGAGACTTACCCCCACAACTTCGAGGAGAAAGTGGGTTTCGATGAGATTCGTCGCCTTCTCATCGGCCGTTGCCATAGTCCGATGGGCAGCGATCGGGTAATGCAGATGCATGCTCTTGCAAGGCATGACGAAGTCAGCCGCTTGCTTGCCGAGACGGAAGAAATGCAGATTATCCTGAGAGAAGAAGACTTGTTTCCCGATCTCCGTCTGGCCGATGTGCGAGAAGCACTAAACCGTATCCGACCTGCCGGTACCTATCTGGAAGAGCCAGAGTTGCTGGATGTGGCTACTGCTCTGAGGACAATCGAGGCTCTCATCCGTTTCTTCCATGTGGGGGAAGAAGAGGAGGGTAAGGATACACCATACCCCCACCTCCAAACTCTTTTGTCCGAGGTCATTGCTTTTCCGGATCTGGAGAAGCGTATCAGCAGCTTGTTCGATCGGTTCGGGAAAATGAAAGACAATGCCTCGCCCGAACTGATGAATATCCGTCGCGAACTCTCTTCCATAGAGAAAAATATCTCGCGCACCCTCCAAGGCATCCTTCGCTTGGCTCAGTCCGAAGGCTGGGTGGATCAGGGCGTACAGCCATCGGTACGCGATGGGCGGCTGGTGATTCCGGTAGCTCCGGCACATAAGCGGAAAGTAAGAGGTATCGTCCATGACGAATCCGGCACGGGGAAGACCGTCTTCATCGAACCGGCAGAGATAGTAGAAGCGAACAATCGTATTCGCGAGCTGGAGGCAGCCGAAAGACGGGAAATCATTCGCATCCTGATAGAGGTATGCGATGCACTTCGTCCGCACATTCATGATCTGATCGACTGCTACGAATGGATAGGACTGTTTGATTTCATCTCAGCGAAAGCTCGTCTCTGCGGCGAATGGAATGCTATCCGTCCCATTTTGTCCAAGAAGCCGGAGATCCGTTGGGAGAAAGCCGTACATCCGCTGCTGCTTCGCAGTCTCAGGGCGCATGGCAGAGATGTGATTCCGCTGGATATATCGCTCACTGCTCCCGACAAACGCATCCTGGTCATATCCGGTCCCAATGCAGGAGGCAAATCTGTCTGTCTAAAGACGGTGGGGCTGTTGCAATACATGCTGCAAAGCGGTCTTCCTATACCGATGTCTCCCGATTCTACGGCAGGGATATTCGGCAAGCTCTTCATCGATATAGGCGATGAACAGTCCATAGAAGATGACCTCAGCACCTACAGTTCGCATCTGAGGAATATGAAACACTTTGCCCGCCATACGGATAAGAGTACACTATTATTAATAGATGAGTTCGGTGGCGGTACCGAACCTCAGATAGGCGGAGCCATTGCGGAAGCACTGCTACATCGCTTCAACGAACAGGAAGGATTCGGAGTAGTAACCACTCACTACCAGAATCTGAAGGCCTATGCCGAAGAGACACCGGGGCTTGTAAACGGAGCCATGCTCTACGATCGCCATGAGATGCGCCCACTCTTCCGCCTTTCCATCGGTCGGCCGGGAAGTTCGTTTGCCATCGAGATTGCTCGCAAGATTGGGCTGCCCGAGGAGGTCATAGCCGAAGCCACGGATAAGGTGGGCACGGGCTACATCGACATGGATAAATATCTTCAGGACATCGTACGGGACAAGCGATACTGGGAGACTAAGCGTACCAATATCCGAAAGGAGGAAAAACGGCTGGAAGGGGCTGCCGCCGAATATGAATCGCGTCTGGAGTCTATCAAAAAAGAACGCAAACAAATACTGGACGAAGCCCGCCAACAAGCATCCGAGATGCTGTCCCAATCGTCTGCACAGATAGAGAAAACTATCCGCGACATCAAAGAGGCACAAGCCGAAAGGGAGAAAACGCGGAGAGCACGACAGGAGCTGAGCGACTTCAAGGAAACGATCAACAAAGAAGAGATCGAAAAAGAAGAGCGAATCAATCGGGAGATAGAGAAAATAAAACGGAGGAAAAAACGGAAGCAGGAGAAAGTAGCAAGCCGTTCGGTCGAAACACCTGTACAGCCAAAGCTGCAAGAAGTGCCCCAACTCCCTGCCATACGAGTGGGCGATACGGTACGAATCAAAGGACAGACGGCTATAGGCAGTATTATAGATATGAATGATCGGGAGGCTACCATTGCTCTCGGAATGATCAAAACGACTGTGCCGATCGATCGGTTGGAACCGGCCAAGCCCGTCAAAGAGCGGAAGTCTGAGCCTGTCTCCGGAGCATCTGCCCGAATGATCATAGACCGGATCCACGAGAAGCGTTTGGATTTCAATCAAGACATCGATTTGCGTGGCATGCGTGTGAACGAAGCCGTCCAAGCCGTCATGTATTTTATCGATGATGCCATCCAACTGGGAATACCGCGCGTACGGATACTTCATGGAACGGGAACAGGTGCACTCAGAACGGTGATCAGGGAGTATTTGGCTACAGTCAATGGCGTAAGGCATTTTGCAGACGAACACGTCCAGTTCGGAGGGGCCGGCATCACTGTCGTTGAATTGGGATGATAGCTTTCGATACGATCCCAAATGGCTGAAATCATCTGCTTTTCGAAATAGATCTTCAGTAAAGTTTTTGGCAATCAACAAAGTATTTCTAACTTTGCGCACCGAATTTCATGGTCACGAACGAAGAATGACAAAAACAAAATAAAAAACAGAAGAAGATTATGATCGTAGTTCCAGTTAAAGAAGGCGAGAACATCGAAAGAGCACTGAAACGCTTCAAAAGAAAGTTTGAAAAAACCGGAGCAGTACGCGAATTGCGTGCTCGTCAGGCTTTTGAAAAGCCCTCGGTGGCCAAGCGCAAGAAGATGCAAAAAGCCATCTACATGAAGCAGCTTCAGGTTGCCGAAGAATAAAGAAGGATAACTATTGCCGCAGTCTCTTTGCGGCTCAAGAGGGGTGCAATGATCGAGACCAATCTCATTCACGACAATGAATGAAACACCCGACACCATCGAAAGATTCCTCTATTATCTACGCTACGAAGTTCACGCGTCAGAACGAACCGTTTGTGACTATGCACAAGATTTGAATCGCTATGCCGCTTTCTTCAGTGAACACACGGGAGAAGTATTCGAGCCAAGCGAACGCGACAAGGATGTCGCGCGCGCTTGGCTCTTCTCTTTAATGGAAGCCGGACAAAAAAGTTCTTCCGTTCAGCGCAGACTGAGCGCGCTGAAAAGCTTTTACAAATACATGGTCAAAATCGGGCTTATTGGGCAAAGTCCTGTCCGAATGCTGAGGGGGCCGAAGAAAGAGAGACCACTGCCTGTTTTCGTCCCGAACGATGAAATGGAAAAAGTGCTGAATAAGCCCATCCGTGAAGATGATTTCGAGGCCGTACGGGACAGACTGATTCTGGAAACACTGTATGAAGTGGGTTTGCGGCGTTCCGAAATAGCCACTCTCAAAGACAACGCGGTAGAAGACAAGGCCGGCTGCATACGTATCATCGGCAAAAGGAATAAAGAGCGAATAGTACCTTTCGGAAAACGTCTGCAAGATATGATAGACAACTATCGGAATATTCGTGAAGAAAAAGTAGGGAAATCTGATTTTTTTTTCGTTTCTTTGGATGGCAGACCACTGACAGGTGAAGTGGTCTACAAGATAGTTCGTACGGCATTGGCAAACGTACCGCACCTGACCAAGAGGAGTCCGCATGTTCTGAGACACAGCTTCGCCACCGAAATGCTCAACCACGGAGCAGATCTGATGTCGGTCAAAGAACTTTTAGGGCACGACAGCCTTTCTACGACGGTGCAATACACGCATATTTCGTTCGAACAACTTAGACAGATGTATAACGCTCATCCAAGGGCAAAAAAAGAAGAAACGACCATGACAGATGTAAGAATCCAGGCTCTGCATTTCGATGCTACCGACCAACTGAAAGATTTTGTACAGAAGAAAATATCCAAGCTGAATCGCTTGTCCGATGGAATAACGGGAGCCGAAGTCGTCCTCAAGCTCGTCAAGCCTGAGACCGTACAAAACAAAGAAGCATCTATCAGGCTCTATATCCCCGGCGACGACTTGTTCGCGGAAAAGATAGCAGACACCTTTGAGGAAGCTATTGATCTGACAGTCGATGCACTGAAAAGACAGATCGAAAAAAGGAAAGAACAGAGAAAATAGGACAAAGACCAAAAAGATTCGTCGAATGTTTGGCGAATTAGAAAATGTCACTAAATTTGCAGCCGATTCGCCTCCCCTTAATCCGCATGAGGCTAAGGCTGTGATTTTAGCGGTAATAAGTCGGGCACCGGAGCGCGAGGGGCAGTTACCAGAGTGGCCAAATGGGGCTGACTGTAACTCAGCTGGCTTACGCCTTCGGTGGTTCGAATCCATCACTGCCCACCCTCTCTGACAAAACGAGGGAATATCGGATTGCCAATGTAGCTCAGCGGTAGAGCACTTCCTTGGTAAGGAAGAGGTCCCGGGTTCAAGTCCCGGCATCGGCTCTGATTGTGGTTAGCGTTTTGTATAAGCACAAACAAACAACTTAAATAAAACAAAGAACTTAAGGTTATGGCAAAAGAGCATTTTAACAGATCGAAACCCCACGTTAACGTTGGTACGATCGGACACGTGGACCACGGTAAGACTACCTTGACGGCTGCAATCACAACTGTGTTGGCAAAGAGGGGCCTTTCAGAACTCCGTTCATTTGATTCAATCGATAACGCTCCCGAAGAAAAGGAACGTGGTATCACGATTAATACTTCACACGTTGAATACCAAACAGCTAATCGTCACTACGCTCACGTAGACTGTCCGGGTCACGCCGACTATGTGAAGAACATGGTTGCCGGTGCTGCTCAGATGGACGGTGCTATAATCGTTGTAGCAGCTACAGACGGTCCTATGCCTCAGACTCGCGAGCACATCCTTTTGGCTCGCCAGGTAAACGTTCCTCGTCTGGTTGTTTTCATGAACAAATGTGACATGGTAGACGATGAAGAGATGCTCGAGCTTGTTGAAATGGACATGCGCGAACTCCTTTCTTTCTACGATTTCGATGGTGACAATACCCCTATCATCCGTGGTTCTGCTCTGGGCGCTTTGAATGGAGAGCCTCAGTGGGAAGACAAGGTGATGGAGCTTATGGAAGCTGTTGACAACTGGGTTCCCCTGCCTGAGCGCGATATCGACAAACCGTTCTTGATGCCGGTTGAAGACGTGTTCTCTATCACGGGTCGTGGTACGGTCGCTACAGGACGTATCGAAACCGGTATTGTGAAGACCGGTGACGAAGTTCAAATCATCGGCCTCGGTGCAGAAGGAATGAAGTCGGTTGTTACGGGTGTTGAAATGTTCCGTAAGATTCTTGACGAAGGTCAGGCTGGTGACAACGTTGGTCTCCTCCTGCGTGGTATCGATAAGGATCAGATCAAGCGTGGTATGGTTATCTCTCACCCGGGTAAGATTACTCCTCACAAGAGATTTAAGGCCGAGGTTTATATCTTGAAGAAAGAAGAAGGTGGTCGCCACACTCCTTTCCACAACAAATATCGTCCGCAGTTCTACATCCGTACGCTTGACGTGACCGGTGAAATCACTCTTCCCGAAGGAACAGAAATGGTTATGCCCGGTGACAACGTAACGATCACTGTAGAACTCATCTACCCGGTTGCATGTAATGTAGGTCTCCGCTTCGCTATCCGTGAAGGTGGTCGTACGGTAGGTGCCGGTCAGATTACAGAGCTCATCGACTAATTCGATTGGTTAGCAAATACTAAGGGGTCCCGATACCTCTCTCAATGGGTGGGTATCGGGCTCTTTTCAAACGGGTTTAGCTCAGTTGGTAGAGCATTGGTCTCCAAAACCAAGTGTCGGGAGTTCGAGTCTCTCAACCCGTGCAAAATTTTCAATCAATGAAACTATTCAATAAAATAGGGACTTCGATCACGGATTCCTATAATGAGCTTGTACATAAGGTTTCTTGGCCTACCAGATCCGAGCTGACAAACAGTGCTGTAGTAGTGATGATTGCTTCCTTAATCATTGCTCTTTTTGTGTTTGTTGTCGATACTGCTTTCGAACGGATCATGGAACTGGTATATAAATTGGTGTTCTAACCATTTCTTGCTTATCAAGATATGACAAACGCAGAGAAAAAATTCTATGTTCTCCGTGCCATTAGTGGTAAGGAGAACAAAGTGCGTGAATATCTGGAAGCAGAAATGAAGCACTCCGATTTAGGAAATTATCTCTTTCAGGTTCTCATTCCCACTGAAAAAGTGATGACGCAGCGTGCCGGTAAAAGGGTTGTAAAAGAACGCCCTTACCTACCCGGATACGTATTGGTCGAAGCTGTTTTGGTCGGTGAAGTAGAGCACCGACTACGCAGTACGCCCAACGTGATTGGGTTCTTAGGTGACGGTCGTCCGGCACCTCTTCATCCGTCCGAAGTTAGTCGAATCTTAGGAAAAGTTGACCAGCTGGACAGTGAAGACGAAGAATATGAACTCAGCTTTATGGTGGGAGAAACCGTGAAAGTGTCAGATGGTGCTTTTGCCGGTTTCGATGCGATAGTGGAAGAGGTAAATCCCGACAAGAAAAAGCTCAAGGTGATGGTGAAGATTTTCGGAAGAAAAACTGCACTGGAGCTTTCCTATGTACAGGTTGAGAAAGAATGAGGTTGTGTTACGGATCTTTTCTCTCTCGCATTGATATAGTGTGTGTCTGAATTTTTAATTTTAGAACAATGGCTAAAGAAGTTGCTGGACAAATCAAATTGCAAATAAAAGGTGGTGCAGCTAATCCCTCACCCCCCGTTGGGCCTGCACTTGGTGCAAAGGGCATCAACATCATGGAGTTTTGCAAGCAATTTAATGCCAGAACCCAAGACAAAGCCGGCAAAGTATTGCCTGTAGTAATTACGTACTATGCCGATAAGTCTTTTGATTTTATCGTAAAAACTCCTCCTGTTGCTATTCAACTCCTTGAAGCCAGCAAACAGAAGAGTGGTTCTGCAGAACCTAATCGTAAGAAGGTAGCAGAAATCACATGGGAGCAAGTACGTACGATCGCAGAAGATAAGCTTGTCGATTTGAATTGCTTCGATATCAAAGCTGCCATGAAAATGGTAGCCGGTACTGCTCGAAGCATGGGTATCGCGATTAAAGGGGACTTCCCGGAATAAATAATTTAATCTTACTCAAAATGAGCAAACTAACAAAAAAACAGAAGTTAGCCTTTAGCAAGATTGAACCCGGGAAAGCATACACAATATCGGAGGCATCGGCCTTGGTGAAAGAGATCACCACGACCAATTTTGATGCATCTGTGGATATTGATGTGCGCTTGGGTGTAGACCCCCGAAAGGCTAACCAGATGGTGCGTGGCGTTGTAACGCTTCCGCACGGAACTGGAAAGCAGATCCGCGTTCTGGCATTGTGCTCTCCTGATAAAGAAGCTGAAGCTAAAGAAGCTGGTGCTGACTATGTAGGTCTTGACGAATACATAGAAAAAATAAAGGCTGGTTGGACTGACATCGACGTCATCATCACCATGCCTGCCATTATGGGTAAAATCGGTGCATTGGGACGTGTTTTAGGCCCTCGCGGATTGATGCCTAACCCTAAAAGCGGGACTGTAACCAATGATGTAGGTGCTGCTGTAAAAGAAGTGAAAGCCGGTAAGATTGATTTTAAAGTTGATAAAACCGGTATCGTTCATACATCGATAGGTAAAGTGTCATTCTCTGCGGACCAAATCCGCGATAATGCACGTGAGTTTATTAATACGATTATTAAACTCAAGCCTACTACAGCTAAGGGTACTTATATCAAAAGCATCTATCTTTCAAGTACTATGAGTTTCGGTATCAAAGTCGATCCTAAGACAGTGGATGAAAATTAAGAAAGGGTAGAAACGATGAGAAAGGAAGATAAAGGTACAGTTATAAGGCAGTTGGCCGAATATATCGGCCAATACCCCCACTTCTACTTGACTGACATAGAGGCATTAAATGCTGAGAAGACATCAGAGCTCCGTCGCAACTGCAATAAAAACGGAGTGAAGTTGGTTATGGTGAAAAACACGCTTTTGCGTGCAGCCTTAGCAGCGAGTGATGTTGATTTCTCGTCATTGTATAGCTGTCTGAAAGGGAATACCGCTGTCATGTTCTGTGAAGTGGCTAATTCTCCGGCCAAAGTAATCAAGCAGTTTACAAAGGATACCAAAGGAGAAGGAAAGCCTTGGCTAAAAGCTGCATACGTGCAGGAAAGCTTCTACATTGGGAGGGAAAATCTCGATGCTTTGGTTTCGATCAAGAGCAAAAACGAACTCATCGCAGATGTTGTGGCATTGCTGCAGTCTCCGGCCAAGAACGTTATTGCATCTTTGCAGTCGGCAGGTCAAACGATCCATGGTGTGTTGAAGACCTTGGAAGAAAAATAATTCAACAGTATAATTGAAAACTTTTAATACTCAAAAATAAAATGGCAGACATTAAAGCTATTGCTGAACAACTGGTTAACTTGACAGTAAAAGAAGTTAGCGAACTCGCTACTATCCTGAAAGAAGAATATGGCATTGAGCCGGCAGCTGCTGCTGTTGCTGTAGCCGCTGCTCCTGGTGCTGCCGGTGCTGCAGCTGAAGAGGAGAAAACTTCTTTCGACGTAGTTCTTAAGAGTGCTGGAGCTGCAAAATTGCAGGTTGTGAAAGCTGTTAAAGAACAATGCGGTCTTGGCCTGAAAGAAGCAAAGGATCTCGTGGACGCAGCACCTTCTACCGTGAAGGAAGGCGTAGACAAAGCTACTGCTGAGGCACTGAAAAAGGCTCTCGAAGAAGCAGGTGCTGAAGTAGAACTGAAATAACGTATTTTAGGCCTGATTATCAGGTTATTATGGTTAAGGCCCCCCATTTTGGGGGATCTTAACCATTTCGTGTCTATAGTTTTCCCAAGTTAAAATTGTCCTGAATTTTAGATGACGCCGACTACAAACAACAAAAGAATCAACTTTGCTTCGATAAAAAATCCGCTTTTCTATCCGGACTTTCTCGAAGTTCAACTCAAGTCGTTCCATGACTTCCTTCAGTTAGATACTCCGCCCGAGAGGAGAAAAAAAGAAGGTCTTTATAAAGTTTTTGCGGAAAATTTTCCAATAACTGACACCCGTAACAACTTTGTCCTGGAATTCCTTGACTACTATATCGATCCCCCCAAGTATTCCATCGAGGAATGTCTTAGCAGGGGGCTCACCTATAGCGTCCCTCTGAAAGCTAAGCTAAAACTGTATTGTACGGATCCTGATCACGAAGATTTTGCGACCGTAATTCAGGACGTTTTTCTTGGCCCCATACCCTATATGACAAGTTCCGGCACATTTGTTATAAATGGAGCCGAGCGCGTTATTGTTTCCCAATTGCACCGTTCTCCGGGTGTATTCTTTGGGCAAAGTCTTCATACTAATGGTACGAAACTATATTCAGCGCGAATCATACCATTCAAAGGCTCATGGATTGAATTTGCTACGGACATTAACAATGTCATGTATGCATACATCGATAGAAAGAAGAAACTTCCTGTAACAACTCTTCTCCGTGCCATTGGTTTCGAAGCAGACAAAGACATTCTCGACATCTTCAATCTTGCCGAAGAGGTAAAAGTAACGAAGGCCAACCTGAAGAAATGTATAGGGCGCAAATTAGCAGCTCGCGTCATCAATACGTACATCGATGACCTCAGTGACGAAGACACCGGCGAAGTTGTTTCCATGGAGCGAATCACTGTCGTGGTGGACAGAGAGGTTGAACTGACAGAAGATAATATCGAGGCAATCCTCAACTCAAATACACAAACAATCCTACTGCACCGAAACGATTCGAATACTTCTGATTATAGTATTATATTCAACACTTTACAGAAGGATCCATGTAACTCGGAAAAAGAGGCTCTGTACTATGTATACAGGCAGCTCCGTAATGCAGAACCTGCAGACGATGCAAGTGCTAGAGAAGTAATAACGAATCTGTTTTTCTCTGATAAACGATACGACTTGGGCGATGTCGGACGCTATCGTATCAATAAGAAACTCAATTTGAATATTGATCCTGATATCAAAGTGCTGACCAATGAAGATATTATTGAGATCATCAAGTATCTTATTGAGTTAGTAAATTCCAAGGCATCAGTAGATGATATAGACCACTTGTCGAACCGTCGTGTTCGGACTGTCGGAGAGCAGCTTTACAACCAATTTGGTATTGGTTTGGCCCGTATGGCCAGGACAGTACGCGATCGAATGAATGTTCGCGATAATGAAGTTTTCACACCTATCGATTTGGTCAATGCTAAGACTATTTCCTCCGTTGTGAATTCTTTCTTTGGCACCAATGCCTTGTCGCAGTTCATGGATCAGACAAACCCATTGGCTGAAATAACGCATAAGCGACGTCTGTCGGCATTGGGCCCCGGAGGTCTATCGCGCGAACGGGCCGGCTTTGAAGTGCGAGACGTTCACTACACGCACTACGGTCGTCTATGCCCTATTGAAACACCTGAAGGACCTAATATCGGTCTGATCTCCTCCCTCTGCGTATACGCCAAAATCAGTGATTTGGGTTTTATTACAACACCATACCGGGAAGTAAAGAACGGCAAAGTAGATTTCTCCGACAATGGACTGAAATACTACACGGCAGAAGAAGAGGAAGAGAAGACCGTAGCACAAGGAAATGCGCCTCTTGACGAAAATGGTCGATTTGTCAGAGAACGAGTAAAAGCACGTTACGAGTCGGATTTCCCATTGGTTACACCGGATGAGGTCGACCTGATGGACGTTTCGCCTACTCAAATTGCTTCAATCGCAGCAGCTTTAATTCCCTTCTTGGAACACGACGATGCCAACCGTGCGTTGATGGGTTCTAACATGATGCGTCAGGCTGTTCCCCTACTAAGACCTGAATCTCCGATTGTTGGTACTGGTATAGAAGGAAAATTAGTGAAAGATTCTCGCACACAGATTGTGGCAGAGAGGGGCGGAGAGGTCGTTTTTGTCGATGCCTCGTGCATCAAAATTCGTTACGACAGAACAGCTGACGAAGAGTTTGTAAGTTTTGATGATGCAATCGTCACCTACTATCTCCCCAAATATCGCAAAACGAATCAGAGTACAACTATCGACTTGCATCCCATTTGCTCCAAAGGAGATAGAGTGGAGGCCGGTCAAATCCTGACGGAGGGTTATTCTACCCAAGGAGGAGAATTGGCTCTCGGCCGTAATGTTCAAGTAGCATACATGCCATGGAAAGGATATAACTATGAGGATGCTATCGTTTTGAATGAGCGAATGGTTAGAGAGGACTTCTTCACATCTGTTCACGTGGACGAATATATCCTTGAAGTGAGAGAGACTAAAAGAGGTCTTGAAGAGTTAACTTCGGATATTCCGAATGTCAGTGAAGACGCTACAAGAGATTTGGACGAAAACGGTATCGTGCGCATCGGGGCACATATCGAACCCGGAGATATCCTTATTGGAAAAATTACACCTAAAGGGGAGTCAGATCCAACCCCTGAAGAAAAACTGCTACGAGCAATTTTCGGTGATAAAGCCGGTGACGTTAAGGATGCATCATTGAAAGCCACTCCCTCTCTGCGCGGAGTTGTAATTGACACCAAATTGTTTTCTAAGGCGGCAAAGAAAAAGAGTCGGACATCGACCAAAGAAACAGTAAGCAAACTTGACGAAACATACGCGAAAAGGCAGCAACAACTTCATGAGCGTCTGATCGAAAAGCTAACAGAACTGACCAAAGGCAAAACCTGCTGTGGCGTAAAGGATTACTTGAATGTTGAGTTGATTAAGGCCGGCAGCAAACTCACCAAAAAAGATCTTGAAGCTCTCGATTTCAATGTGATCCAATTAAGTGATTGGACAAATGATGCACATACGAACGAGTTGATTAAGGCTGTTGCGGTGAATTATCTGAAGCACTCCAAGGAGATTGAAGCTGAACTACGGCGTCGCAAATTAGATGAGACCATCGGGGACGAACTGCCTGCCGGTATTGTTCAAATGGCCAAAGTCTATATAGCCAAGAAACGGAAGATCCAAGTTGGCGACAAGATGGCCGGACGTCATGGAAATAAAGGTATTGTGTCCAAAATCGTGCGTCAAGAGGATATGCCGTTCCTCGCAGACGGTACTCCGGTAGACATATGCCTAAACCCTCTTGGTGTACCCTCCCGTATGAACTTGGGACAGATATTCGAAGCGGTACTTGCCTGGGCGGGACGCAAGATGAATGTCAAATTTGCTACACCTATCTTCGATGGAGCTTCCCTCAATGATATGAATGAGTGGACAGACAAAGCAGGGCTACCTCGTGATGGAAAGACATATCTATACGATGGTGGTACCGGCGAACGTTTCGACCAGCCTGCAACCGTTGGTGTAACTTATTTCTTGAAGCTTGGACACATGGTTGATGACAAGATGCATGCTCGATCCATCGGGCCATATTCACTCATCACCCAGCAACCTCTCGGCGGTAAAGCCCAATTCGGAGGACAACGATTTGGAGAGATGGAGGTTTGGGCTCTTGAAGCATTTGGAGCTTCGCATATCTTGCAAGAAATTCTTACTGTGAAATCTGACGATGTTGTTGGACGTTCAAAGGCATACGAAGCGATAGTCAAAGGAGATCCGATGCCTACACCGGGTATTCCGGAGTCGCTTAACGTGCTATTGCATGAATTGAAAGGCCTTGGTTTAAGTTTTTCTTTGGACTAACTTCTAACCGAGAGTCTGTACAATTATTTTTGCCTTCATCCATTCCTATTCAAGCAAAGTGAACTATGGCTTTTAGAAAAGAAAATAAGATAAAGAACAACTTCTCGAAGATTCGTATCACCTTGGCTTCTCCTGAAGAGATTCTTGAGAACTCATTCGGAGAAGTATTGAAGCCGGAGACGATCAATTATCGTACCTACAAGCCGGAACGAGATGGCCTATTCTGTGAACGCATCTTCGGTCCGGTTAAGGATTTTGAATGTCACTGTGGCAAATACAAGCGTATTCGATACCGTGGTATCGTATGTGATCGCTGTGGAGTCGAGGTAACGGAAAAGAAAGTTCGCCGTGAGCGTATGGGGCACATCCATTTGGTCGTACCTGTTGCTCATATTTGGTATTTCCGTTCTCTTCCGAATAAGATCGGCTATTTATTAGGACTACCTACCAAGAAGTTGGATGCCATCATTTACTATGAACGCTACGTTGTTATTCAACCGGGTGTTGCCGAAGGGTTGAGTCAACTTGATCTATTGTCAGAGGAAGAATACCTCGACAAGCTTGATGAAATAGAGCGCACTCACAAGGGCAACCAAAATTTGGAGGATACCAATCCGGACAAATTTATTGCCAAAATTGGGGCAGAGGCTATTTATGATCTTCTATGTCGTGTGGATCTGGATTCTATTTCCTACGAATTGCGAGATCGTGCCAATACAGATGGTTCGCAGCAACGTAAAACAGAAGCACTTAAACGTCTTCAAGTCGTTGAAAGTTTCCGTGCATCCAAAGGTGTGAATCGCCCTGAGTGGATGGTTATGAAAGTGATTCCGGTTATCCCGCCGGATCTTCGTCCTTTGGTTCCTTTGGATGGTGGACGTTTTGCTACTTCCGATCTGAACGACTTGTACCGTCGCGTTATTATCCGTAACAACCGTCTCAAACGATTGATCGAGATCAAAGCTCCTGAAGTTATCTTACGCAATGAAAAGCGCATGCTACAGGAAGCGGTCGACTCCCTTTTCGACAACTCGCGGAAGTCAAGTGCGGTTAAGTCTGACAACAATCGTCCTTTGAAATCCCTTTCTGATAGTCTCAAAGGCAAACAAGGTCGTTTCCGTCAGAACTTGCTTGGTAAGCGTGTCGATTATTCTGCTCGTTCCGTTATCGTTGTTGGTCCGGAGCTTAAGATGCATGAGTGCGGACTTCCGAAAGACATGGCAGCCGAACTCTACAAACCCTTCATCATTCGCAAGTTGATTGAGCGTGGCATAGTGAAGACAGTCAAGAGTGCCAAGAAGATTGTAGACCGTAAAGAGCCTGTTATCTGGGATATTTTGGAGTACGTGATGAAAGGACATCCGGTCCTTCTGAACCGTGCACCGACTCTTCACCGACTCGGTATTCAAGCATTCCAACCCAAACTGATAGAAGGAAAAGCAATACAGTTGCATCCATTGAGTTGTACTGCATTTAATGCGGACTTCGATGGAGACCAAATGGCTGTACACCTTCCTCTGAGCAACGAAGCTATTCTTGAGGCGCAATTGCTTATGTTGGCTTCACATAACATTCTTAACCCTGCCAATGGAGCACCGATTACCGTCCCTTCACAGGACATGGTATTGGGACTCTATTATATTACCAAGCTACGTCCCAATATCAAAGGGCACGGCCTGATTTTCTATGGCCCTGAAGAAGCGACAATAGCCTATAACGAGGGTAAAGTCGATATTCATGCGCCGATTAAGGTCTATGTAGAGGATTACGAGAACGGAGAACTTGTTCGTCGTATGGTAGAGACATCCGTAGGGCGACTGATGGTAAACGAATATGTACCGAAGAAGGTAGGCTATGTCAATGAAGTACTCGGGAAAAAAGCTCTACGAGATATTATCGGTAGCGTAATCAAGATCTGCGGAGTAGCTACAACAGCCAAATTCTTGGATGATATCAAGAATTTGGGTTACTACATGGCTTTTAAGGGTGGCTTGTCTTTCAACTTGGCAGATGTGCTTATTCCTGATGAGAAAGACCAATTGATCCAAGAAGGTTACACTGCCGTCGAGCAGATTATGCAAGACTACAGTATGGGATTCATCACCTTTAATGAACGATACAATCAGATTATCGACACATGGACACATATCAATGGCCGTTTGTCAAATGTTCTGATCAAGCAACTCAGTTCAGACAATGACGGATTCAACTCTGTCTTCATGATGATGGATTCCGGAGCACGTGGTTCCAAGGAACAGATTCGTCAGTTGTCAGGTATGCGTGGATTGATGGCCAAGCCCCAAAAGAGTGGAGCCGAAGGAGGTCAGATTATTGAAAACCCCATTCTTTCAAACTTCAAGGAAGGACTCTCGGTACTTGAATACTTTATTTCTACTCATGGTGCACGTAAGGGGCTTGCCGATACCGCATTGAAAACGGCAGATGCTGGTTATCTCACCCGTCGTCTTGTGGACGTTTCTCACGATGTTATTATCACAGAGGAAGATTGTGGCACGCTACGCGGACTGCTTACTACCGAGCTAAAGCAAAACGAAGATGTCGTTGCTTCCTTGTACGAACGTATCCTTGGGCGCGTCTCTGTTCACGATATTATCCATCCTACTACAGGGGATATAATCGTTAGAGCTGGAGAAGAGATCAGAGAGCAGGCAGCACAGATTATCGAAGATTCACCTATCGAAGCTGTTGAAATCCGTTCTGTTCTCACCTGCGAATCCAAGAAAGGAGTATGTGCCAAGTGCTATGGTAGAAATCTTGCTACCAACCGCATGGTACAACGGGGTGAGGTCGTAGGCGTTATTGCAGCTCAGTCCATTGGAGAGCCGGGTACACAGCTTACTCTCCGAACATTCCACGTCGGAGGTATCGCATCCAATGTGGCAACGGAGAATAGCTTGCTCTCCAAATATGATGGTATCTTGGAATTCGAGGAACTACGTGCTGTGGATGCAACAGACGAATCGCATCAGGTCGTAGTGAGTCGGATGACTGAATTGCGTATTGCCGATCCGAATACCGGTATCATTTTGGCCAATCACAATATCCCCTACGGTGCAAAATTGTTCTTCCGCCAAGGTGATGCAGTCAAGAAAGGTGACAAAATCATCGAATGGGATCCGTTCAATGCGGTCATCGTATCGGAAGTAGCAGGAACACTCTCTTTCGAAGGTGTAGTGGAGAATGTAACTTTCAAGATGGAAAGCGACGAGACGACCGGTCTGAAAGAAAAGATTATCATCGAATCCAAGGATAAGACGATGGCTCCCTATGCTCGAATAATAGACGAGAATGGAGAGATGCTCAAGAACTATAGTCTCCCGATGGGTGCCCACGTTGTGAAAGACGATGGCGACACAGTCAAAGTCGGCGAGATTTTGGTGAAGATTCCTCGATCAGTAGGAAAAGCCGGTGACATTACCGGTGGTTTGCCTCGTGTCACCGAGCTATTCGAAGCACGAAATCCGTCGAATCCCGCGATCGTTTCCGAAATCGATGGGGAAATCGGCTTTGGCAAGCTGAAACGAGGAAACCGTGAGATCACTGTTACCTCCAAGCTGGGTGAAGAGAAAAAGTATCTAATCCCCTTGTCCAAGCAGCTTCTTGTCCAAGAAAACGACTTCGTTCGTGCAGGAACACCGCTTTCTGACGGAGCTATTACTCCGGCTGATATTCTGGCAATCAAAGGTCCCACGGCAGTACAGGAGTACATCGTCAATGAAGTACAAGACGTGTATAGGCTTCAGGGTGTGAAGATCAATGATAAGCACTTCGAAGTTATTGTTCGCCAGATGATGCGCAAGGTTGAAATCGTCGATCCGGGTGACACCCTCTTCCTCGAACAGCAGGTAGTCGATAAGTTCGAAGTAATGGAAGAGAACGATCGCATCTGGGGTAAGAAGGTAGTTATTGATGCCGGAGATAGCCAAGTGCTGAAAGCCGGACAGATTGTTACGGCACGCAAGCTCCGTGATGAGAACAGTATGCTCAAGCGTAAGGATCTCAAGATCGTGAAAGTGCGCGATGCCAAGTCAGCTACTGCCAGCCAGATACTCCAAGGTATTACCCGTGCGGCACTGCAGACCAAGAGCTTCATGTCCGCGGCCTCTTTCCAAGAGACAACCAAGGTGCTGAATGAAGCAGCTATCTGTGGTAAGACCGACTACCTGGAAGGACTGAAGGAAAACGTTATCTGCGGTCACCTCATTCCGGCCGGTACTGGTTTGCGCGATTACGAGAAGCTCGTCGTTATGCATCGTGACGATTACGAAAAGGCGACAGCCGAGCGTAAGAGTTTCCTTTCCGTGCCCACAGCCGAACCGGCAATGGAAGAAGCACCATCGGAATAGTTCCGCAGGGTAAAATAGCCTCAAACGATATAATCAGGGCTGTGTCGGAGGTTTTCTCCTTTGACACTGCTCTGATTATTTTATTTTTTACTGGTTTTCGGATAAGTAACCTCCTTATTTTGTGGTTATTCCGACTTTCAGACTTATTTTTGCAATATACAAGGATGGAAGATATTGATAGAGAAGCACTTTTCCCTCTATTCTTCGCCGGATCTCATAATAATAGTTCTACGGCCTTTCTTCCTCGTTGTACGGATTTGACCAAATAGACATTCTCTGAACACTTATATGTGGAAGACAGCTTCGGATAAAGGATTGGGACACTTGCTTAGAGATGTTTGGTCTCTGCTGAACGAAGAGGAACGAGAGCTATTAGACAAGGAGATACGACCTTTTCCCTGTAAGAAAGCCTCCACCGTCTTCTCTGAAGGAGACATCCCCAACAATCTTTTTTATCTGTACGAAGGAAAAATAAAGATCCTGAGGGAAGGCGTATATGGACGCTTCCACATTTCTCGCATCGTTAAGCCGGGGCAGTTCTTCGGTATGCGTCCCTATTTTGCCGAAGAAACTTGTTCGTCCACAGCCATTGCCGTTGAAAACTCCAAAGTCCTTGCCATACCGGTCGAAGCTATCGAAGCATTGCTGAAAGGAAACACCTCATTCTGTAGATACTTCCTCAAGGCCTTGGCCAAAGAGTTGGGCTATGCAGAAAGGCGAACCGTAACGCTCACGCAGAAACATGTTCGTGGCCGACTGGCCGAAACGCTACTGATACTGAAAGAGAATTTCGGATTTGAGAATGATGGAGCTACCCTAAGTATCTACCTTAGTCGAGAGGAACTGGCTACTCTTTCCAACATGACAGTAAGCAATGCCATACGTACCCTTTCTACATTCGTTTCCGAGCGAATGCTGGCACTTGATGGCAAGAGGATCAAGATTATCGACTGCGATCGTCTGCAAAAAACCGCACGTTCCGGTTAAAGTCTCTCCCCCCTTTTTTCGATAGTCATTGAGGAGATCGACAAAGACCTATAAGAAAACTATTTGTCGAATCAGTTCTGCACCCACGGCCGTATTCAGCCTGAGGAGCAACTCTGCTTTGTTGTTGCTCAGCTGGCTGCGAACAACGGACGAATTGAATGTCAGGTACAGTACGCCGTCATGAATCCGGCTACGACCGAGGAATTTATAGAGAGGCCCCAACACCTGTGGCAGAGCTTCCAAAGCCTCCACCTCGAGAAGTCGTTCATACATGAGCGGTTCATCCTCCAGCCAAGCCCGAATTACCTGATCCACTTTCTGTATTTCGCTTTTTTCCATCCAAGGATACCTATTATTGGAATATCTGTCCGTTTTCTATTTCGAAAAGGCGGTAATCCTCACTCCAAGAAGCGATAATCTCGTCCAAGTTTTTCCGATTCGTATCTGTGATGAAGATCTGCCCGAAACCGTTACCGCCGACAAGGCGGATAATCCGCTCCACACGGGTGGCATCCAGTTTGTCGAATATATCATCGAGCAGCAAAATGGGCGTCTCATCACCGTGCAGTTGCTGATGGCGGAACTGTGCCAACTTCATGCTGATCAGGAAAGTCTTGTTTTGTCCCTCCGAACCTATTTTCCGAATAAGAACTCCACCAAGAAGCATTTCCAATTCGTCCTTGTGTACACCGCAAGAAGAAAATCCCAGCAAATAGTCCTTGGGACGGCTCCTGCGAAGCAATTCTTCAAGAGGTATTCCGTCCGCTAAGTGCGAGCGATAGGATAGGCTGACTTTCTCTGCAGATCCGCTAATGTCGGAATAAAGATCATTGAAAACAGGAAGAAAATCCTCGATAAAACGGCTACGCTTGTTGTAGATCTCTGCTGCATAGGATCCCATCTGTAACTCCAAAACGTCCATCAGAGCATCATCGTGACGGTCCTGCTTGAGCATTGTATTGCGCTGTTGCAAATGCCGATTGTACTGAATGAGAGCCGACAGATACCGAGGATCCTGCTGGCAAAGCTGCTGATCCATGAATCGTCTGCGCTCATCGCTACCGCCCAGTATGAGCTGATAGTCCTGCGGAGAAACTATTACCAGCGGGAAGTGACCGATATGATCGCTCAGTCGTTCATATTCTTTCTTGTTCCGACGCAGTACCTTGTGCTTCCCCGGACGAATAGAAAGGAGCAGCTCTATCCCATCGCCGCTTTCATCCCGATAAAGCCCCTGCAACAGGGCCATTTCTTCTCCATGTCTGACAACCATATTGTCCGGTACGGAAAGATGACTGCGACAGAAAGAGAGGAAATGCAGCGCATCCAGCAGATTAGTCTTGCCCATTCCATTGTTCCCCACCAGACAGTTCACTTTAGGCGAAAACCGGCAATCGGCAGCTGCGATACTCTTAAAATTGACGATATGGAGTTCTTCTATGATCATTCTCGTTGGGGTAAGATAGAGGGTGGAGGATTGTCCCGCCCTTCTGTCAAACGAATACCTACTTCCGTGATACCTGAAAGAGTCGGTACCCTCATATTGTGCTTTAACTCTATCTTATAAAGACCCGAATAGGGAAAACGTGCGGAGATCGGCAGGCGAAACCGGTTTTGCTGCTTGGCAACCCCTTTTCCGTTCCACTGTTGCGGCTTGTCGGCCAAAGTCAGATCCACAGAGTCCGCAAAGATCAGACGCTCTCCCACTGAAACCTCGTATGCCAATGCCAAATCGCGATATTCATACCGATTGTCATGGCGGATCAGCAGCTCCAAAGAATATGAGCGAGTATAGTCCGGTATGAGGATTTCGTAGTCGAGCACATCGCGCTTCTGCCACCTTCCATGAGGCACCTGACGATACAGTATTCGCTCGTCCTTACGGTATGTGCAAGACACAGCCAAGCATATCCCCAATGCAATCAGAAAAAAACTGATTGCGCCTCGGACTTGCTTTCGTGCGGCAGCACCCATCTCCCCTTTATCCCTCCTTTCTCTCTCCTTGTCGGTCTTCCTGACGTGGAGTGCTTTGACGCGGTGGTCTGCGGCCACTGCCCACCACACGTCTGGCTCCTTCCACACGTTCGGAGCCACCCTCATTCGTATAGGGACGTGCAAAACGAGCATCGCCTCGACTACGCTCTCGCATATTCTCACGACGATCACCTCCCTCCGGTCGGGGAGATTTCTCTCGCGATGGCATCCTGCTACTGCTGCGAACGCGAGGCGTAGGCTGTATAGAATCAGGTGTACGATGCGGTTCGCCAGCTTTTTCCCTGTCGGAGAAGTCCCTATTGCCATTGCCGTTTCGTCTTCTGCGACGAGACAAGGCATCGTCGAACCGTGTCAGGCTGTTATCCGTAAGAATGTCGGACAATTCGTGTCCGGACGACTGCTTCTTGTCGTCATACTCCAGCGATACCGGCTTGAATCCCTGCTTGTTCTGGCTGATCACCTCGAAAGCACGACGAGCCGATATAGTCGTAAGATTGACCGGAGCATTGGGAACGGTAGAATACGAAACCTCCCGACGGAATACATCCGCCTTGAAATAGTGGTACGCACTTTCTTTCGTCTCCAAGACGATCTCGGGACTCGGCATCTTCTTACGAGCTTCCACATAGGCATCCACCTCATAATTGAGGCAGCATTTGAGTTTGGCGCAGAGACCCGTGAGCTTCTGAGGATTGAGTGCCAAGTCTTGATAGCGGGCTGCACTCGTATTCACCGACACGAAATTCATCTTCCAGGCCGAGCAGCACAGCTGGCGGCCACAAGGACCGATACCGCCTATACGGCCGGCCTCCTGCCTTGCACCGATCTGCTTCATCTCCACGCGGATATGGAAGGTCTCTGCCAATACTCGGATCAGTTGGCGAAAGTCCACGCGCTCATCGGCGATATAGTAGAAAATGGCCTTATTGCCATCGCCCTGATACTCCACATCTCCGATCTTCATGTCCAGATTCAGCTCGGCCGAAATCTGACGGGACTGAATCATCGTATCGTACTCTCGCGCCTTTGCTTCGCAGTACTTATCCAGATCGCCCTGTTTGGCTATGCGGTATATTTTGAAAGGCTCGCCGTTGTTCGTATTGTATCGATGCTTACGCATCTGGAGTTTTACCAACTTGCCGGTCAGCGTCACTGTCCCGATGTCGTGACCCGGATTGGCCTCTACGGCTACTACATCCCCTTTGTGCAGCTCTATCTTCTCGCTGTTGAGGTAGTATCCTTTGCGCGTATTCTTGAACTGTACCTCCACGAATCCGCCATCTTCGGGCAAATCGGGGATGTCATTCAGCCAGTCATAAGTGCTGAGCGGCTGGCTATGACACCCCTTGCAGGCATCCTTCGTTAGGGAGGTCGTCGTATTGTCTAATCGGTAGTCCATCCGTCTTTTGCTTTGTCCGGCGTAGTCCTCTACTGCTGCTGATAGGAGGTATAAGTCATAACCGCCACATCATGCAAGCAGGTACTATCCACCGGTGTGCGGGATTATTTGGCGTAGCTGACGGAGCGAGATTCGCGGATCACCGTGATCTTCACTTGTCCGGGGTAGGTCATCTCGTCCTGGATTCTTTTGGCTATTTCGTTCGAGAGCGTTTCCACCGAGGCATCGTCCGTCTTGTCGGCACCGACGATCACACGGAGTTCGCGGCCGGCCTGAATAGCATAGGTCTTGATAACGCCCGGATAGGACATGGCGAGTTGCTCCAGATCATTCAGACGCTTGATATAGGCTTCCACGATCTCACGGCGTGCTCCCGGACGTGCGCCGCTAATGGCGTCGCACACCTGTACGATAGGAGCTATGAGCGACATCATTTCCACCTCATCGTGGTGCGCTCCCACGGCGTTGCATATGTCGGGTTTCTCTTTGAACTTCTCACAGAGCTTCATGCCCAAGAGAGCGTGTGGCAATTCCGGCTCATCGTCGGGCACCTTGCCGATGTCGTGCAGCAGACCGGCGCGTTTGGCTTTCTTCGGATTCAGCCCCAATTCGCTGGCCATTATGGCACAGAGGTTAGCTGTCTCACGCGAATGCTGCAAGAGATTCTGCCCATAGGAAGAGCGATACTTCATCTTACCGATCAGACGGATCAGTTCCGGATGCAGACCGTGGATTCCAAGGTCGATCACCGTCCGTTTGCCCGTCTCGATGATCTCTTCTTCCACCTGTTTTCTTACTTTGGATACCACCTCTTCTATGCGTGCCGGGTGGATACGTCCATCCTGTACCAACTGGTGCAGTGCCAGACGCGCTATCTCACGACGCACCGGATCGAATCCCGATAGGACGATCGCTTCCGGCGTATCGTCTACAATGATTTCTATACCGGCAGCAGCCTCCAATGCACGGATGTTGCGGCCCTCTCGGCCGATGATACGCCCCTTGATCTCGTCGCTTTCGATATGGAAGACGGTCACGGAGTTTTCGATGGCCGTCTCCGTAGCCACGCGCTGGATGGATTGGATGACGATTCGCTTGGCCTCTTTGTTGGCAGTCATCTTGGCCTCTTCGATAATCTCATTGACGTATGCAGAGGCTTGTCCTTTGGCTTCATCTTTGAGGCTTTCCACCAGTCTGTCTTTAGCCTCGGCAGCGGAGAGTCCGCTCAGAGACTCCAGATGAGCCTGTTCGCGAGTTTTCAGCTCGTCGAGTTCCGTCTTTTTCTTTTCAATCACAGAGAGTTGAGCAGTCAGATTCTCACGCATCAAATCCATTTCCTGCCCCTTCTTCGTTATATCTTCCTGACGTTGGTTGAGGGTTTGTTCGCGGCTTTTGAGTTTGCTCTCCACCGATTGGAGCTTGCTATTGCGCTGTGCCACCTGCTTTTCCAGGTCGCCTTTGAGTTGGAGAAATTTCTCTTTCACTTCGAGGAGCTTCTTCTGCTTGATTACCTCGGCTTCACGGCGAGCCTCGGCGAGAATCCCCTCTGTCCTTTGCTTGAGCAGTGTCCGCGTGATCAGCCATACGGCAGTGGCACCGGCTACAAGCCCCAAAAAAGTAAATAATAAAAGTGTTCCTATTCCCATTTCTGTTTGTATTCTTTGAAATTAGTAAGTAGCAGTATTACAACACACGTGTCCAAGGCCGATTACGGCAAAGACCTCGAAGAAAAGGAAAGAAACAAAGGATGAAAGGAATGAGAAGAAAAAACGATAGTAGCCCTCTCTCCCGACTAATAGCGACTTAGAAAAGCCTCCAATTCGGTATTGAGCCTGTGCAAGCGGTCATTGATCGGAGTACGATCGGCCTGTTTGCGCTCGTGTACCAAATAAAAAGCCGTATCCACCGCAGCCAGAAGCAAATGTCCGCCTGCAGGCAGTTGGGCTATATTGGGATATGATTCGCGATAACGCATGATCCGGAAGTTAAGCCTGTCGGCAGCCTGCCGATAGAGAGCCTCATCATTACGTGGTATGGCGAGCCTCAGCCGGCTCCCCTGGATGTTGAGTGTAATATTCAGCGACTCCGGATCCTTTGTCATCTTCTTTTATTCCGTTTGCAACAGGGCGATGCACCTGTCTATTTCTCTTATCAAACTTTCCAGACGCTGTTTGGACTGACGGGCTTCGTCCTCATTGGCTACGATCACCCTCGATGTCAGCAACGTCTTGTTCTTGGTTTCTGCTATGCCCAAGGCCAAATCCTGCTGTACGATCTTTTCATTTTTCGCAGCCAGTTCGGCCCGAAGAGACGAAATTTCGTTTTGCTGCTTTTCCACCAGCTCCATCAGCTTGCGGACGTTATATTCCAGCTTCGAAAGATCGAGTTCCTCTTCTCCGGTCATAGAATAATCCTTTTCCTTACAAAAGTAAATTATCCGCGCCAAACTGGCAACTAATTTTGTGTACTTGTATAAAGAGTAAATAAGACAGTCATTACGGAGAAAAAAGATTTGGTTATTTTTGTCTTCACAGAAAGGCTGCTCTGCATAATGGCTTCTCTATATTCAAGGAGCCGGTAATGAATTGAAAAAGAGAAGATTGAATAGAATTGCAAAACATAGAAATGCTACCACTCATGACCCACCGCCTTACATCCAATCGGAATATCCTCTTCGATCGGATATGCTGCAGCGATAGACCTCGATCCCGGTCGGGATTGTAGAGAACGAATCCATCAGATATGCAAATCATAGATCGACCGATAGCATCATAGCATAGGACAAGCTCCTACGCACTTGTCGCACCCGCCGAAGTTCTACGTAGAACTCGGCGGGTGCTTCTTTTATATCGGCTTCGGAAAAGGCCTTTTCGAGCCTGCGATTTATATACAAATCACTTGCGATCTATATATTTATTGAAAACGATTTATATATAAAACGAAAACCATTTATATATAAATTGAAAGTCATTTATATACAAATCGTTATTCGACTCCTCGGAAAACGAATTTCGAAGTTCGGAAGACAGTTTTCTATCCTTTTTTACCTTGGATGCCTCTCCCTTTTGGATGCTTATTTGGAATCATTCCAAACTCGTCTTCGTTGTTGAAAACTTTTTTGGAGCAAGTTTTTTAGTGGAAATTAGAAAGAGGGAGGAGAGAGGTAAGGGCTTGCCGGAACGCTATGGAAGTGACAAAAAGTATCCGGACTCAACATCACATGCCAAAAAAGAAAAAACTGATCAGGAACCGGTTACAGGCTAAAAATCGCCCGAATTCGCCTTCCTAATCAGCTTTCTGTATAGCAAATATAGTGAAAAATAATACACGGCCTTCGGATTCCTGAAAATTCAGAACAGGATGTCTTCAAAGAGATTTCGAATGTGGAGTTCTCCCTTTTCTTGGCAAGAAAACATAAAAAATGTTTGTACGGTCTCTTCTCTTGTTTTCTTTATGCAGATGATGTAATATTGTGAATGAAATCCCGATTTACCGATCTGAGGAATAGATTGCTTGTAGAAATCATCAAAAAACAGGTGGCCGGTTCGTTCGACTTGTCGATCTTCGAAAGGGTAAAACTCTATGCCGGCTCCGACTATAAATTGATTGCCACCATCACTTCTTTGTCGAGCGATGAGCTTTCGCTCAAGATAGAAGCGAACAATTTGCTTCCGTTGCTCCAATCGACAGGCCTTCCTATTCGCTTGACGACTACGACGGACAAGAATATAGAGGGGGTAAATATGTTGGCGGTGGTGCTGCACTTTACCTTCTTCATCAAGGTCGAGTAGTCGAAATAAGTCATCAGTTATATTTATCAAAAATCCAAATGTTATGAGAAAGAAGAATTTATTGCTTGGCGTTTTGGCTCTATTGTTCGCTCTGCCGGCTATTGCTCAAAACGACAACAACCTTCATGATGGAAAGATCCATTATGGAACAACTGCTTCGGTAGGTGTATTGAACGGCGTCAAAATAGAGGGGAGCGCGCGCTTCATGCCCGAACTGACAGCTCGTGCAGGCTTTGCCTTCATACCCTCTATGGCCATTGTCAACAACAAAGTGTTTGTGCCGGATGATCCCCAAGAATTGGAGGCATATCAGTCGGCATTGGGCTATACACCCGGGATCAGGGGGAATCTGAAGGTATCCTCTTTTTCCGGTCATATGTTGGCTGATTACCATCCGTTCAAGAACGCTTTCCGCGTAACGGCCGGTTTGTACTTCAACCGTCCGCAAATCAATGCCAAGGTACAGCTGATCAATCAAAATACGGGACAATCCATCATGAACGATCAGAGCACGCTCAATCCGAACAACATGCCTGTCATCACGATCAAGGATAAAGACAATCCGGCGGATAAGGTAAGCATCCAACCCTCTTCGACGGCAGAGGTGGAAGCATCGGTACATTTGGGTAGAACCGTACAGCCTTATATCGGCATCGGCTACGGATTTGCTGTTCCCGTATCGAGGGTATCTTTCTTTGCAGATCTCGGAATGCTTTTCTCCGGAAAAGCACAGATCTCGTCTCCCAATGTGATAGCGGGTGACCCGAACTTGCTGATTGACTTTTCCGAAGATGCACAGGAGGTAGTCTATTCGACACAGATACTTCCCGTGCTCAACATAGGCGTTTCGATACGATTGTTCTAAAAACGCAGGAAGCACAAACAAACAGGGAGAGGCTGTCGGGAATTTGTCCTGATGGCCTCTCCCTGTTTTATTTCATATCGAGCTCATAGTCGCTTATACGCTGACTACAGCTTTTAGATCCGGTCATTGTTGGCAAAATAGAATTGGGCAGATAGTCTTTTGATAATTCAGTATTAAAAAACAGGTTTGTTCCGAATTTTTATATTATCTTTAGACGTATAGATGGATTTTTCATGATATTGCAGTGTTACAGAGAAAATTAGTCTGACGCTTATTACCCTCTAATGAAAGGCTGGTATATGCGCTTCTATTATAGACCAAGAGATTAATAGATCGAAAAGAATTTACGAATCAAATAATGGCTATCATGATGAAAAGTATTGTTTTTAGAGCATTTCTAACGATTTTGCTCTCGTGGGCAGCGATCACGAATCCGACTGCTCAAGAGATCTCAGGCATGAACGCATCCTGTGTGGCTACTCCGGCTCAACCGGATACTATCTTATATGAAAGTTTTGAGAATGGACCTGTTCCCAATGGCTGGCTTGAGATAGATGCTGATGCTGATGGTGCCACTTGGGGAAGCCCATCAGGCTCTTTCTCTGTACCTTACGGACACAATGGCCTTTGCACCTACTCCCATATACGTTCCGGTATCTCAACAGCGGGCAACTATCTGATTACACCCAATATAGAAGGAGCCAAACGGGTCAAGTACTGGGTATGCAATCAGTATAGTACCAATCCGGAACATTACGCAGTAATGGTATCGACAACGGGGACTGCCATTGAAGACTTTGTTTTGTTGTTTGATGATTCCATAACAGGGAAACCGACTCCTCTTGTATGGCGTAGACGAATCGTGGACTTACCAGAAGGGACCAAATATATTGCATGGCGACATTACAAAGTCACCGACTCACACACAGAATTCTTGAAATTGGATGATGTCACTGTGTATAGGTCGATCGAAGGGCCCGAACCTGCTACCGACTTCACAGTAATCAATATCGGTCAGAATGTGGGACGATTGACTTGGAACTATCCGGAGGATTATCAGCCGGAAGGAAAGGGGAATGAAGAGTTGCAGCTTAGCGGCTACAACATCTATGCGAACGGTACACTACTGGCACAAATAAAAGATGTCTCCATACTGGAGTATGTGGACAGCACTTACTCTTTGCGAGACAATCCCTTGCAAGTGGAGTACTGCGTTACAGCCGTTTACGATGAAAGCATAGAATCTTCGACCGTATGTGGCACGCTGCATTACGCCACGGATGCCATCCTTTATGAAAATTTTGAGAATGGACCTGTTCCCAATGGTTGGCTTGTGATAGACGCTGATGGAGATGGATTTAGCTGGGGACACTATTTGAATGCATACGACGCTTTTCCCGGCCATAATGGAGGCCATTGCTCCTTGTCGGCTTCTTATGTTCCGGGTATAGGCCCGGTGACTCCCGACAACTATCTGATTACCCCCAAGGTTGAAGGAGCCAAACGTGTCAAGTACTGGGTAAGCACGCAGGATGCCAATTGGGCAGCGGAACATTATGCGGTGATGGCTTCGACAACGGGGACTGCTGTCGGAGATTTCGTCATATTGTTCGAAGAAACCATGACAGCGAAGCCGACCGGCGCATGGTATGAAAGAACCATCAACTTACCTGAAGGGACTAAGTACATCGCATGGCGGCACTACAACTGTACCGATATATATTTCTTGAAGTTGGACGATATCACTGTATTCGGGACTCCTGCATCAGAGCCCGAACCTGTTACCGATTTCGTTGTCTCGCTTATTGAGAATAACAAGGGACGCTTGAAATGGAATTATCCTAACGGCTACGAACCCGATAAGACTGATGATAAAGACCCATTGCAGCTTGCCGGCTACAATATCTATGCAAACGGCTCGCTCCTTGTTCACATACAAGACCCGACTGTTTTGGAGTATATCGATGAGACTTATTCTTCACGAGACGGTCAGGTGGAAGTGGAATATTGTGTCACTGCCGTTTATAACGACAATATCGAGTCCCAATCGGTTTGCGATAAGCTGATTTATGATTCTCAATCGGACATTATCTTATATGAAGGCTTTGAGGCCGGAAGTATTCCTGAAGGCTGGTTGTTGATTGATGCTGATGGCGACAATGTTAATTGGGACTATTATCCTTGGACTATGTATGGACATGACAGTGAGAAGTGTATTGCATCCCCTTCGTACTTACCGATGATTGGCGTTTTAACTCCGGATAACTATTTGGTTACACCCAGACTCGAAGGAGCCAAGCTTGTCAAGTATTGGGTAAGTGCGCGAGATGCTGTTTATTCGGCTGAGCATTATGCTGTGATGGTTTCTACTACGGGAACTGCTGTTGAAGATTTTGTCCTCTTGTTCGAAGAGACAATGACCGCTAAGGCTAACGGTGCATGGTATGAGCGAACTATTACATTGCCTGCAGGAACAAAATATATTGCCTGGCGGCATTATGATTGCACCGATATGTTTTTCTTGCTCTTGGATGACATTACGGTTTATCGTTCTACTGAGACTGTTCCCGAGCCTGTTACTGATTTCGTTGTCTCGCTTATTGAGAATAACAAGGGTCGCCTGAAATGGAATTATCCTAACGGCTACGAACCCGATAAGACTGATGATAAAAAACCATTGCAGCTTACCGGCTACAATATCTATGCAAACGGCTCGCTCCTTGTTCACATACAAGACCCGACTGTTTTGGAGTATATCGATGAGACTTATTCTTCACGAGACGGTCAGGTGGAAGTGGAATATTGTGTCACTGCCGTTTATAACGACAATATCGAGTCCCAATCGGTTTGCGATAAGCTGAACTATTCTATCACATCCTTGGATAATATTCAATCTGATACAAGCTTGAAAATATATCCTAATCCGGCATCGTATGTGGTAAGGATAGAGGGATTGAGTCGGAGCAAGTCGACAATCGAGTTGTATAATGCGCTGGGAATTTGCATATTAAGGAAAGAGACTCATTCAGAGAAAACGGAAATCGATGTTTCACGTCTCAATGACGGAGTCTACTTGATTAAAGTAGTCGGTGGAAATAAAACAACAACCGAAAAGGTAGAGATAAAGAGGCCGTGAGCTTCCTCGGGTAAGACTTATTTTTCAACACACCCAAAGCGGTAGTTTCTGAGAAAAATACCGGAGTATCTAAAGAGGGTTTTTTGTCGATTGGGGGGAGGAGATGTTTGCCTGTTTGGCAATCTCTTCCCCTTCTCCACAATGCACTTATGCCGGACAGATACTTCGGTTAATTCAATTTAGGCATTTCACTACGACCATCCCTTAGGAAAGGGCGAGCGACTGAAGGGTAAGAAATGGTATGAGAGATGCTGCCTACTCGAAGCGGCGCGCTATATCTGCCTCTTCGATGATACTGACGATGAGCTTGCCGTCCGGCGTATAGGTGGAGTCGTTCGAAGCAAAAAGCTCGGCCAAGAGATCGCTGGCCTCTTCTGCTGTCGGTGTCTTGCCACAAGGGATGGCTTGATACTCGGCTATTTGGGTGGCAATCAGTTCGAGCATTTGTTCATGCGATGATCTGCCATCTTCGAGTGTAGTATGGATGACATCCCGCACGACATCTGCCGCACAGTCTATGATTTGTACAGGTGCTGCCAGCAGCGAATAGGAAGAGACACCGAGGGGCGACAAATCGAACCCGACAGATTGGAGTTCGTCCACAGCTGCCTTCACGGCAGAAGCATCCGACGGATTGAATTCGAGGAGTTCGGGGAAGAGCAGTTGTTGCTGTTCGATATGACGTCTTGATTCGTCGGCCATGAAACGATCGTAAAGAATACGCTTGTGTGCGCGGTGGAAATCGACCAAAGCCAAACCCCTACTCAGAGTAGTCACCAGATAACGGCCGCGATGGACATAGCAGAGCATATCGGTGGAGGGAGTCGCAGATACGGCAGAGGGAGTAAAATCGGTCGAGGCGAACAGTCCTTCCGAGCGGATCGGTGGTTCTGCCATCTTCTCGGCATCTCGCTTGGCTTCGAACTGCTTGAAGAGTTCGTTCCAGCCCATATCCGGCGATTGACGCCGCGAACTGCGGATAGGCTCCGTCAGTCCGGTTTCTTTGAAGGGATTATACGATGGATCCAGATCTACGGGCGGACGAACTACGTTTTTCCCCGGGCCTTGATAGGCCGGGATGTCGATCAGTTCTTTGCGGTCGAAGTCAATGGCCGGTACTGCATTGCTGGAGCTGAGTGCTTCACGAATGACTACACCGATGAGTTTGAAAATAGCCTGTTCGTCGGAGAACTTGATTTCAGTTTTGGTCGGGTGGATATTGACATCGATCTGGGAGGGTTCAAGATCGAAATACAGGAAGTAATTGGGCATTGTTCCCTGAGGAATGATCGCCTCATAGGCAGCCATCACGGCTTTGTGGAAGTAAGGATGACGCATGAAGCGTCCGTTCACGAAGAAGTATTGCAGGGCACCTCGTTTGCGAGCACCATCGGGGCGCCCCACGAAGCCGGATATATTGGTTATGGGGCTTTTTATCCCGATGGGTATCAGATCTTTCTCCATTCTCTTCCCGAATACATCGAGGATTCTTTTCTTCAGAGGAGAAGGAGGCAGATCCTGCACCAGCTCACCCGAATGGTAGATAGAAAAAGCGACTTGCGGATTGACCAAAGCCACCCGTTCGTATTCGGTCAGGATATGCCGAAATTCCGTTTCATTCGATTTGAGGAATTTTCGACGTGCCGGTACATTGTAGAAGAGGTTCTTCACACAAAGAATACAGCCCTGTGGAGAGGTGACAGTAGCCACTTCGCCTACTTCGGAACCATTGATGGTAAGGCGCGTACCCAATTCATCTTCAGCCCTTCGGGTTAGGAGTTCTACTTGTGCAACGGCTGCAATCGAAGCCAGGGCTTCACCTCGAAAACCCATCGTCCGAAGGCTGAACAGATCCTGAAAAGAAGCTATCTTGGAAGTGGCATGTCGCTCGAAAGCCATTCGGGCATCGCTTTGGCTCATACCCTTGCCGTTGTCTGTGACGCGTATCAATTCGCGACCGGCTTCCCTGACATCCAGCCTGATAATGGATGCGCCGGCATCCAATGCGTTTTCCAATAGCTCCTTGACGACCGAGGCCGGACGTTGGATTACTTCACCGGCAGCAATTTGATTGGCGATACTGTCCGGCAGGAGGCGTATGACGTCGCTCATAAGATGACCTTAAAAACCAACCACGATAGCAAACAAACGGCTATGAGCAAAGCCAACGTGCGGAGTGTTCGTCCCGAGCGAGTGGATTGTGTCTCGCCTTGCAGCTGTCGCTCCTTCAGATGCTGGGTACCTTCCACAAATGTTCCGCGTATACGAGGGCGATAGCCGGAGTAGTCGTGTGATGAAGACTGTCCGTCCAGCTCTGCTTGCTCCTCCTGTTCTACTTCGCGTCTAATGCGTTCGATACGTTTCTCCAACTCATCGCGTCGCTGATCGTAATAGATAGGTTTGTGGTCAAAAGACCGGGGCTTACGCTGTTTATAGAATGATCCTAATCCCATAGTTTTTCTCTATTAAAGATGAATGGAGTGAAGAAAAGATCGAAGAAGCCTTCCTCTTTGGTGTCCGTAGTAGGTCGGGCAATATAAGGAGAGAGCCGGTCTGTAGGATCGGTAGCCTCTTTGCCGGCTGCAGGTGTCGGAGGAATGGAGTCGGTCTGTAGGGCAGCGATTGCCAATGAGTCTTTTCTCTCCTCTTCGGCCAGAGCCGTGTAAGCACGAAGGGCTGCCAAAGCACCGCTAAAGCGTCGCAAATCGGACAGCGATCGATGCACCTGCAAGACGGAATCCGGCTGCCTGCGGAAAAGATCCTCCTTCGATTTCGGCCTGACAGCCTCCTCCCATCGAAAAGAGGCCAAGCGTTGAAGATCGGGCGTGAGCATTTTGATCGGGTAGCCTTTGCCCGATGCCACTCCACGCAAGAGTACTTTCTTGAGTTGGCCTTCTTCGAAATCGGCAATTATAGAGGGAGCTTCGATTCGATTCATCAGATACCAGCGTTTCGATCGTTTGTGCTGTTCGTATTGGATGACTTCGGCATTGCCATGCACCTGTATCTGGCGTACAAGGCTGTCCTGCATATAGGCTCTGATATGTCTGCCGGCCAGCTGGTCATAC
Organism: Porphyromonas gingivalis ATCC 33277; assembly: GCF_000010505.1. Classification (GTDB taxonomy): domain Bacteria; phylum Bacteroidota; class Bacteroidia; order Bacteroidales; family Porphyromonadaceae; genus Porphyromonas; species Porphyromonas gingivalis. The sequence goes on along the minus strand of NC_010729.1, from coordinate 1,741,870 downwards.
ATGACGGAATCTATCCGCCGAACGGCAAGAGCCTTGGTAAGCACATCGGCATAGTCCAGACTGTCGTTGCGGAATTTGAATCGGATCGTATCGCCGCTCAACTGGGAGTCTTCATTCCACATAATGGGGTTGTCATAAAGGTAGAGCAGAGAATCGCGAGAGTCGTACTGCATAGAGTCGGCAATGGCTTGGACATCAGTTCGATAGACCCGTACATGTCTGTACCCGCGTGCTATCCGCCTATCCTCGGGGACGCGACGCTGCGTGATCATCTCAAGCGTGTCGGCTGCTGCCCACAAGGTGTCGGGTTTGGAAAAGTCGATCATATAAGATCGTTGGGTGGCAAAAGCATAGTCTTTCTTCTCATCGTAATAACCATACTCCCCATAAAGAGAAGAACGGTTCATCGTATCGGTGAGGATCATATTGCCGAAGGCTTCGCCAAAACCGGTACGACGGTCGTAAAAGATCGAATCCCCCGTCAATTGCTTTGCCCCGTTAGAGGAATAAACGATGGAGCGATCCAGCAAAATACCTACATCGGTGTTCGAATCGTACACTCCTCGCGTAGAAACGATATAGCCGGAGTCCGATCTCATCTCCGTAGGCCCCAATATGTGACTGATCTTGGTATCTGTATTATAATGAAGTTCTTCCGTGTCCATGGTATAGTCCTTATTTTCCAAATGGACATTATCTCGGAAGATGGCATCGGATGTGGTGGGAGAATATTCTCCATAGCTGGAAGTCAGCGTATTGAGAGAGTCGACTATGCTACCACCTTCGAAATAGTAGCCCAGGTTCATAACCCGGTCATAATCCAAACTATCCGTAAAGAGAGTAGCCGAACGATTTTCCAGTCGCACTTCATGGCGAAGACGAGCGTATTTGATGTTTCCATCATAATGGAGATAGCGGGCGAACATGGATACGGTGTCACCCTGCTGCATGGAAACTTGGCCGAATGCTTCGAAAGTGTTCTCTTCCTGATTAAGATGAGCGCTGTCGCAGCGCATCACAGCTCCTTCATGCTTGATCACGACATTGCCAAGCAGACGCTGTACATCGGGGTTGTAGAGTCTGTCGTAACGGAGTTCATCGGCATGTTCGAGGATGACATGCGTTTTCCCCTTACTCCCTTTGGGAGGGGGACCTTGGAGAGAGGCAAGGGCAGAAAAAGAGAGAGTGACGATCAGAATTATCGCCCCCAGTTGTCGGCTACCGAGCCGAGATTCTCGTTTTTCTCCCTTTCTCATCTATTTGTACTCGAGACAGAAAGAAGCTCTCTCTCCAAAGAGATTTTCTTTCCACCCCGAATTATTGTCTGTCTTCAAGCCAGCCCGGATAGCGGAACTGACAGTTGCGGTAGGCAGGTTCGATGTGGATATAAGTTTCTTTTTGCTTCTTTCTTATCCATGCATCGACAACTCCTTCTTTCTTTTTGTTTAGGGCTAAGGCCTTGATCGTTTGGAAATCGGAGTTCATGTTGGCTCGGTGTCCTTCGATCAGATTTTTGATCTTTACGATGACAACCTCCTCATTACCTTTGTCCGTTTTGAGAATAAAAGGCTTGGAAACTTCACCGGGCTTCATATTGTAGACAACTCGGCTGATGTCTTGTGGCAACTCTTCGTACTTGAAGCGGGAGGAACTATAAAAATCGCTCTGCTGGAGCTTATTGACCATAAGTCCCTGATTGTTGCGCGTATCGTTATCTTCAGAGTATTGGGCAACGGCTTTTTCAAAGGTCAGCTTATTTCCTTTTATCAGGGAGTACAAGCTATCCAGCTTGTTTGTAGTTTCCGTCAAGGCAGCATCAGATACTTTGGGTTTGAGTACGATCTGTCGGAAATTGATCACATCGCCTCGTTTCTCTATGAGCTGAACGATATGATAGCCGTCGTCGGTTTTAATGATCGGGGAAACACGCTTCGTATCAGTAAGTGAAAAAACCACGCGAGCAAACTCCGCATCCAGCGAAGCCTTGCTGACAAAGCCGTATTCGCCACCCTGTAAAGCAGTCTTGGAGTCTTCGGAGTACAAACGAGCCAGCGTAGTGAAATCGCGTCGTCCTTCATTGATCTCATCCGAGAATTCGCGCAATCTCTTCTTGATAGCATCCGTTTCATGCAGAGAGATTACCGGCTTGATGGCAAGTAATTGTACCTCCACAGTTGTAGGGATATAGGGCAAACTATCCTGAGGAAGCGATGCAAAGTACTGACGAATTTCAGAAGGAGTAACCTTTACGTTTTCATCGATTTTTTTTCGCATCATGCGAACGATCTCACTATTCCGAACCTCTACACGTTGTTCTTCGCGTATCTGTGTGTACTTCCGATTGAAGTATTCTTCCATCTTTTCTTTGGAGCCGAACTGCTGGATATAATCGGCCAGATACATATCCACATACCGGTTTACATCTGCCTCATTGACTTCGATACTGTCTATCTTGGCTTGATTGAGAAAAAGCTTTTGGACGGCAATCTGCTCAGGAATATAGCAGTCTGCATTCCCTTCAAGAGGGCGTCCCGAACTGAGCAAAAAACGTTTGGTAGCCTCTATGTCTGAGCGCAGAATCGGTTCGTCTCCCACCATCCATACGACTTCGTCGATCACGTTCTTCTGTCCCATTGAGGGGAGTGCCCAGAAGAGCAACGACAACATGATTATGCAGATGCGCATTCCATTCTTTTTCATCTTTCGTACCGTATTATAGCATCATAAACTGATGCATTAGTTTGCCATTTCGGATAAGAACTTGATCCGTACCAAACGAATCTCTTCCTCCGAATAGTCCTTACCGAGTTCTTGCATAGCCTCCTCCAAAGAGTCTGTCGTGGATTCTTTGAAATACTCGAATATATCTTCCAAATGATCCTCGTCCATGACCTCGTTGATGAAGTAGTCGATATTGATTCGAGTACCGGAGTAGACTATCGTCTCGACTTCTGACAGCAATTCCGGAAAATCCAATCCATGGCTCACCGCTATATCGTCCAAAGCTACTTTACGATCGATTTGCTGAACGATGGAGACTTTCATCTTCGATTTGTTGGCGAGTGTACGTACACGCATATCCTCCGGACGTTCGATCTCGTTTTCCTCTACGTGACGACGGATCAGATCGAGGAATTCTTTCCCATAGCGAGTAGCCTTGCCGACACCCACGCCGGGAATATTCTGCAGCTCTTCGATCGTAACGGGATAGAACGTAGCCATAGCCTCCAATGAGGGATCTTGGAAGATAACGTAGGGAGGCAACTTGAGAGATGCTCCCAATTTCTTTCTGAGGTCTTTCATCATGGCGAACAGGACCGGATCCATGGCCCCACCGGAACCTCGCCCTCCCACCTTAGGAGCATCGTCATCCTCGTCCTCTTCGTTCTCATCGACGATCTTGAAAGAAACAGGTTTGAGGGCAAACTTCTTGCCTTTGGCTGTCACTTTCAGCAGACCATAATTTTCGATGTCCCGACTCAAATAGCCGGAAAGCAGTGCTTGTCTGATGACGGCTGTCCATGTTGTCTCGGTTTCATCGCTTCCGATACCGAAGACCTCTAAATCCTGATGTCCGAATGACTCTATATCAGGAGTCAATTCGCCCATCAATACATTAACGACATACTCCGTTTTGAACTGTTCCTTCAAAGCAGAAACTGTTTCCAAAACGTTTAACAATAGTTCCTTTGCTTCCACTTGCTTATACGTACTCGTACAATTATCACATGCACCGCAGTTTTCCTGAGTATAGTCCTCTCCAAAATAGTGGAGAAGCAGCTTGCGCCTACACACTCTGCTCTCCGCAAATGCTGCAGTCTCGGCCAATAGCTGACGCCCGATTTCCTGCTCGGATATGGGCTTGCCTTGCATGAATTTCTCTAAACGTTGCAGGTCTTTGGGGCGATAGAATGCAATACATTCGCCTTCTCCTCCATCTCGACCGGCACGCCCCGTTTCCTGATAATACCCTTCCAAGCTTTTGGGCATATCATAGTGAATGACGTAGCGAACATCCGGCTTGTCAATACCCATCCCAAAAGCAATGGTGGCAACGATCACGCTTATCTCTTCATTCAGAAAAGCATCCTGATTGCTCGCTCGCTCTCCGGCGTCAAGTCCCGCATGATAGGGAAGGGCTTTGATCCCATTGGCCTGCAAAACCTGGGCAAAAGTAGTTACTTTATTTCGACTCATGCAATAGACAATACCGCTCTTTCCCGGCTGGGATAGGATGTATTTGACTACGTCACGATCTACGTCCTGTGTTTTAGGACGTATATGATAAAAAAGATTGGGACGATTGAAAGACGATTTGAATACATCGGCATCCATCAAACCAAGATTCTTTTGAATATCATGCTGTACTTTCGGGGTAGCCGTGGCTGTCAAAGCGATGATCGATCGGGGCCCTATCTCATTGATGATAGGACGAATCCGTCTGTATTCGGGTCTGAAGTCATGCCCCCATTCCGATATGCAATGGGCTTCGTCTATAGCGTAAAACGAAATATCTATTTCACGCAGAAAAGCAATGTTTTCTTCTTTTGTCAATGATTCGGGAGCGACGTACAACAGCTTGGTAAGTCCATCACGTACATCATTCTTAACACGTTCGAGCTGTGTCTTATTCAAAGAAGAATTCATAAAGTGAGCGACCCCATCCTTGGCACTGAAGCTACGCATGGCATCCACCTGATTCTTCATCAGAGCGATAAGGGGAGAGACTACGATGGTCGTGCCGGTCATGAGCATGGCCGGCAATTGGTAGCATAGGGATTTCCCACCTCCCGTAGGCATCAGCACAAAAGTGTTTCGTTCGGCTAATACATTTCTTATGATAGCCTCCTGATTGCCTTTGAATCGGTCAAATCCAAAATGCCGCTGTAATTTTTCGGCCAGAACAATGTCCATAATACAACACTTGTCAGGTGTCACTCTACACTCCGGGTAGCAACTCCTTGGGGTTAGATTCTCTTGTGGGTACTCCTATTATTGATCTTGTAGCAAATCGTCAATATTCAAATGAGCTTCTGCATAAGCTTTGTCCACGACCAAAGTCTTTTTCTTACCTGATGGCATCGTGAACATCGCATCCATCATGATCGTCTCTACGATGGAGCGTAGTCCACGTGCACCCAATTTGAATTCGATAGCTTTATCAACGACGAAATCAAGCATATCGGATGTAAAAGAAACCTTGATGCCATCCATGGCAAACAGTTTTTCGTATTGCTTGGTAATGGCATTCTTGGGCTCCGTCATGATATTTCTGAGGGCATCCCGATCTAACGGCTCCAAATGGGTCAAAATAGGCAAACGACCGATGATTTCAGGAATCAGCCCAAAAGATTTCAAATCCTGCGGACGAATATAGCGAAGCATATTCTCACGATCGATATGCCTGTTTTGCAATCCGGCAGTATAACCCACAACACGAGTATTGAGTCGCTGAGCAATTTTCTTCTCTATGCCGTCGAAAGCTCCGGCACAAACGAAGAGAATATGCCTCGTGTCCACCGGAATCATCTTCTGCTCCGGATGTTTGCGACCGCCTTGAGGAGGAACATTTACGATAGAACCTTCCAGAAGTTTGAGCAAACCTTGCTGTACTCCTTCGCCACTGACATCACGCGTAATCGAAGGATTATCACTCTTACGGGCTATCTTGTCTATCTCATCGATAAAGACAATCCCTCTCTCGGCCTGTTTGACATCGTAGTCTGCGGCCTGCAAAAGTCTGGTGAGAATACTCTCAATGTCTTCCCCCACATAGCCGGCTTCGGTCAGTACCGTAGCGTCGACTACGGCGAAAGGAACATGGAGCATTTTGGCTATCGTACGAGCCAAGAGTGTCTTGCCGGTTCCCGTGGGACCGACCATAATAATATTGCTTTTCTCGATCTCTACGCCATCGCTGTCCTCTTGCTGGAGCAATCGTTTGTAATGATTGTATACAGCGACAGAAAGAAAACGTTTGGCATCATCCTGCCCGATAACATACGAATCGAGAAATTCCTTGATCTCTATAGGCCGAGGCAAGTCCTCTCTCTTCAGATTGTTCGTCTCTTCCGATTTGAATTTTTGCAACGCTTCTCGAACCACCTCTCCTGCACGGAGGGCACATTCATCGCAGATATGAGCATGGACTCCTTCGAGCATCAGGTTTACCTGCGTTCTCGGCATGCCACAAAAACTACAGTATTCTTCGTCCTTTTTCTTTGCCATGAGAAATATACAGTCCCCCTTTGGGTAACGAGAGGGCTACTTTCGATTCTTTTCGAGGATTTTATCTATCATCCCGTACTCCAATGCTTCGGGGGCTGTCATCCAATAGTCCCGATCACTATCTTTTTCGACCTGCTTGACGGGCTTTCCACTGTGAGAAGAGATAATCGTGTAAAGCTCTTTTTTGACGCGCAGAATCTCGCGAGCTGCGATCTCCAAATCGCTGGCCTGCCCCTGCATACCACCAAGCGGCTGATGTATCATCACGCGGGAATGAGGCAAAGCAAAGCGTTTGCCTTTCGTTCCTGCTACGAGCAGCACTGATGCCATAGACGCGGCCATGCCCGTACAGATAGTGGCCACATCGCACCCTATATACTGCATCGTATCGTATATGCCATAACCGGCATAAACAGATCCGCCGGGTGAATTCAGATAGATGGAAATATCTTTACCGGGGTCGGCACTATCGAGATAAAGAAGCTGTGCTTGAATGACATTGGCCGTGTAATCGTCGATCTGAGTGCCAAGGAAGATGATCCGATCCATCATTAGACGTGAGAACACATCCATTTGTGCAACGTTCAACTGGCGTTCTTCGATAATGGTCGGAGAGATGTAGCTGCTTTGGATTCTGGTATAGTCGTCCAAGGCCTGTGCATTCAACCCGATATGTCGGGTCGCGTATTTTTTGAATTCGTTCATTGTCTTTACTGTGATCATATTTGTTTTCGCCCATCAAATGGGCAAAAGCAATCGTTATGCATAAAAACAAAAGTAACTATTTTCCGACTTTCTCCCAAACATAAAAACTACCATTGCGCATTTGCACACCCTACCTATAAATGCAATTAAAAGTTCCATTTTTATGCCGAGATGAAATACAAACAAATTGAGTCGGGGGAAAGGATCCACGATTGATCGCGGGGCTGTGTCAAAATTCATTTATGGAGGCCGCGTAAGACCTCCGGTTTCCTTCTCAAATGTAGCAAGGGCGAGTACATTCTCTCTGATGGAATGTCTCGCCCTATTGCTACTCGCGTCTATGAAAAGTTCTAATCTATGCTGTCGTTGGATTTAAGGAACCATTCGGAAAGAGGAAGAACGGCTGACTTTGTGTGTACCGATGACAGGTTTGCCATAGCAGACAAGGCCGGCTGATCCGGACAGGTTGATATCCAGCTTTTCGGTAACAGCCAGCTTGCCATCTCCGCTGCCACTGATCCTTACGTCAGCTTGTTGGGCCGACAGGTTACGGCATTCGAGGTCTCCGCTTCCGCTGCATTTCAGCGCGGCAAAGGCTGTTTGTCCCTTTATCTTTATATCTCCGCTTCCGCTGATACCGGCTTCCACTCTCTGAGGATGACCGAGCGAAAGGTCTATGTCGCCCGAACCGGCCAGCGAGAGAGTTGCATTCCTGCCGGTAAGGATATTGCCCCGTATGTCGCCACTACCTCTAAGGCTGACGTTCAGATCATTGGCTATCGTGGCATTGGCAAAAGTGATGTCACCGCTTCCGGAGAGTTCGATCCTAAGAGATCGCAGACGGAATCTTCCGGCAAATGTAATATCACCGCTTCCGTGTAGCTCTGCTTCTGACAGTTGGGGAGTAGTTATCCTGATCCGGACACCTTTATTGATAGAGATAGATAGCGATGGCTTCATTTTGATTACCAGAGTACCGCCTTCTACTACTGTCTCGACCAGAGGGAGGATGTTGGATTCGGCCTCTATCGTCAATGCTTGTCCCGACGTGCTTTGCTGTATATTCACATCCATGCTGCCCTTTACGATCAGGCGATCGAATTGACCTATACGCCGCTCTTCTGTCTGTACTTTACCGTTACCCTTGATGCGTTTCCATGAGATTATTTGGGCAGATGCAAAACTGATACTTGCTGCCGCGAGCACGAGGAAAAGGAGTCTTTTTGTCCACATGATTGATTGGTTTCTTGTTAGTCGTTCTATTAGTCGTTCTATCAGTAAGACGAACAAGTCCCCGAAATGTTACATCTCAAACCGTTTTTTCTCGAACTCTCACTCGAATGGGCGCAAAAGCATTACGTTCGAAAGAGGGAAATCACTCCTCCGTTCAATCGCATTGAGAGCTAAAAAAGAAGAGTCGGGAAGCAAAAGCTGCAACTCGACTCTTCTCGGTTCTTCTGTCTTTTCTTCGTTTACGAAAAAGGGAAATATTTATTGGCTTAAGATGTGGAACCGCTTACGGTTGCATACTGAATGAAGAAGAGCGTCCTATTTTATAAGAACCTATTTTAGCCTTTCCATGGCAGGTGAAACCGGCGGATCCTGATAGATTGACGCTGATTTTCTTCGTTACACTGAGGCGGCCGCCTCCGCTTCCGCTCATTTTTATGTCGGCATGGTCAGTCGTCAGGCTTTGGCAGTCGAACATCCCGCTTCCCGAATTTCTCAGTATCGTGTTCGAAGCTTTTCCTGTCAGCTTAATACCTCCACTTCCTTTCATATTAGCTCGAATTGTCTTGGTTTCGTCTATGGAAAGAGTGATATTGCCTGATCCTTTCAGGTTCATGCGTATATCCTTATGAGCAAAAATGCTGCCGCGAAGGTCACCGCTACCATTGAGTACGATGTCCAGTTGTGCCGCTTTTGTATCGATGAAGTTTATACTGCCACTACCGTTAATGGTTACTTTCAGGGTGGGCTGGTTGAAACCGGAACCGAAAATCAAATTGCCACTACCGCCCAGTGTGACTGATTGTATTTCCGGCACACTGACGATAACTCGCACTGCAGCATTAGGCGATATGGAACGTTTTTTTTCGAATTCGATGTTCAGGACACCTTTCTTTACCGTTGTATTGATTAGTGGTATGATGTTCGACTCAGCTTCTATTCGGAGGGGTGCCTGTATGGGGGAGTATTCGATCTGAATATCAATGCTGCCTGATGCCGAAAGGCTGTTGAAAGGCTCTGCCAAACGCTCTTCAGAGGCGAATTGCTCATTCCCTTTTACTCGTTTTTGGAGGTCAAGCCCCATTGATGCATGAATGCTGCATAGTGCAATGATCGCTAGTAGAAAAAGTCTTTTTGTCTTCATAATTGACTGTTTTTAAGTTGATGATTCTGTTCAAAGGGTACATTCATGATTGCATATTGGCACCATTCGACAGGTTTTCGTCTCATATGGTTAAACAGAATCGGCCGGATTTAGTTCCCGATCGAATCCGTCCGATCCGAAAACTCTGCGCCCCCTGTTGTATCATGGGGGGAACGAAAAAGAGCGAAGAGGAAGGGGGAAGCTGACCATTTTTCCTTTTCATGCGCCGAAAAACAATCAAAACACATCCCTAAAAACATGGTTCGGGAATTTTTTGGAACTCGCGCCAAAAGAAAAAAATTCCCGAGCGTAAAAGTTTTTGTTTTGGTTCGATTTTTCAGATTTTTTGGAACCATGTTTCTCCTGATTCCGGCTCCACATTTTACCGGCCTTGTCTCTCCTTTCGGCCTTTTTTCGGACGATTATTGTCACCTGCACGAATGAGGAGATAGGGATATTCGCTATCTTTGCTAAGCAACTGATACTTAAAAAGTAAAAATTCTAATATGAAAAGATGGAAAATCGGAGCGGCATTGTTTGCCGCTGCCCTGATGGCCGGCTGTTCATCGTCCGGCCCGAAAGATGCTGTAAAGAACTTCTCGGAGAACATGGCCAAACAGAAATATGAAGAGGCTAAGAAGTATTGCACGGAACGCACCAATAAGCTTGTCGATCTGTATGGTGCTTTGGGCGGAGAGGCCAAACCAAACTACAAGTTTACCTTTATCAAGGATAGTATTGTGGAGAAGGAAGCTTGGGTCACCTATCTGGATTTCGAAGATGATACAACCACGGTTCATGTGGTGAATATCGACAACAAATGGCTTGTCGATGAAGCGATCGGGAAATAAGCATCCCTTCGGATTTACGGTTTTACGTCTTAATGCATTCGTTACCCGGTGCATTCTCTCCCTTTCTTTTCTGCTCTGTCTGAGTGCATGCTCGCAGGGCAGGAAAGAAAGGTTTTTTGTACCTGCCTTCCCCGAAGGAACGGAATTGCGCGATGGCGACCTCATCTGTCGCTTAGGCACTTCGTGGTATTCCGGTCTTTTCAGGAAAAAGGCCTCTTCGGCACAAGAATATAGCCATATCGGCATCGTTCTTTATGCCGGTACGGATAGTTGCTCGGTAGTCCATACCGAAGAAGATCCGAGCAGTGGACATGGAGGAGTCGCCTTGGAATCCCTTTCGTCATTCCTTGCACATTCGCGGCGTGCAGGTATCTATCGTCTCCATCTTCCTGATTCCGTCCTGTTGCACTTTGTCAGAGCTGCTCTCGACTATCGCGAACGTCAAGTTCCTTTCGATTTTGCTTTTGATTCGGCCTCCGATGCCGAGCTGTATTGTACCGAGTTGGTTGCTGCCGCTTTGCTCAGAGCGGATTCTTTGCTGCCGATCCGGCCGTCCATCTCAGTGGCAGGACGGCGTGTTTATTCTTTGGACGATCTTCTCCTGCTCCCCGGCACCAAGTGCATGGCTCTTGCGAATTGAGAGGTAGCGGCCTTTGCCGATATTCTTTTTTGATCTTATTCTACCTGAGATTCGATGTGCCGGCGGAAGTATTTTTCGAAAAATAAGATCTGATAATCTATGGCATTGTGCCAATAAGCTCTGTTGTGCCCTCCCGGGCGGATGGTAAAATCATGATCGATTTGCCTTGCCAGAAGTGAGGCATGCAGCTCTTTGTTGACATCCAGAAAGAAATCCTCCACTCCGCAATCTATTAGGATAGCAAGTGCGGCCCCTCTCAAGCTGTCGAGGTTGTTGATCACAGTGTACTCGTCCCATAGCTTCGGATTCTCGGCGAAAGAGCCAAGCCGTCTGCTTATCTCCCAGTTGTTCGGAAAGGGACGAATATCCGCACAACCGCTCATGCTCCCACAGGCTCCGAACGCGTCCTGATGCCGAAAGGCGATCCATAAGGCGCCGTGCCCACCCATGCTGAGTCCGGCGATAGCTCGCCCCTTTCTCTCTGCAATGGTTTTGTAGTGCAAGTCTATATATCCGACCAACTCGGAAGCGACAAACGTCTCGTAGCGAAAGGCCGAATCGACCGGACTATCCCAATACCAGCTATTCTGTGCATCGGGACAAACGAAGATGATCCCTTTTTGATCTGCTATCTGCGGGAGGTCCGGCTTAACGGTTAGCCATGTTTCGGCATTTCCGCCATAGCCATGCAGCAGGTACACCACGGGGCAATCTCCGCCCTCGCTCGCCAAGGCTATATCCGGAAGCACTACGAGTACAGGGATCTCCTTATTCATCGACGCGCTTGGCACCGACAGTCTTTCCACACCGGCAGCAAATCCCTGAACGATCGATACCGATAGCAGTATGATGATCTGTAGTATTCTTTTTTTCATTCCGATGTATTGCCTCTGTATTGTCTTATTCTTTCGTCTTTCTTGTTCATCACAAAGGTATTTATTTGCTCATCCATTTGCCGGAAAATACAGATTCGTGCTTCATTCTGCTTATTTGACATGCCCTGTTCTTTTAGTTTTGTGCCCGTTCAGTTTTCCGATTTATGAAAAGAGTTCTCATTTGATCCGGTGACGTGTACTGAAACAAAAAAATTTACGCGTCGCATTTTGTGGAACTATAAGTGAGAAAATTTCGGTGCGGAAGCCAACCGGAATAGAGATGAAGCTCCTGCAATTCGAGGCAAATTTATGCCGGAAGATAGCAATGCCTGTTAGCAGTCTTTTGTAGAGCTTAACTTAAAGTTTTTTCAATCCCGACCTAAGAAACAGGGCAGGATCAGGAAGAGCATCAGCGTAGAGAAGAGCAATCCGAATATCACTCCCATCGAAAGCGAGTGCCAAAAGAGCGAAGCTCCCTTATCGACGACGAATGGGACGAAGCCGAGAACGGTGGATATCACTGTCAGTAATATGGCGAATGTTTTGTTGTGCACGGCACGTCTGTAGGCATCGAGGGGACTGATGGAAGGATGCTTTCGACGCCGGTGCAAATAGTCATTGATCAGATAAATGGATGCATTCACCGTTATCCCGCAGAGGAGGATCATGGCAGCGAAACCACCCTCCTCGAAGGGAAGCCGAAAGACCGAGAAAACGATGAAGATACCTATGAATGAAATAGGGATGATGCTGAGTACGACCCAGGTGTAGTACAAAGAGTCGAACAGAATACTCGTGATGAAGAAAATCAGCACGATGATGCCGATCAATGCCCAGACCAACTTGCCTCTCTCATTCTCCCATTCTTTGTATTCCGGCTCCATCGCCTTGTACCCTATGGGTAGTTCGGCATTGAGTCGTTGTATTTCCTTCTCGATGAAAGCCTGCGATTGTCTGATCGTACCCATGTGATTGTACAAGACGTACAGGACGTAGTTCTTATTTTCCCTCACGATGGCTTGCGGTTGTAGTACGACTTGCATCTCGCCATAATCTTTGAGCTTTATCGTTTTGCCCCCGACATATAAGGGGCTATTCTCCAACATCCATTTGCTGCCGGCATGGTGAGTTCGTGCTGCCATGGCTAACTGTACAGGCTGCCCGTCAATGATGATTTCCGGCAGAGGCTGTTCCGTTCGGCTCTGTTCATTGACGGCCGCCACCAAGTCGTGCGGACTGATGCCGAGGAACGCATGACTCCCCTCATAGGGGCTGAGGTGTAACTCCTGTTCTTCGGACAGAGAGTATCGGTTCGATGCAATGCTGACATTGCGTATTGCAGCTTTGGCGGACAGCCGTATAGCTTCGAGTCGTGCCTGAGCGAGCAGTGCATCATAGTTGTACCCCGTGAGTTTGATAGCATTCGAGCCGTATTCTTTCTCACGGATGTTGCTGAAAGACACATTTTCCAGGCCATACGTCCTGCAATAACCACCCCCGATACTCAATATTCGACCGACGAGCCCCTGGTGCAGATCGTAAGGATAATTGCCTCGGGCATGGCTGTCTTTGAAATGGATGCCGATCGATGCCGCTCTCTCCCCTGTCACCGAGGTTTCGAAGTAAGAAATCCCCTTGGCTTGAGCGAGGAATCGTTCCAGCTTGGTCACATATTCGTTCGTAGCATCGGCGGTACTGCCTACCGGCATTTGCACATTTACATGGATCACGGGCTTCTCCCATTTCTTTTCCGATCCGGAGGATATTTGCATGAGGAAAGGGCGGAGGGTTCCCCCTAATGCAACATCGGTATAGGGGCGGATTTTCCTGTAAGCAGTAGAGCCTATCGTATTGTTGTATAGTCGGGCTAAGTCCGTATCGCCCTCTATTTCTTTCGGAAGCAGGAAAAGGGGAAGACCGAAGAGGAAGGCAAATCCGATGAAAACCCATCTTCTACGTCGATACAAGAAAGAGGAGAGAGTGCTGTAAAAGGAGAGTAAACGAATAGTTACGACCATCTTGTGTGGGGAGCGGCCTGTCCGTCGGGAAGAGAAGGAGAGGCGTTCGAACAGGGACGGAACGAGGAAGAGTGCTACGATGATGGATACACAAAGGTTAATGATAATAACGCGGGCAAAATCTCCGAGGTTCTTCTGCTGTGCTTCGGGCAGGAAGAAGACGATAATCATAGCCGAGACGGTAGTAAGCGTAGCCGCCAATATGGCTGTGATGGCCGACCTGTCGCCTCGTCGAAGGAGATGTTCGATCATGACAATGCTATTGTCTATGATAAAACTCAAAGAGATCGTAATGGCGGCAAGCGTATATAGCTGTATTTCCAAGCCGAAAAGGTAATAGAAAGCAAAGGCTATGGCTACGTTGGCAATAAGGCTGATGGTCACCGTAGCCATATAGCGCACGTTACGCGTGGTGATCAGTGTGAACAGCAGTAGGAGGAGGATGGTGATTCCGGATCGCACCAATATATTGTTCAGTTCGAGGCTGATGCTCTCGGCCGAATCGAAGAGTTTGGTTATTCGATAACCCTCAGGAAGTTCCCTTCCTACATCATCCATGATTCGGCCTATTTGCTTGGAGAGGGCTATCTGATTGGCAGACGAAGAAGATAAGACTCGAAGATAGATACTGTTCAGTCCGTTCACTCTGTAGTATTCCCGTCGGGGGATCTCCTTCTGTCTTATCGTCAGCAGCCGACTGATCGGAATCAGAGATTTGTCCTTGGCAGGGATGAAAATACGGGAGAGATCGAAAACATTGTTTGCCTCTTCCGACAGGCGAATGCGGATATGGTTCTCTCCCCCGACGGAGTCGGGTATTCCGGCCAAACCGATGAAATCGTTCCGAAAGTGCGAGCCAATAGCCGTAGCTATGTCATCCGGACTGATCCCTAAGATTCTGATTTGTTCGGGATCGTAGGCCAAAAGGTATTCTTGTTTCCGACCGCCGGTTAGAATGATGTCGCCTATATCATCTACTTCCCTTAGCAGAGGAAGTATGTGTCTCTCCACTTCTGTCTCAATATCCGAGGAGGCATGGGGTGCGCCTATGGAATAGGATAGAACAGTTTTGGCATCTTGGTCGGAGGTGCGCCCCGTGCGAATCGTAGGATAGCCGGCTGTATGAGGCAATTCGGACCGGATCAAACGGATACGGGTAGAGGCTTCGAAGCGTGCTCTCTCAATATCCACATATTTGTCGAAACTCAATCGTATCACCCCCATCCCATCGCTCGAATGGGAGGTTATGCCCGTAAGGCCGGCAATACCGGACAAAACCTTTTCAAGAGGAGAGGAAAGTTCGGACTCCACCAGAGAAGCCGATGCTTTCGGCATACTGAAAGAGATCGTTAGCTCCGGCATACTATGATCCGGATGGAGTTTGACAGGGAGCAGGTTGCCCAACGCCAGTCCTGTCAAAGTCAAGCACACGAAGACGACTATGACGGTGAATGAAGAGGTTTTGCGTGCAGACTCTTTCATCTTTTTCTTCTCTTCTCCTTTTCTTCGATTGCCCGGTGACTACTCTTCCGATATGGGGGCAGTCAAATCCAGTCCGTCAATGAAGTCATACAGCGTCAGCATCCTCAGCTTGTAGTAGCTGAGCCAGAAGTTTTTCATCGATAGAATCGCATTTTTGCGAGCCTCGGCATTTCTGCTTCGCGCCAAGAGCATATCGTTCAGGCTTCCTTTGCCAAGGACAAATCGTTCTCTGGCATAGGTGTACGACTCCTTGGCCAGCTGCATAGCCTCTTCTGCCGCTTTGAATAGGTCGGTTTCCATTTCGATCTCGTCGATGGTAATGGCAATATCGCGAAAGAGATCTGTTTCTTTCAATCGCATGTCGGATAGAGCTACGCGGTAGTTGCTTTTTGCCATATTGTATCTCCCTCTTTTCATGCCCCAGTCGATGAGCGGAATACTCAGAGATATGGAGACCATGTCTTGTCGCAACGGATGTTTGTAGACACCGGCGAAGGCTTCCGACACCTGATTGAAGCCGATACCGGCCGATAGGTCTACACTGAACCACCGCTCCAATGATGCTTTTGTCACCGATTGTTCACGCTGGATCAGATTATTGGTGGCCTGCAATAGCTCCGGATTGTTCTTGCGTGCCGATTCGATTGCCTGCTCTCGCGAGATCCTGAGTTCGGGTACGGATGTGGGCAACATCGGATCTATTTCGGTATCCTCGGGTAGCCCCAATAGATTGATCAGAGAAGAATAGCTCTTTCTGAGCGCCGTTCGGGCATGTAGCAGGCTGTTGCCGGCATTGAGTTTGTCCAGTTTGAGAGCCAGCAAGTCCGATTTGGAAATGGAGGCTATGGCAAAACGCTTTTCTCCCAGTCTGTAAAGCGTATCGCTATTACTCACGTTTTCCATAGCCATGGCATATTCTTCTTTTGCCATGGCTACGTCGAAGTAGGCAGCCAGTACCTTGTAGGTGTTCTCTTCCAGCGTTTTGACAAAGGTTTTGTCGGCTTCTTTGTAGCGCAGCGGAGCCAGTTTTTTCTCCCACTTGAATTCGTTATATCCCAATAGGTTTTGGCTGTATCTGATAGCTACCGGCACGGCATTGTATTGTTTGTAGCCGGGGTCTCCTATATTCTTCATATAGGATAAATCGCTACTGAGAGAGAAAGTACCGCCAAGGAAGTCTATGTTTTGCTCCAAATTGATCCCTACCGAAGAGTTCCAAGTGGTGGATGGGCGGTATTCGTCTATATTCAATGCAGAGTTGTACCGTTTGATGTAGCTCCTGCTGTAAGAGACAGGTACGGATTCGAAAGAAACTCGTGGCTTTCGGTTGGCGAGAAATTGACGGTATGTCCAGTATTCGGACAGAAACCGGTTGCGAGCTTGCTGCTCCCCGGGGGTATTGTGTCGGCTCATTGTCACTATGTCATCTATGCTTGCTTGTAGTACACCCGACCTCTGTCCCCAAGCCAAGAGCGGAGTACAAAACAACAGGAATAGAAGAGAGAACTTACCTTTCTTCACTGATCTCATGCGAACGTTTGCTATAGATGAAAGCATAAATATGCGGAATTACAAAAAGACTGACGAGAGTGCCGAAAAACATGGCACTGATAAGAGCGATGACCAGAGGTTTCTGTAACGAAGAGCCGAAGTCCGAAGCGAAGAGTGTGGGCACCAAGGCAATGATTGTGGTCAAGCTGGTCATGACGATGGAGCGGAGCCGTCTCACTCCTGCCGTATGGATGGCTTCTTTGAGGGGCATACCCTGTCGTCTCAGATTATTGATCATGTCCAGTTTCAAAACAGAGTCATTGACGATGATCCCGCATGCGACCACTATACCGATGGCACTCATGAGATTGAGCGTATTGCCCGTGAGTATAAGGACAAGCAGGGTAAGGGCTATATCGATCGGTATCTCCATAAGAACGATTACAGGCTGTAGCAAACTTTCAAACTGAGCAGCCAAAATGAAGTACATGAGCAGTAGTGAGAGCAACAAAACGAAGCTCAGCTCTCGAATCATTTGCCTATTGCTGAAAAATGATCCTGCGAAGTCTACATGCCAGCCTTTCTCCTTATCGATGATGTCTCGGGTTTGCTGCATAATTTTCTCCGGAGCGTTCGGAGTCTCATAGGCCAATGGCAGATATTCACCGCCCTTGCCTCCTGCAATCTCTTTCAGCCCTTTGCTCCGGTGTACGGTCATTAGAGAAGCAAGGGGGATGGAGGACTCGCTTGTCTTATCGGGAGAAAAACCCTGAACGAAGGTCATTCGCAAAATATCCTCTATGGATTGCGATTTGTCTGTCAGGATGACGGGCAGATGCTGCTTGGAAGCCGCCAGTTCGATGATTTCATTTTGGTGAAAAGCCGTCTGCAAAGCTTGCTTCACAGATGACATATCTATACCGTAGAGGTGTAGCAGACGCATGTCGATGGACAGATCTATTTGATCGGTTATGCGGATGGGTGCAGCCGATTCCTTTGTGGCTGAACCTATCGATCGGGTGAGCTGCTGCACCTTCTCGACAGTCAGTTCCTCTTTCGAAGCAGGGTAAAGGCGTGCAAGCAGTTCAGGTTCGCGAGTATCGAAGATGTGGTCGAATATGGATGCCGCAGGGGTTATCTCCAACTGCGCCTTGGGATATTTACCGCCGATATGCTTGCGCAGTTCTGCTCCTGCCTGCTCGATACCTTTTTCGTCCTCTGCCTTGAGATGAAGTACTGTTTCGGTATCTGCGATGTCCTGGCTACCATTGAATAGAAACTGTTGCTCCCCTGCATAGGCAGCACCTTGACGCAGAAATGGTTGCATCCGGGCAAGCAGTTCCTCGCTACGCTGCCTGTTCAGCTGCGCGCTTACGGGTTCTCCCCAGTCGATGGTAGCCGTTGTTTCTGTGTGAGGGAGTGCCGGCATTTGTTTCTTTTTGATCAAAAGGAAAAGTCCGGCGCAGAGGGGTATGGCTACTACGAACAGGATCAACGGTATAGTGCTGTGCCTCTGAAAAAAGGAGTGCCCCGAATCGTAGAATCGATTGAGACCCGTGTTGGATGCAGTCGTTATACGATACAACAATGTCTCCTCTCTGTCACGATAGCCGAGGGGATAGAACAGTTTGTAATTGACCGGCAAGAGGATGATAGCTGTTATGTACGAAGTGAACAGCCCGATGGAAACAGCTATGGCTTCGTCCAGAAACAACACGCCGGCCACTCCGCTAAGAAAAACAAGGGGGAGGAAAATCGCTATGGTGGTGAGTCCCGAACTGAGGAGCGGGGTGATCACCTCTTTTGTCCCTTTCACGCAGGCATCTTCGGTAGGCAATCCCGTTCGGCGGTAATAGGTGATCGTATCGGTGACGACTATACTGTTGTCTATCATCAGTCCCAATGCCATGATCAGCCCCGACAGGGAAATGATATTCAGTGTTCGGCCGAAGAGATACAGGAAGAACAGGCTGCAAACCAGTGCGACAAACATATTGATGCCTATCACCGTCGAGGAGCGAAAATCCCCCATGAACAGGAGCGTCACTGCACAGACAAGGAAGAAGCCGATCAGCAGACTGCCGGACAGATTGGAAATCGTATAATCCAACAGTTCCGTCTGGTTGCGATTGATGTCGAATACTATATCGGGATGCTCCGCCTGCAACTCACCTGTCAATACCGATACGGCTTTGCGTAAACTCTGCATCGAAGCATCGGACTGCTTGATCACCGCAAGGGAAATAGCACGCCGACCGTCTATGATGGAGTAGCCGCGGGGTTGGGCTACCTCTTCGCGGATGTCTGCCAACATGTGCAGCGGCACAAAGCGATCGCCATGATGAACGTATAGTGTACGTATGTCATCGATACTGCCGAGTTTGTTGTTCAGATTCACTCTGAAGACCAGTTGCCTGTCCTCTATTTGCATCTGCGCGGCAGAGAAATTGCCTCCTCTTATAGCCCCCTCTATATCGCTAAGGGTAAAGCCGAGAGAAAGCAGTTTCGGACGATCCGGGATGATCCTCAGTTCTCTGCTTACGGTGCCGGTCATATCCGTCATGGCTACTTCGGGGAGTTGCTCCAAACGGTGGCGAACCACTTCTTCTACGAATTCGCTTAGCTGTTGGAATCCGACTTCTTCGTCAGCGTCATCGCGCAAGGATATATTCAAGTAGAAAACGGGAATGTCCGAGGCATTTTCTTTGAGCACAACGGGACGCTTGATCCTGTTGCCGAGTGCCCCCATGGCTGCATCCACTTTCTCGTTCACTTCGATCAGGGCAAGATCCGTATCCACTCCGTAATTCATCCTTAAGCGAATGAAGGCATGGTCATCCCTGCTTACGCTTCTGATGTCCGACAGCCCACCCACTTGGAGCAGGCGGTTGCGTAGGGGACTGACTGCTGCGTCTTCTATCTCTCTTGCCGAATGTCCCGGGCTGTCGATCCTGACCGTTATCTCCGGAATAGCAATGTCCGGAAGTAGGGAAACCGGCAAGAAGAAATAAGCCGCCACTCCTAATATGAAACATAGGAGGAAGGACATGATGACGGAAACCGGATGCCTGACCAAAAAGCGTATCACGTAGGTATGGAGCTTTTACGATTAGTCTTCTTCTCTATAGGCGGAGTGCCACAGGAGTCTTGTGTGCCAGATTGGCGTTGCCGTCTACAACTATCATCTCACCCGGCTTGAGCGTCTTGCTCACGATACAATAACTCTCGGCATTCTCAGCTTCTATATCCACATAGTTCCATGCGGCAGTACCATTACGAACGGAAAATACTACCGGCTTGTCCGAACGGAGTACCACGGCACTTTTAGGAATTACCATACGCTCCTCCATACGCTGATTGATCCGTACTTCTACATTCATACCGTGGAAAAGGTTCTTGGAAGGATTCCGCAGGCCGGCGGATACCTGTACCATACCACGATCGTCTACGGAGGGATTGATCTCTTGTAAAACGCCTTCGGTCGTTACGTCCCTCAAAGCTACGGGACGGATTTCCACTCGTTCGCCTGTTCGGATGGCACTAAGCTCGCTCTCCAACACCTCGAAGACTACCTCGAAACCACTGTCTCCGATGATGCGACAGAGGGGTTTGCCGGATTCGGGTATGGTATGCTCCTGTGCATGCAGATCGGCGACCACACCGCTGATGGGTGCAGTCAGACATACATGCTTTAGTCGGAGTTGGGCTTGTTTGTAGTTGCTTTCGGCTATGTTGTATCCGCTTTTGATGCAGGCCAGGGCCAATTTGTCCGCAGGAATATCGGATTTGTCATGGGGAGAATAACCCATGCCGACCAGTACATCCTGCAAATCCAGCTCGCGTTGCTTGAATTCGTCTTCACTCTTTTGCACCTCGAGCAAAGCTCTACGATCGTCGATGGCAGCTATTTTTTGCCCTTGCACTACATGCTGCCCGTTGCGGACATAGAGCCGATGGAGCGGTTGCCGGCTGTCCTCGAACTGCAAGACAGCTGTTTCGTGAGCACGCAGTTTTCCATGGCTCACTATTTGTCTGTCGAAAGGCCCGAGCTTGAGTTCGGCGATCTGCACATCGATGGTATCTCCACCCGAGGTGAATAGTTCCATATCCTCACCTGATGATGTATCGGCAGTCTTTTTCTTGCCACTATTACATCCTACTACGCTCAGTGCCATCAAGAATATAAATGGCAACCATACTACTCTGTATCCGGATAGCTGCATGGTTTTTTTGTACTTTCTTATTTGATGTCGTATCTGTAGACCTCTGTTCCCTCTTCGTTCTGAATCAGTACATAGAGCTTGCTATCTTGATTGTCGACAGTAAAAGAACTACCCGATCGTGGAAGCTTATATCGCTTCACGGGGCGTCCTTCCCAATCGAATACGTAGATTTCTTTTTGCTCCCAATCCCCCATCATCGCATTTGGGCGATTAGTGCTACCCACATACACGTATCGTTCTGTTCCTGCTATTCCCCATACATAGGAAACCCTATCTCCTTCTGCGGCTTTCTCCGGTTCAATTTTGCTGTTAAGATAAAAGTTGCGGACCCCACGGCTTTCCGTATCGATCAGATCTATACGGGGGAAGTAGAGGTTGGCAGCAAACAAGGTATGCTTAATGCTACTATAAACATGTGTAGTTTGCGTCATATAAAGCGATGCCCTCTGGAGAGATTCGGGTAACTTCACAGGCGTCAATAACAGATCGGTCTCTTGCAACTGCTTGTCCGGCATAAGCGAATACAGCCCGAACGTCATCCCTTCCAAGATATAAGCTGGATAGGGCGAACGTGTGCCAAATACACGAAATACGGCTTTCCCTGTTTTCGCAAAACTCGTTTGCGCTTTCACGACAGTCTCTTTCTGAGCTGCACTGGCAGCAATATCTATTATGGAGAGTCTCGATCTATCTCGTTCCATCAGAGTCAGTGTATTCTCGTCCGCATTGTAAGTGACACTGGGAGACAAATACTCTTCCGGCCCTTCTCCCTGTGGGCACAATCCTGTCACGATAGAGAGATCAGCCTTATCAAGTAGATAATAGTGATAAGGCCTGTCCGGCACCATAGCAAGCAAATAATCGCCCACATCATCCAATGCATAGGCGGTAAACAAAGAATCCGGCAATACAAATTTTACCCCTCCTTCAAGGCTTCCCATAGTGAAGTCCTCGGCAGTAACTAATTCCTCCATCTCAGGTTTAGCTGTACATGAAAAAAGCACTGTTTGGAGCAATAAAGCAAATAGGATGTATTTCCCTTTTATTTCTTTCAACATATGCACAGCAAACGTAATCCGTAACACTTGAGATTCGATGGATTAAATCTAAGTACCAAAATACTCGGTTTGGTTTTGATATTCATAAACACATCATTTTTGTACGTTATTCAAACGTATCCCGAAAGGTATAAAAAACAAATGAGAAATTCCCTATTTAATATCATACACGCTGATGGAGTTCGGTTGGGTCTCGCTTTCGTTTAGGGTGTAGAGTTTCTTGCCATCTTGACTTACGGCAAAACTTTTTGCCGGAATGGGGAGTACGAGATGCTTGACGGGATTGCCCTCCCAGTCGAATACGAGGATATGAGTGGAATTATCCTCTTCATAAGACTGTACATCCATATAATAACCTACATATACATGCTCTGCACTATAAGCTATACTCCAAGTGTATCGAGTGTTTCGTTCTTTGAGTATTTCAGCAGCTTGATCCGGAGATACTTTTCGTTCAAAAAAGATTTTTTTTCGACAGCCATTCTTGATGTCGATCAGATCGAACCGTGGAATTGCAGAATAAGCTGCAAAAAACACGCCTTTTTTCTCATCGAATGCCTGTAAACTCTGAGCTACATATAGCTCTTGACCCTTGTTTTTCTCTAAGAGATTTATTTTGGGTGAGCAAAGATCCGTATCCATCAATTGCTTTTCAGGAGATACTCGGTAAAAAGCAAAGTTAAGTCCTTCAAATACATAGGCTAATCGGTCTCCGGACACTGCTGTAAACAATCGATGTATTCGTTTTCCCGTTTTTACAAAAGACACCCGGCTGTCAACCACTGTCGAGTCCGTTTCGACGCTTTTATTGATATCTATTGTTGTCAACAAAGATTTGTCCGGGTCAAATATCGACAGGATTTTATTTTCATAGCTATAAAAACTGAGCATTGGGTCAAGATATTCTTCCGGACCTTCTCCTATCGGGCAAAGAAGCGTTGCAACACGGAGATCGGATTTCCGAATTACAATATAAGCATGGTTATCGACTTCGTCGTGCGAAACTAAAAAATCACCACAATCAATTATCCAAAAAGGATTTTGAGCCGGAGCAATGCTCTCTGTCTTAGAAGGCAGGAGGCTTTTGGCAGGACCGAAATCTCCTATAGTAACAATTACCTCTTGATTGCTATGAGCCGAATCCTTACACGCAGAGAACACACATGTGACCAAGATTGGCACAATCAGAACAAATAATCTTTTCATTACACTTTAACATTATACTTTGAAACATTCCGTCTGTATACGGTGATTGGCATTGGAACAAGATGGTCTAAAAGAAAGATGTGAGATGTCAAATATCGTACACGCTGATGGAGTTCAGCTCGGTTTCGCTTTCATTTAGGGTGTAGAGCTTCTTGCCGTCTTGGCTTAGGGTAAAACTCCTTGCCGGAATTGGAAGTACGAGATGCTTAACGGGATTGCCCTCCCAGTCGAATACGAGGATATGTGTCTGTTCCAACTCTTCCTCCTCACTCTTCCTCTCTTCCAATGCATAGCCCAGGTAGATACGTTCTTTAGTGGATCCGATCCCCCAAGGATACCATTGATACATTTCGCTCATTTCTTCAGCGGTTTGATTGGCCGATTTCTTCTCATTGAAGTAGAGCGTATTCAGCAAGCCCTTCTCTACGCTGATAAGATCGAACCGACGCATATTGGCATAAGAGATAAAAGCAACCTCTTTTTCGGGGTTAAAGGCCGAAAGACTTTGCGTGATGTATGGGGTATTCGGCTTGAGTGATTCGGCAAGCTCTATCGGAGCCGAGCGCAGGTTCTCTTCTTTTATTGGCTTTCCCGGCTGTATCTCATAATAAGAAAAAGAGCCATCGTTTATTGTGCAAGCCAGCTGTCTGCCCGAATTAGCGACAAATAGGCTCCACAAACGTCTGCCTGATTTTGCGTACGAACGCTCGCCTTTGACTACGGTGCTACCCGCATGTATACTTTCTTCGATATTGATTTCTCTCAAAAGAGATTTATCGGACTCCAGAACGAACAGATTACTGGTGGAATAGTCGTACCTGCAAATTTCTAATCCAAGATATTCTTCCGGCCCTTCTCCAAGAGGGCAGATGGAATCCTGCACCTGAAAATCCGATTTGCGTATCAGCTTAATGGCATGTGTTTCGCCGGATGTATAGGCTAACAGGTATTCATCACAATCTGTTAGCCCATAGAGACGTCGGTCATTGGCAACGTTGCCGCTTTGGATAGGGACAAGCTCCACGGGAGAGCCGAAATCTTGTACGATGAGGACTTCTTTGGGTTTGTCACTCTGACGACCACAAGCCGAAATGGATAAAAATGCAGTAAAGACAAGGAGCAAAGTGAATACGGCTGATGGTGTTTTCTCTTTCATCGTTATGTGAGGTTTGAAAAATAGATTAGCCCTTGATCGTGCTTTGCTAAAGAAACGTGCGAGATGTCAAATATCGTACACACTGATCAAAAAAAATCCGGGTGTTGCCGGATGAAAGACTGCGGGAGAAGTGCGGAATCCGCGTAATCTTCTGTAATCGATCGAAATAAGGGAAAAATGTTATGTTTGTACCGAGCGTCTATATGGCTATGAAACAATGGGTTGGTGAAATCCCGACAGTATTCATATAGTATGCAGGTAAGGTTTAACATTATTCATTCACCATTAACAACGAAAAGATTATGAAGAAGATCGTTTTGTTTTCTGCTGCAATGGCAATGCTTATAGCATGCGGCAACCAAACTACGCAGACAAAATCCGACACTCCTACCGCCGCCGTAGAGGGACGGATCGGCGAGGTACTCACGCAAGATATTCAGCAAGGCCTGACGCCCGAAGCTGTACTTGTAGGCTTGCAGGAGGGCAATGCCCGATATGTGGCCAACAAACAGCTCCCTCGTGACCTCAATGCTCAAGCCGTGGCCGGTCTCGAAGGGCAATTCCCCGAAGCCATCATCCTCTCCTGTATCGACAGCCGCGTACCGGTGGAATACATTTTCGACAAGGGGATCGGAGACCTGTTCGTCGGTCGTGTGGCCGGCAATGTCGTAGACGACCATATGCTTGGCAGTTTGGAATACGCGTGCGAAGTGTCGGGCTCTAAAGTGCTGCTCGTACTGGGCCATGAGGATTGTGGCGCCATCAAGTCTGCTATCAAAGGAGTCGAGATGGGCAACATTACTTCTCTGATGGAGGAGATCAAGCCTTCCGTCGAGGCTACTCAGTACACGGGCGAGCGCACCTATGCCAACAAGGAATTTGCCGATGCAGTAGTGAAGGAAAATGTGATTCAAACCATGGACGAAATCCGTCGGGATAGTCCGATCCTCAAGAAGCTGGAAGAGGAGGGTAAGATCAAGATCTGCGGAGCCATCTACGAAATGTCCACCGGCAAAGTACACTTCCTCTAAAACGTGGTACAAGTTCCCTCCGATAAGAGGAATAAGGGGAATATAATCGCATAAGGATGTAGAATCCCTCTCATCCCTGTGCAAACGGATAAGGCACCCGCCGAAGTTCGCAATCGAACTCAGGCGGGTGCCTCTTTTATATCGACTATCAATATTTTATAGCACACGAGACTATCGTTCGTCAATTTTGTCGAGTATGGCTCCGCAAAACGTGGCGCGAGATTTTTTTCGTTTTGGCGCGAGATTTTTTTTGTTCTCGAGCCAAAACGAAATTTTTTACGCGCGTGTTTTCAGGATTTCCGGAACCACTTTCTTCTGATTTGTGGTTCGACTTTTCCTGATGGATCGAACGCTTCTTCTTCGTAGGGTCCGGGGCCATGCAGAGGCTTTCCAATAAAATGGTACATAACTAACGGAGCTTTAGCGACTATAAAAGTGCTTAGAAAGCAGTTTTTGATGCGTCAACCCTGCAACAGGCCTCTGTCATCGTATTTGGAGCAAATTCATACCCTTTCGATCTCATCGGAAAAGCAAAACGGTAAAAACCGAAAAAAAGAATCACTTCGATCGATCGCTTTTTCATGCTCTGACAAGTAAAAACAACTTGCATGGAGAAAGTATCCTTTTGCGACATTTTGTTTGCCGCAGAGCAGGCAAACAGGAATAAGTCTCGGGGTGCCATCCTTTTGATGTTGAAATGCGATTTACGAAGAAGCCTTCGCCGCATTCTTTTCTCTCGCAGACAGGCATGAAATCCAAATATTTTGGAGCGGAATGTCTTGTGAATGAAAAAAATATCGGAACTTTGCGGCCGTTGCGATTGGTCTTTATCACCTGAAAATTATTTGATAGGGCTCGTCGCATTCTGGTAAAATCCACCTTATCAAACTCAGTATGCTATGACGGAAAAAACTACCGTAAAAACGCTGAAAGATGTTGTAGTCCGATTCTGCGGCGACTCCGGAGATGGGATGCAGCTGACCGGAACGATATTCTCCGACCTTTCGGCGGTGTTTGGCAACACCATTTCCACTTTCCCGGACTATCCGGCAGAAATTCGTGCTCCACAAGGGACATTGGGCGGAGTATCCGGATTTCAAGTGCACATCGGAACCGATCTGGTACGTACTCCCGGCGATTTGGCTGACGTTCTCGTAGCCATGAACCCTGCCGCTCTCAAAGTTAACCGGACACACGTAAGACGGGACTCCATTATTATTATCGACTCTGACTCTTTCATGGCATCTGATTTGGAGAAAGCAGAAATTGCCTCTGAAGACTTCATGACCGAGTTGGGGCTTACGACGCAAGAGCTTTTCACCGTACCGATTTCGTCCATGGTGAAGAAGTCTACGGCAGAGTTCGGCCTCGACGTGAAAGCAGCACTCCGTTGCAAGAACATGTTTGCACTCGGTCTCGTATGTTGGTTGTTCGACCGCCCTACACAGCATGCCAAAGACTATCTGAATAGAAAATTCGGCAAAAAAGAAGCCATTCTCAATGCCAATATCAAGGCTCTCGCAGATGGTTTCAACTATGGACATAATACCCACGCTACGGCTACGACCTATCGAATCGAAGGTCGCAAACAAACTCCCGGGGTATATATGGATATCAGCGGAAACAAAGCCACGGCTTATGGTTTGGTTGCCGCTGCCGAACATGCCAATCTCAACCTCTTCCTCGGTAGTTACCCCATCACTCCTGCTACCGACATCCTGCACGAGCTCGCCAAATTGAAATCTCTGGGAGTAAAGACCGTTCAGGCTGAAGACGAAATCGCGGGTATCTGTACGGCTATCGGTGCATCGTTTGCCGGTGATTTGGCCGTAACCACTACCTCCGGCCCGGGTTTGGCTCTGAAGAGCGAAGCCCTCGGTCTGACAGTAATGGCCGAACTTCCCCTTGTACTGGTGGATGTTCAGCGTGGTGGCCCCTCGACCGGTTTGCCGACCAAGAGCGAACAGACCGACTTGTTGCAGGCCTTGTTCGGACGCAACGGAGAAAGCCCCATCCCTGTCATAGCCGCCACGACGCCGTCAGACTGCTTCGACTCTGCTTTCTGGGCAAGTAAGATAGCTTTGGAGCATATGACACCGGTTATCCTGCTGACGGATGCTTTCATCGCTAACGGCTCCTCTGCATGGAGAATCCCCGATCCCCAATCATATCCCGATATCCGTCCTCCCTACGTGGATCAGTATAAGGGCGAAGCCAAATGGAGACCTTACTTCAGAAATGAAGAGACCCACGTTCGCTATTGGGCTATCCCCGGACAGGAAGGCTTCCAGCACCGTTTGGGCGGTTTGGAGAAGGACTATGTGACCGGTGCCATCAGCACCAATCCGGAGAATCACGCCAAGATGGTCGCTACGCGTGAAGCCAAGGTTCAAGCTATTGCCCAAGATATTCCTGACTTGGAAGTACATGGCGATAAAGACGATGCCGAGCTTTTGATCATCGGTTGGGGCGGTACCTATGGCCACCTCTATGAGACAATGGAGCGTATGCGCAATGCCGGCAAGAAAGTGGCTTTGGCTCACTTCCGCTTTATCAATCCGCTTCCCAAGAATACGGCAGAAGTACTGCAACGCTATCCGAAGGCAGTGGTTGCCGAGCAGAATTTGGGACAGTTTGCACTCTATCTGCGAGGCGAAGTTCCCGGATTCCACCCGCTGCAGTTCAACCGTGTGACCGGCCAGCCGCTTGTTATGAGTGAGATGGTAGAAGTATTCACGCAAATGATGGAGGAGAAATGATTATGTCAGAAACGACTAAGTGCCCCATGTACGAGGCAAAAGACTATAAGAGCGATCAGTATGTGCGTTGGTGTCCGGGTTGCGGCGACCACGCTGTGGTAGTAACCCTCCAGAAGGCAATGGCCGAAATAGGGATCCCTCCCCATCAGACGGCGGTAATATCCGGTATCGGATGTTCTTCCCGTTTGCCATACTATATGAATACCTATGGCTTCCACACCATTCACGGTCGTGGTGCAGCCATCGCGACCGGCGTGAAGACAGCCAATCCGGAGCTTTCCGTATGGCTCGCATCCGGAGATGGTGACAGCTTGGCTATCGGCGGCAACCACTTCATTCATGCCGTGCGCAGGAATATCGATATCAATGCAGTTCTCTTCAATAACCGTATCTATGGTCTGACCAAAGGCCAATACTCTCCTACCTCTGCTCGCGGATTCGTATCCAAGAGTTCTCCCTACGGTACGGTAGAAGATCCGTTTATCCCTGCAGAACTGGTACTCGGTGCTCGTGGCAACTTCTTTGCCCGCGCTATCGACGTGGACATGAAGACCCTGCAGGAGTGCTTCGTAGCCTCGGCACGTCATAGAGGTTTTGCCGTTACGGAAGTATTGGTGAACTGCGTGATTTTCAACGACGGTACGCATAAGAACCGCTCACACAAGGATATTCGTGCCGACCGTACCATCACGCTGCGTCATGGCGAGAAGATGATCTTCGGTGCCAATCGCGATAAAGGAATCGTATTGGAAGGTCTCAAGCTTCGTGCCGTTACGATAGGCGAAGACGGTTACACCCTCGATGACGTACTCGTGCACGATAAGTATGAGCAGGACGTAACGCTGCACCATCTCCTCGCAATGATGGGTTACACGGATGATAGTATGCCTATCGCTCTC
Organism: Porphyromonas gingivalis ATCC 33277; assembly: GCF_000010505.1. Classification (GTDB taxonomy): domain Bacteria; phylum Bacteroidota; class Bacteroidia; order Bacteroidales; family Porphyromonadaceae; genus Porphyromonas; species Porphyromonas gingivalis. Next base: position 1,712,874 of record NC_010729.1, on the reverse strand, counting down.
GGTGTCATCCGCGACGTGGAAGCACCCTGCTACGACAGAGCAGTGGAAGCCCAGATCGAAGAGATCCAGCAGAAGAACCCCATACGCAAGCTCCATGATCTCCTCATCCAAGGAGACGTTTGGGAGATCAAATAAAGCAGTTTAGACGATTAGTACCCAAACGGGTAGGATTCGACAGAAACCTTTCGGGGAGGATGTCGTTTCCTACCCGTTTCTCTTTCATGGAACGGGTGTAGACCGGTTATTCGACAGGGGTCGGAGATTGATCGAGTATAAAAGCAGGGAGCCATGCCGAAAGATTGCAGCATGGCTCCCTGTCAGTCAGATTATTTGTGTCTGAAATACTTCCGATACGAGAGGAGGGTCAGTCTTTGGCTGCCATACAGTCCTCGGAGGTTTCGAGATTTCGAATGCGCCAATCCTGCGGATATAGATTGTTGGCACGTGTGCCGAGATTTTTCAGGAAGCCGAGCGGCCTTCTGCGGAACGTGGCGAGGACGAAGCCGAGCGGCAGATCGGGCATGGTGGTCACAGACTGTCGGGCCAGGTAGGAAAGGGCTTCATCTCGTGAAAATTCCATATCGAAGAATGAGTGGTCGTCCATTTCCGTGGACAAAGCCAGAGCCGGAGCCGGTACGAGATCTTTCCCCTTCTGCATCCCCACTGTGATCCCTGCTGTGTGCAGCCTGATGCCATTTGCCTTGAGACATTCGACCATTTCGAGCACATTGGGCGTAAGAGCATGCACATACTCATCTCCCATCCATCGCCATTCGTATTTTTCGGGGGCATGTACGAAGCATTTGATACCATGAGGGATATGCTTTTCTGCGTTTTTCTTTTCCTTGCTCTTGGGTTGCTTATGCCTTACCGATTCTCTCTCCGGTTTGCGAACGAGGCAGAAGAAAAATCCTTCACCCGCAACTTTATGAGGGAAGAAACGGTATGCCGGTGCCTCACCTTTGAGTTGAGGGGCGATCTGCCATTCGGTGAGAACATCCAAAGCCACAGGCTCCGCTCCGAAAGTATCGATGAGGAAGACCAGATTGTCTTCGTTCTCAAGCGTATTGAAGGTACAGGTGCTGTATGCCAAGAGACCTCCCGGCTGTAACATTTCCCATGCGGCAGAGAGGATACGCTGCTGCCTGCGAGCACAAAGCTCCACATTTTGCAGGCTCCATTCGGATCGAGTAGCCTCATCCTTACGGAACATGCCTTCTCCCGAGCAAGGAGCATCGACCAGAATGAAGTCGAAAGTCTCTCCTGCGGATTTCAACCTATCGGGATCTGCTTCGGTGACAATACCGGTCGGATAGCCCCACTTGATCATGTTCTCAGCCAGTATATTGGCGCGATGGTGGATCACTTCATTGCTGACCAATACACTGCCTTCGGGCAATATGTTGGTTAGGAGTGTGCTCTTTCCGCCCGGGGAAGCGCAGAGATCCAAAGCCCGGACAGGTGATTCGCCGAGCAGAGGTTTCAACTGCCACAAAAACATGGAAGAGGCTTCCTGTACATAGTAGCCTCCGGCATGGAAAACCGGATCATTGGTGAAGGAAGGCCTCTCAGCCAGATATGTACCGAGGGGACACCAGGGCACAGACTTATTGGTGGGCAGATCCATGACAGTGGTACCGATGCCCGGTTTATTAGGATTGCGACGTATGCTTACTGGTGCAGGGCTGTCGAGAGCTGCAAAAAAAGCTTCGGTTTCGCTCCCTAACAGTGGGCGCATAGCAGAGACAAAATCTTGAGGTAGTGGTGTCATCTATTATTTATAGAGTAAGAAGATAGTTGGAATTTTATGTAGTGCAGGCTTCCCTTTCTTCCATTCCGAGAGGGTACGAGTACGAATCAGTTCGTCGGGACAGGAGATATGGGAGGCAATGCATAGTTTGGTCGTCGGCCGGCAGTGGCGAATGAGTTCGTCCACCAGTTTGTCGTTTCGATAAGGTGTTTCGATGAAGATCTGCGTCTCGTGACAATTATAAATCCGCGTCTCCATTTCTTTGAAAGCAGCCAAACGCTCATTTTCTCCGATGGGCAGGTAGCCTTTGAAAGCGAAGCTCTGACCATTGAAGCCGGAAGCCATCAGTCCCATCAGGATCGAACTCGGCCCCACGAGTGGCTCCACCCTCAATCCCTTGCGCTGTGCGATGGCTACCACATCCGCGCCCGGATCTGCTATTGCAGGACACCCGGCTTCGGAGATAACCCCCATGCTCTCACCTGTAGCCATAGGGCGGAGATAGGTACTGACCTCCTCTGCCGATGTATGCTTGTTGAGTTCGTAGAAGGTGAGCGAATCTATATCGATAGATCGGTCTGCCGTTTTCAGGAAACGACGGGCCGAACGGATATTCTCTACAATGAAATGGTGCAGGCTGCGGACGATCGTCCTGTTGTATTCGGGCAGTACGCGGCTGTGCTCGGTTTCGCCCAGCGGTACCGGAATAAGATAGAGAGTGGGATTGTTTTCCATCATAATCGGGAAAGGGTACGGGACTAAAAAAAGGCTTTTTCTATTCGTGAAGATTTGTGAGCTGTTCGGCTAATAGTACGGTCTGCCTCAGATAAGGCATTTCACTGCGGAGATAAGGGCTGAAAGTCAGACCCGAAAGCTGCTCTTCGATCTGATCCACCGGCCACCACTTCCCGGCTCGCGGATCCTTGTCGCACAAGATCATATTCGACTCGGACATGTGAGCCAAATAGAGATAGACGAGTCGGTCTTTTCCATTTTCATTGTGGATATATCGCAGGAGAAAGTGCGGTCTCAGACGATTTACACCGCAGAATCGTTCGTCTATGAGACTTTGAGCCAATTCCTTGTGATGCTTATCAGTAGTCAGCCACGAAAAGAAAGGGGTATCATAGCAGTCGCCCGTGCAAAGATCGCATTTGCAGTAATGGCTCAAATAGATCATCTCGTCGCATATGGCTATCAGGCGAACGACGGGCAGCAGACCTGCAGTAGGATCGGCCAAGGCTTCCGTCTCGGATCGTGCTATACGTCCGATGGATTCACCCTGTGCATCCGTGATCGGTATCCACTCCTCGTGGCGCATCTCTCTACGTACCCATTCGAGTCGAATCACCTCATATATATAGAGCAATAACAGCGATACACCGGGCAGATACAATAAGAGGTGTGCAATCCTCCCCACCCTGAAGTAGAGCAAAAGTCCCAGAAGGAAAATGAAAAATAACGATATACGCAGGATGCTGCCTGTAATGCGTCCATACTCCAGCATGACCAGACGTTTGTGCGGACAATCCGCATAGTCTCCCTCTCTGCCACTGCTTCTGCGGAACAGCCTGCACGCAGCCACAGCCAAGAGCATAGCAGCCAGACTCCAGCCAAGGTCGGTGAGTGGGGAAGTCTTCGATAGCCACAAAGTAGGTAGCAAAAGGACAAGTACACCCAGCGAAGTCAATACGGACGGCTGACAGTTCTTGCTTTTTCGACGAAAAAAGAGCACCCCTCCGATGATTGCAAAGAGAGCAATGGCAGCCGTCCATGCCACCATTATCCCCGCACTCGGCAGCAACAGGAGCAATAAGACGACCGGCAGAAATCCACCCATCGGATTAGACCCCAATAAGGGTGCTATATCCGGATACTTCTTTGTAGTCAAAATAGGGATTCGTTTTTTCGTTTATCAGTATAACAGCCATAGACCCGTTTGGTTGTCATCCGGCAGTACACGCTGTATTATAAAAACGATCGAGGGCTGACTCCGGGATTCGGAACCAGCCCTTATCGTCATACCCAAACAAATGTATCTGTCAGATACTAAGAAAACAATCGGGTGTTGTTTTCCACCAAACTCTTGATTTTTCCCTCCAGATCCGGTGGCAAAGAAGCCTCGGACAGCAATCGGGCTATAGGCTGCAGGTGATGTATATCTGTCCCTATGAGATCATAATAGCCGGCCTCGAGTAATGCATATGCTTTCTCTGATGCAGATGAATTGTATGCTCCGAACAGAGAAAAGAGGTTCAGTTGAAACATTACGCCTTGCTTTTTGATCGCGACATAATCTTTCTCCTCCATGTATAGATAACGTTCGGGGTGTGCCAATACGGGGGAAAGACCTTTGAATCGCAGATCTGCAAGTAGCCCGATTAATCCTATAGGAGGAGCCATATAGGAGGTTTCCACCAAAATGTAACGATCTCCCAGCGTCAGAAGCGGTTCTGCCAACCTATCAAGGAAAGCAGCATCCAACATATACTCTGCCGCGAGCCGTAGGCGCGAGGCCTTGTCCGGAGTGATAGCAGCAAGTAACTCTTCGAAGCGTGCACGTAGAAAAATGGCGTCATTCGATGGATATTCCTCCATAATATGGGGAGTGAGTATATGTTGTTTGACACCTATTTCTTCGAGCAGATCAATTAGAGAGAGAGTCTCTTCGATAGATTTTGAACCGTCATCCACTGCAGGCAACAGATGACAGTGTATATCTATCAGGTCAGTCAACCAACCTTGTTCAAAGGGATTGACTTGCTTCGTTTTTCGCTTGAAAATAGAAAACATCCTATTCCTTTAGCTCTTCTTCATGGGGCCAATCTTGAATTTCTTCGTCTTCTTGGCAGAGCGACGACGGAGCTTCTTGCCTTGTTTGTCATACTCCTTGTTGCTGTAACCGTAGCCATAACCATAGCCATATGTGCCTCTTGAGCCGGAGTAAGACACGTCATTCAAGACGAGACACATGTTTGTAAACTTATTTTCTGTGTACAGTCGTTCTATCTCGCCGAGATAGCGTCTGTCTAATACTCCTTGACGTATGATATAGATAGTCAGATCGGCAACTCTATTGGTGATCATGGCATCCGCTACCGACATTGCAGGGACGGAATCCAAGAAAACATAGTCGTATCGGTTCTTAAGCTCTTTTATTAAATAATCCAGTCGATCCGACAGCAGTAACTCTGCAGGATTGGGGGGAATGCAACCTGCTAAAACCAAATCCAAATTCTCATTTTGAGGAAATTTCGTAATCAAGCTATCGACAGAAATGCTGTTGTTATATAAGAAATCCGTGACGCCGATATTTCCCAAGCCCAATCGTTTAGAAAGAGAACCCTTTCTGATATCCAAATCCACGACAATTACTTTCTTGCCTGTAAGAGCTATTGAAATAGCCAAGTTTACTGTCATGAATGATTTTCCCGATCCCGGATTGGCAGAGGTGAACATCACGGCCTTAAGATCGTGCGACTTGACGCGCATGAATTCCATATTAGAACGTAGTATCCTGAATGCCTCACTGGCCGAATCGCGACTTTCCGGTTTTACCACCACGTCCAGATCTTCTTCGCTTCGCTCACCGGAATAAGTAGGTATTTCACCCAAGAATGGTATGAGCAAGCCTTCAAGATCTTTACGACCTCGCACCGACTTGTCGAACTGCATCTTCACATAGATGAAAGTGGAAGGGAGGACTAATCCAAGCAAGAATGCCGCCATGAAAATAAGCGGTTTGCGCGGAGCAATAGGTGCTGAAGGCCCATCCGCTACATCAACGATCTTTGCATTACTCTCTGTTATAGCCAAACGAAGAGCATTCTCCTCACGCTTGTTCAGTAGATACAAATATAGTTCTTCCTTGATTTTTTGTTGGCGCAGGATCGTAGACATGATTTTCTCCTGAGTGGGTACAGCACTGATCTGCTCTTTCGTCCGAGACATTTCTCTATTGACCTCCCGGAGTTGCAAGTTCAAAGTCTTGATATAGTTGTCTACAGCTGCGTTGATCGATTTGCGCATGGCTACGAGTTGCATAGCCATCTCTTGTACAAGCGGGTTACTCTCACTGGAACTTTGCTTCAGACGGTCGTATTTAAGTTTGAGGTCATTGTAGAGTGTTATGCTGTTATCAATACCCCTTTCGGTCAAGCCTAAGTTAGCGGGCATGAGTTCATTGTCCGTACTGGTCTGTCTTAGGAACGATTGGATATACTTGGCCAAGGAAAGATTTCTTTCTACCACAAGCTGATCTTTTTGCAGGTCTGCATTGCTTTTAAGGAAAGCACCCACGTCGGTAGAAATATCTGTGATATTATTGCTTTTCTTGAAAGTTTCGATTTCGGTATCTACCGTGCCGAGCTCGCCACCGATCATGGCCAAGCGTTCATCGATGAAGGCAGCTGTACTGACAGCGACGCTTTTCTTATCGTTCATGACATCGTCATTATACGAACTGATCAGGACATTCAGGAAATCCTTGGCACAATCCATGTCCTCATTCTTCATGGACAAATTGACGATCGTTGCATTCTTGTCTGCTAAAGAAATTTGCAGATCCTTATTGTAACGTTGTATTACTTTGCGAATATTCTCTTTCGTCACATATAAGATCCCTCCTTTCCATGAGTCAGCAAAGAAAATCGTCTTGTCTATCTGCAGCTCTCCGACAGGAGTAGCGATCGGACGTCCAAAAGAACCTTCAACCTTAATTTCGCTTATCCTGTTAAGTTTTTGCTGTTTGAAATCGCTTAGCTGAAAAGAACGTGAGTCTTTGATGTCAATCTTAAACGAATAACTTTCCGTAGAATCTCTGTCTGTAATGCGGATGCTTACAGGACTTTTCCCATATAGAGATTCGTGTCTCCAAAAACCATCTTTCGAGATGGATACATCCAAATCCAGTTTATCGACAACAATAGCAGTTAATCGCTTGGATTTAAGAACAAGAATTTCATTTTCTACCTCAGAATTGTCCATAAACAGGCCGATTTCCTCGAACTGTTTCATGCTTCTGGGTGCACCGCTTTTCTCTGCACTTTTGATTAATACGGCAGCTTGTGCAATGTAGGCAGGAGACTGACGCTGTGTATATATATAGGCGACAAGCAAACATACGATAATACTGCCGACTATCCATTTCCATGAAGAAAGGAGACCTAAAAGATATTCTTCGATGGAGAAGAAAGAGGTTTCTTCCTTGGTATAGATTCGGGATCTGCTTTCGGCAAGTGTGTTTTTTGAATCTTCAATTAAGTTCATCTTTCTCTATTTTTTATATTTATCTACAATAGTAATCGTCAGCGTGGAAATGGATACCAAAGTGGAGGTAACGCTCAGCCATACGTTTACGTTATTATTCTGGTTGATCTCGCTCATCTGTGTTTTCTTGTCGTTCGGTTCCACATAGATGACGTCGTTCTGATGCAGATAGTACACGGGGCTTGTGAGCAAGTCGGCCTTTCTGAGATCCGTCTGGAAAACCTCGCGATGTCCATTTGTTTCGCGAAGGACAAATACCCGATCGCGGCGGCCATAGATTGTCAGGTCTCCGGCCATTCCGATAGCTTCCAAAAGAGTTATTCGCTCTCCTTTTACCGACATCGAACCCGGATGATTCACCTCTCCCAAGACGGATACTTTGAAATTTTCAAGCTGTACCGTTACCGTAGGATCCTTGATAAATCCACTGGAAATAATCCTCTTCTGAATCTCCTTCTCCAGTTCGGTACGAGTAAGGCCCTCTACATAAAGCCGGCCTAAAATCGGATAATTGATGTATCCTTCCGAATCGACCAGAAAGCCTTCACTCGAATTGCCGCCATAGCCACTCCGGGCCAGTGCACGAGTGGTCAACACTTGGTTGTAGGGCGTTGAAAGCTCCGGGTCTCTACTGCTGACAAGGATGTTCAGCACATCGTCCTTCTCAATTTTTACATCATATGGTTTAGCGATAATCTCCCGATTAAAAGTTTGGATATCTTGCAGGTAAACGACTTTTTCTCGCTGGGAGCGGCATGATGCAAAAAGCAAAACCAAAAGAGAGACGAACAAAAAATTACTGACAATACGCATAATTGATTTATGGCTTAAAAAAGGGGGTTGTTGATGTACATTCCGTACTATGGGCGCAAAGATAATCACAATCCCAATTTTGCCGACCTCTAAAACGCTTTGAGAATGATATTTATTCATGACATTTTGGAAGCTTCTTCGATCAGGAGAGGATTGCGGTCAGGCGAGTTGCGAGGTTGTGTTTGGCGGGCGGAAAATGCCGAGTGGTTTTTGTTAACTTTGTTCATCCTCAATCATTAACAGCTTCGCTTATGAAAAAGATATTATCGACGGTGATCCTCATTTGTATTTTATCCTCTTTCGGTGTGGCGCAAGTGGGAGTGCCACGAATCGATGATATGAGAGGAATGCGTATGGACACCGTGTCTAAGAAAATAAAGGATTATGCACAACGGCGGTTCTTTTATAAGGTGGTTTTTGTGGAAGATACCCTGAAGCGAGAAAAGAAAACCGAGGCGCAGTGTGTGTTGGAGATCGGACGGCACGGCAGCAGCTTCATGGATTTGTATCAGTTGGCCTGGGATTCTTTGAGCGATGCCGTTACCCGGCGAAAAGGTTCGATGATGGAGCTATTCACAGAGGGTGCCGGTTTGGTGAAAAAGATAAAGTGGAGAATAGTCCTGCTGAAAGGGTATCCTGAAGGAACAGACCGGCATCAACAAGAGGTGCCATTGACAGGTCGGTATGAGTACGAATGTCCGTCGCCGTCTTTCGATTGGCAGATCGGGGAAGAGACCGAAGAGATCATGGAATACACTTGCCGAAAGGCCACCTGCCGCCACAGCGGACGAGATTATACGGCTTGGTATGCCGAGGATATTGCCCTCTCGGATGGGCCGTACATTTTTCGGGGATTGCCCGGCCTGATTGTGGCCATCGCTTCGGATGATGGGGAATATGCATTCAAACTTAATGGAATGCAGGAGATTACTTTCTCCTCACCTATATATCTGTACGACAAAAAGGTGCAAAAGTATTCGCGCGAAGAAGTACGCAAGATTATCCGAAACATTTCGGAGAATTATTCCGAGACCATCATCAATCAGGGAAGATTCAGGCTTAAGAATCCGGAGGATATTCAGCGTATCAGAAATTTGCCGTACAATCCTTTGGAGAAGGAATGAAAACAAATAAAACACTCAGCATGAAAAGGACACTTTTGTTCCTCGCATCCTGCTTTTTTATGAGTATGAGCTTCATACAGGCACAGGTGCCACGTATCGTGGGCGCAGAAGGGATGCCGGTAGATACTGTGCCCAAGAGGGTGGAGGACTATACCAAACGGCGATTTTTTTACAAAGTCTCTTTTGTGAAAGATACCACGAGGCGAGACAAAGAAACCCAAGCACAGTGTGTATTGGAAATAGGGCAGCGAGGGAGTTGCTTCAAAGACTTTTACGAGTATGCAGCGGACTCGGTGAATGATGCCGTAGCTCGGAAGAAAGGGACTGCTATGGAGATCTTTTCGAAAGCTTATGATTACGTCAAGAAGACCCAATGGCGGACTCCCGTACTTAAAGGCTATCCATCGGGTCAAGATTATCATCAATACGGAGATCCGATAGTCGGTTCTTATGAATACGGTTGTCCGTCGCCGTCTTTCGATTGGCAGATCGGGGAAGAGACCAAGGAGATCATGGGATATACCTGCCGAAAGGCCACCTGCCACCACAGCGGACGGGATTATACGGCTTGGTATGCCGAGGATATTGCCCTCTCGGATGGGCCGTACATTTTTCGGGGATTGCCCGGCCTGATCGTCGCTATCGGTTCGGACGACGGAGAGTACGTATTCGAATTGAACGGAATGCAGGAGATTACATTTCCGTCTCCGATTTATTTCAAGAAAAATGCCTTTACGAAAGTCGGCTCGCGTGAAGAGATGCGCAAAACGATTCGTAATATCCACGAGCATTATGCCGAAGTCGTGGCCAATTCGCCGGCTTTTGTCAATTCCCCGATACCGGTAGACTTTTCTCATCTGCCACCTCAGCCGTTTAATCCATTGGAAAAGGAATAAAGCATGATGAATAGGGCTGTCACTTCGATTTTGGCGTATTTGTGGCTGTGCGTGGCGGGGCTGTTGCCTGTCGTTGCTCAGGAAGCGACCGGACAAATACTTGCCGGTCGTGTGATAGATGCCGAGAGCCGGGAGCCTCTTGCCGGGGCTGTGTGCCAACTCTTGGATGCCTCCGGCAAACCGCTTGCCTTCGTCCTCTCGAAAGCCGACGGCTCGTTCTCTCTGGAGAAAAAAGCCGGCGGAAAACTCCTAAGCGTAAGATATATGGGGTATAGAAAGATGAGCAAAGCCATCGATGCGGCTGCTCCTCCGCTGCTTTTCGCTTTGGTGCCGTCCGACGTCAAGCTCAAGGAAGTGGTGGTACGCGCCGAGCCGGTACGCAAGCTGGGAGATACGATTGCCTATTCGGCTGCGTCTTTCGTGGGGCCGGACGATCGGTATCTGGCCGATCTGCTGCGCAAATTGCCGGGAATAGAGGTCTCGGCAAACGGCCTCGTCAAATATCAGGGCGAACCTATCACGCATATGTATATCGAAGGCGTAGACATGCTGCAAAACCGCTACAATCTGGCCTCCCGTAACATGCCTCAAGAGGCGGTGAAAACCGTGGAGGTATTGGAGGGGCATCAGCACATCAAAACGCTGCGGGAGACAGTGCCGGAGAAAAGGGCTGCACTCAATATCAAACTCAAAGAACGCTTCAAGGTACGTCCCTTCGGAGAGGTAACGGCCGGAGGAGGCTTCCCGGAGCTGTGGACAGGCCGTCTCTTCGGAATGCAGATAAGTCCGAAGGTGCAAGCCCTGCTAACGGCCAAGGGCAACAATACGGGCAACTCCGTGAACGAAGAGGCCGTTCGACTCTTGGATGAGGACGGTATCATGTACAATGCATCCGATCGCGAAGAGGTGCTGACCCATGCCGGCTTTCGCTCTTTGCCCATGAGCCAAAGTCGGTATCTGATGAATCGGTCGGGGACGGGGAGCTTCAGCACGGCGATCCCCTTGGGGGCGGATAAGACCCTTACCGCCAATGCCTCGCTGCTGACCGACAGACGGGAGCAGACGATCTTGCAGGAGCAGACCTATAATCTGAGTACGCCGCAGGAGGTCTCCGTTCGGGAAGACCGCTATACAAGGAACAAGTCCCGCAGTGCACAAGCCGATTTCTCATTCGAAAACAATGCTTCCCGTTTCTATCTGAAAGACGACCTGAAGCTCTCCCTCGGTTCTGATCGGGAACGGGTGCGGCTGGCTACGAATACGGCCGATTATTTGCAGACGGGCGAGTCGCTCCCCCGTGTCGTGCAAAACAATCTGACGGCGGTGCTGAAAGACGACCGGCGCAGCTATCGTTTCTTTTCCTTCGGCAAGTATATGGCCCGGGATGAAAATACGTTGCTGAGCGATCCGGCAACGGGGGCCTTGCAAATGGATCCGGACGTGCGGATGCACGATTTGGCCACACGAAACGGCCTCGAATCCGATTTCCGTTTCGGCCGCTTAGCACTGCATTCGACCACGACGATGGGCTATCGAGGAGAGCAGATCGACTACCGCTCCTCGCTTCCGCAGCCCGATGTGGAGGGCTTCGGCGGCACTTACGGTTACCATGCCGGCCACTGGGAGCTGAGCGAGAAGCCCTCCTTTTCCTATCGTTTCGGCCGCACTTATCACCGTCTCGACCTGCCTGTCGCGTGGCATCTGTTCACCTTGAACGATAAATCCGCGGCAGAACGGCGGCAGGAGAGCCGAGCCGCCTTTTCGCCGGCTCTCTCGCTGCACTGGGAGCTGGGGGCGGCATGGAAGCTGAATGTCTCCGTCCGCCACGGCCATTCTTTTGGCGGTTTGGAGGGATTTCGCTCCGGCTATACGCGCAGGGACTACCGCACCTACCTGCTTCCTTCGGGCTTCATGAGCGAGAGGCGATATTCGGGGGCAAACTTTTCGGTCGACTATGGCGACGTGCTGCACCTGTTCTATTTTCATCTGAAAGCGGGGTATTCGCATAGTCGCTCGAATGAATTGCCCCACTTCGACTACACGGCGGAGCATAATATCATCCGTTACGAGCGCTATTGGCACGATCTTAACGCTTTTTTCGCCGATATGCGTCTGAGCAAGTTTTTCTTCCCCTTCAAGGCCAATGCTGTATTGAATGTGCGATACAGCCGTTCGGAGTCGCTCCTGAAACAGTCCGGACACCTCATCGGCGGACACGCCAACAGCCTTTCCTCCGAACTTACGCTCAGCAAGCGATGGAGCGGGTGGCTATCCGTCTCTTACAACCTCGCGGCGGATTATTCCTGGATGGAAACGGGAGTCAACGCTCATCGCCGGTTGCCCCAATACCGGCATACGGCCCGTCTGACCTTGCTGCCGATTTCCCGTCTGTCGCTGCGCATGGCAGGCGAATATAACGCCACGACTCTGGAGCCGGGGCATGTACATGAGGATGTTTTTTTCGACTGCGAAGCACGCTGCAGTATCGATAAGGTTTGGGAAGTATCCGTTTCGATGCGCAATCTGTTCGATCGTCGCATGTATCTTATCCGTCAACTGACGGAGTACAACGCTTTTTCCACCGCTATCCCCATTCGCGGTCGCGAACTGCTTGCCACTGTCTTTTTCCGCTACTGATTTTCTTTATTCTGTATAGCTGCCGAGTATCGTATTGAGATTCTTTCTGAATTTCGGTACGATTTTTCTTTTCGGCGAGTAATTTCGTCGACGAAATTACTCGCTGCAGCTATGCAAGGCGAAATCTTGGCAACAAAATTCATAGAATCCGACCTGCAAACAGGAATTTCGGCAACAAAATCGCTTCCTGCAATCTGCAAATAGGAATTTCGGCAACAAAATTGCTTTCTGCAAGCTGCAACAAGCGATTTTGTTGCCAAGCAGACCTTTTGCAAGCTTGCAGCAAGGAATTTCGTCGACGAAATTACACAATGCAGGCCTGCGGCAAGGAATTTCGGCAACAAAATCGTCAAATGCATATTTCAGCCAAGAATTTCGATAGAGAAATTTCAAATACATGCTTCCGGCAATCAATCTTTGTACATAAAATTTCCGTTGCCGAACGGCGACAAGAAACTTTGCCTCCGAAGTTAATAGGTATTCCCCTTAATCTTTATTACAATATATATGATTGGCAGGAAAATAGTTTTATCTACCGATTATTATAACCGTATGACTGCTTTCGGATAGAGATTAAGATGAAAAATATATATTTCTATCGGTTTTCTATCCACAACAAAATTATTTACTACTTTTATCGAAGCAAACGATATTGTTTCACCTAAAAACTTTTTCCGATATGGTCGAATCCATACAAATTACTTCTTTTCACAATGCTGAGCTTCTGAATTTTATGATCGATGAGGTCAAAGATGCTCGCACTCTCAGTAAAAATGAGATTATTCCTACTTTGGATGAGCTGGACAAGGTGCTGGCTACTTTCAAAAAAGGTATTGCCATGAACAAGACAAGCGAATACTCGGAGAAAATAACCGCTCTCGATGCTGTTCGTAGCAAAGCGTTTCGGAATTTTATAGGCTGTATCCAGGGAGAGACCCATCGGCCCGAAGAAGACCATCGCGAAGCTGCAAGACGTCTGTTTATTCTGCTCAAACCCTATAATAACCTGAATAGAAAGAGCTATCGGAACAAAACCGAGCTGATGTACAAGCTGGTGGAGGTATTGCGAAGCGACAAACATGCTTCCGACGTGCAGACCGTAAATGTATCTGCTTGGATCGATAAGATGGATAACGCGAATAAGGCATTCGATCAGCTGTTCGACCTAAGAGACAATACGGAGGGTGAGCGTCTGATCATCAACAACCGTGAAATGCGGCATAGGATAAGGCTGCACTACAATCGCCTCCTTGAAATCATAGAAGCTCTGCTTGTCTTGCATGCGGATAGGCCGTTGGAGGGATTCGTGGGCCGTCACAATGAGCGAGTGGCCAAGATGAAAGCACTCTTTGCCCTTCGTGCTTCCATCGGAACGAAATCGACCCGGGAGAAGCGGGATGTATTGCGCAGCCTTGCTATCGGTCTCGGTTGGTCGTTACCTGCCGGACAGGAAGATTTCGAATTTTTCGCCGGTACGCGTATCCTTCATCCGACCGAACATCGCTGGTACTGTCTCGGCAAGAAGGATAATATAATTACTCTGGTTCTATACAAAGGGAAGAAAAAACAGTCCTCATCCTCTTCTTCCAATAGCTCAGTCGATCTGCCCGATCTTCCCGCTCCTCCTCCATCCCAGCCCGATAACGGTTCGTCCGGAGGCGGCGGCGAGCAAGGCGGCGGCGGAAGCGGCGGTCTGTAGTCTATCGACTCCGAAGCGCATCGCACGGATATACCGCCGGTTAGGATCGGGCTTCCTGCCCGATCGAAAGGACCGGTTTTCAACGGAAGTTGTATATATTTGAACGCTTTGTTTCAGTACGATTCTCCGCCCTCTTATTGCGATCGGAGGGCGGTGCAAAAAACAATCCAATCAAACACATATATTATATGGAAAACAAACAGACAACGAGCATGCTGCCCGAAAATGCATATCGGGAGCTAAAGCCGGGCGAAGAGTACGAACCGGTGATGCCTGCCGGCAGTACGCCGCGCGAAATTACCTCCTATTCCGTCCTGCTGGGTTTGGTGATGACGATTATTTTCTCTGCTGCCGCAGCTTATCTGGGGCTGAAGGTCGGGCAGGTGTTCGAAGCCGCCATTCCCATTGCCATCCTGGCCGTGGGTATCGGCACCATTACGGGACGCCGGAATATGCTGGGGCAGAATGTGATCATCCAGTCCATCGGAGCCTGCTCGGGCGTCATCGTCGCCGGTGCCATCTTCACGCTTCCTGCCCTTTACATCCTGGGCCTTGAAGCCAGTTTCCTGCAGATATTCCTTTCTTCGTTCATCGGCGGTTGTCTCGGTATATTGCTATTGATTCCTTTCCGCAAATACTTTGTCAAGGATATGCATGGCAAGTATCCTTTCCCCGAAGCCACGGCAACGACGGAAGTACTGGTCACGGGAGAGAACGCAGGCAAGCAGATGAAGCTGCTGGTGGCCAGCGGACTCGTGGGCGGTCTGTACGACTTCATCGTGGGTACCTTCGGCTGGTGGACGGAGAACGTTTCCACCCGGCTGGCCGGCTGGGGAGCTGTGCTGGCCGAGAAGTACAAGCTGGTCTTTAAGGTCAATACCGGAGCGGCCGTCCTCGGCCTGGGCTATATCATCGGTCTGCCTTATGCCACGATCATCTGTGCCGGCTCGTTTCTCGTCTGGTTCGTTATCGTGCCCCTTATCGGCTACTTCGCCCCAGGTATGACTCAGGCCGTCGGCGACGGTGTATCGCTGACTATCGGCCTGATGAGCCCTGAAGATATTTTTGCCGTCTATGCGCGTCCGCTCGGCATCGGAGGTATCGCCATGGCAGGTATCATCGGGATCCTGCGCTCGTCCGGAATTATCGGCCGGGCCGTCAAGCTGGCCGGTACCGAATTGACCGGCAAGCGGACGAGTGCCATCGATGAGCCTCGCACACAGCGCGATCTCTCGATGAAGTTCATTACGCTGGGCGTCATCGTCGCTTTGGTGGTAACGATGCTTTTCTTCCAATTCAACGTGCTGTTCAACTGGGGACATACGCTGGTATCCCTGCTGATCGTATTCATTATTACCTTCCTTTTTACCACTGTGGCTGCTAATGCCATTGCCATCGTCGGCAGCAACCCCGTTTCGGGGATGACCCTGATGACTCTGCTGCTAACCTCCGTAGTTCTCGTCGGAGTAGGCGTAAGCGGCAAGCCGGGTATGACGGCTGCGATGATTATCGGCGGTGTGGTATGTACGGCCTTGTCCACGGCGGGCGGATTCATTACAGACCTGAAGATCGGCTACTGGCTCGGCACCACGCCGAAGAATCAGGAGAAGTGGAAGTTCCTCGGCGTTCTGGTAGCTTCTGTCACCGTAGCCGGTGTGATGATGATCCTGAACAAGACCTATGGCTTTACGGGCGATCAGGCTCTGGTGGCTCCGCAGGCCAATGCGATGGCAGCCGTGATCAAGCCGCTGATGGAAGGCGGTAATACGCCTTGGATTCTGTACGGCGTAGGAGCTATACTGGCTTTGATCCTGACGAGTATAGGCGTGCCCGCACTGCCTTTTGCACTGGGTATGTTTATCCCGTTGCAACTAAATACGCCTCTCCTCATCGGCGGACTCGTCAGCTGGTTCGTCAGCACCCGCTCGAAGGACGCTTCTGTCAATAAATTCCGCAAGGAACGCGGTACGCTCATCGCTTCTGGATTCATCGCCGGAGGAGCTTTGATGGGCGTAGTCAGTGCGATCCTCAAATACATGGAGTTCGATGCTTTTGCCCAAGAATGGCACGCCATGGCAGGCGCCGAATGGTTGGCCATCGGCATGTATGCACTCATCATTCTCTACTTCATCGTCGACAGCATCAGAGGCAAGAAACATGAAGCATAACAACGAAACAAAGAATATGAAACTAAAAGAAAGATTTCTCCGATATGTAGGCTTCGATACGCAAAGCGACGAATCCTCCACCACTTTCCCCTCGACGGACAAACAATTAGTGCTGCTGCGTCATTTGTCCGAAGAGATGAAGGAGCTCGGCCTGTGCGAAGTCGAAATGGACGAGCACGGCTATGTCATGGGCAGCATCCCTGCCTCTCCCGGTTGTGAGCATGCGCCCGTAATCGGATTCATTGCGCATGTGGATACGGCCCCCGACATGAGCGGCAAGGACGTGAAGCCGCAAATCATCGAAAACTATAATGGCGGCGATATTCGTCTGAACGAGGAGCTGACTATGCGTGTGGCGGATTTCCCCGAGTTGGCGTTCTTCAAAGGGCATACGCTGATCACTACGGACGGTACCACCCTGCTCGGTGCCGACGACAAAGCCGGTGTGGCCGAAATAATGACGGCTGCGGAGTATCTGCTCGCACATCCCGAAATCAAGCATGGCAAGATTCGCCTTGGATTTACTCCCGACGAGGAGATCGGTCGGGGAGTGGATCACTTCGATGTCGAGCGGTTCGGTGCCAAGTTCGCTTACACGATGGACGGCAGTATGGAAGGAGAGTTGGAGTATGAGAACTTCAATGCGGCTTCGGCCAAACTGATCGTAAACGGACGCAATATCCACCCCGGCTATGCCAAGGGAAAGATGGTCAATTCGCTGCAGGTAGTGTGCGATCTGCATGCTCTTCTGCCCGAGGCTATGCGGCCGGAAGCTACTGCCGGCTACGAAGGATTTTTCCACCTTATCGGCATCAACGGTTCGGTAGAGAAAGCATCGGCATCTTATATCATCCGCGATCACGACCGCAAACTCTTTGAAGAGAAGAAAGAGCTGATCAAAGCTGCCGTAGACTACATCAACCGCAAGTACGGCTCGGATATCGTGTCGCTCGAACTCAAAGATCAGTATTACAATATGCGAGAGATGGTGGAGCCTCATCCCGAGATTATCGAAAAAGCCATCGCTGCCATGAAGTTTGCCGGCGTAACGGCCAAGATTCAGCCTATTCGTGGCGGTACGGACGGAGCCAGACTCTCTTATATGGGACTCCCGTGCCCGAATATATTTGCCGGTGGGATGAACTTCCACGGCAAGTTCGAATACTGTTCGCTCGACTCCATGCGGCGGGCTGTGGACACGATATGCCATTTGGCTGCTCTTTGGGCTGAATAGTCATCGCACGAATGACGATCCGTTCTACCCTTTCTTACGATCATTAGTAAAGAATGGTTTGGGGCCTCGGAGGGAAAGCCTGCGCAATTGGGTTTTCCCTCCGGCGTTTCCTCCGTCCGATTCATTTGTATGAAACCAAACTTTTCCGAACGTTATGCTCGCCAAACGGCTCTTCCCGAAGTGGGAGCCGACGGGCAGCAGCGATTAGATAGTTCGCATGTCCTTGTCATAGGGGCCGGAGGCCTTGGTTGCCCTGTCCTGCAATATCTCTGTGCTGCAGGCGTGGGACATATCAGCGTTGTCGATGATGATCGCGTCGACATCAGCAATCTCCAACGTCAAGTGCTCTTTTCCGAAGCCGATTTGGGACAGCCCAAAGCCATTGCGGCAGTAGCTCGTTTGCAGGCGATGAATAGCGATTGCCGTCCGGAAGCTTTCACCGAAAGATTTACGGAGCTGAATGCCGAGATGTTGGCCGGCGAGTGCAACCTTATTATCGATGCTTCGGACAATGCTGAGACGCGCTATTTGATAGATCGTGCTTCTCTTGCTCTCGGAATTCCTTGGATATATGGCAGTATTGCCGGATGGCGCGGGCAATTCACTGTCTTCGGTTATGGCCATCCGGTGCCTTATTCGGATCTTTTTCCCTCCGGCGAAGCAGCTCCCGAGGAAGTGCCCCTTGCCGTTATCGGAGCCTTGTCCGGTGCCGTTGGATCTATGATGGCAGCCGAAGCCATCAAAATCCTCTTGGGAAGACCCGCCGAAGAAACTCTCAGTGGCCGTCTCCTCCTCATGGATCTGTTGCATGGCGAGTCGCGTACCATCCGCTATTAGCAATCCTACTAATCTGCTTAATCAAAATAATTCCGATTCCCCCTCCCCGAAAACCATGTCCTTCAATCTGATCGTTGATCAAGGCAATTCTGCCTGTAAGGTTGCTTTCATCCGAAATAATGGTATAGAGAGCATTTCCTTCCTGCCGGGAAAAGCCGGACAGGCACTCAGCCATCTCGTCGCTCCCCACCGTTTCGACAAGGCTATCTACTCATCTGTGGGGCTTCCCGACGAAGAGGCTGAAGCCATTGTGAGAAGTTGTGCAGCTGCTTCCTTGATGATGGGGACTGAGACCCCCGTACCCCTTCGCCTGCAATATGATCGCCGCACTTTGGGTGCCGACCGACTGGCTGCGGTGGTCGGAGCGCATAGTCTCTATCCGAATACCGAATTGCTGGTGATCGACGCCGGTACTGCCATCACTTATGAACGAGTATCCGCTGAAGGGATCTATCTCGGTGGCAATATATCGCCCGGTCTCCACTTGCGCTTCAAGGCTCTTCATCTCTTTACGGGCAGGCTCCCTCTGATTGATCCCTCCGGTATCTCTCCGAAAATAGCCGAGTATGGTTCCTCGACCGAAGAAGCGATCACAGCCGGAGTAATTCATGGCCTGGCAGGGGAGATAGACAGATATATTGACGATCTGCACGCTAAAGAGGGGCGGTCTGCCGTTATACTGACCGGAGGAGATGCCAACTATTTGGCACGGATTATAAGAAGCGGAATACTAATTCATCCCGATTTAGTACTTTTGGGCCTAAATAGAATTTTAGAATATAATGTATAAAGACTATAAGGGTTTGTATGCGTCGCTTCGGTGGTGTGCCCTGATCATTGGGTTGCTATTTGCAGCAGACAGTATACAGGCTCAGAACAACAACTTTACCGAGTCGCCTTACACTCGCTTCGGCCTTGGCCGTCTCGGAGAACGGACGACTATTAGTGGGCATTCCATGGGAGGACTCGGCGTCGGTCTGCGTCAGGGTACATACGTCAATGCCGTCAATCCTGCTTCATACTCGGCAGTGGATTCGATGACGTTTATCTTCGATTTCGGTGCGTCTACCGGAATTACGTGGTATGCCGAGAACGGGAAAAAGGACAATAGGAAAATGGGAAACATTGAGTATTTCGCCATGCTTTTTCCTATTTCCAAATCCATTGCTATGAGTGCAGGAGTGCTTCCTTACTCCGCATCCGGGTACCAGTTCGGATCCGTTGATCAAGTGGAAGGAGGTAGCGTCCAGTACACCCGTAAATACTTGGGGACAGGCAATCTGAACGATCTCTATGTCGGTATAGGTGCAACCCCGTTCAAAAACTTCTCAATAGGAGCCAATGCTTCATTTCTTTTTGGCCGATTCACACACAGCAGACAGGTAATCTTCTCCACGGAGGCTCCTTACAATCCCGTACATCTCTCGACGCTGTACTTGAAGGCTGCCAAGTTCGACTTCGGTATGCAGTATCACCTTCCTCTCAAATCAGATCGTTCGCTCGTTATCGGTGCCGTCTATTCTCCGCGGGTGAAGATGCATAGCGAGCTGACTCAGATAAAGAATCAGGTTCAGAACGGTGTAGTAGTGGAGAGCGAAACCCAAGAATATATCAAGGGAATGGACTATTATACCCTGCCTCATACATTGGGGATAGGTTTTTCTTATGAAAAGAAAGATAAACTTCTCTTAGGAGCAGACGTCCAATATAGTAAATGGAAAGGCGAGAAATTTTATAAATCCGATTGCAAATTCCAGGACAGAATACGGGTATCTCTCGGCGGAGAGATCATGCCGGATATAAATGCCGTTGGGATATGGCCTAAAGTTCGCTATCGCTTCGGTTTACATGGTGAAAATTCTTACCTGAAAGTGCCGACTAAAGGCGGTGTATATCAAGGATACCATATCGTAGGTGCTGTATTCGGTATAGGAATCCCGCTCAATGACAGACGTTCGTTCGTAAATGTCTCTCTTGAATATGACCGATTGATCCCGAAGGAGGGTATGATCAAAGAAAATGCTCTGAAATTGACCTTCGGCCTCACGTTCAACGAGTCATGGTTTAAAAAGCTGAAACTGAACTAACAGAAGGAAAAATGTTGAACATTAAAAGAATAAAGAAGAAAATGAATGCAAGAAATTTGTTTGCAACGGCAGCACTGCTTTTTACCGCAAGCACAGCCTTTGCTCAGACCGGAGTTCAAACAAATACCCCATTCGGTAGTGGAGAAGACAGCATCCGTTGCCGTCAAAACATAAGTCTCTTTACCTCTTATGCGAAAACGGGTAATTACAAGGATGCCTATGATTTTTGGGAGAAAGCCTATGAGGAGTGCCCCGCTTCCACGAAGAATATCTATATCTACGGTGTGAAGATCAGCGAATGGCGCTTACAAAACGAACAGGATCCGGCCAAACGTCAGCAGATCATCGATAAAATTCTCAAGCTGTATGATGACCGTGTCAAATACTTCGGAGAAGACCCCAAGTATGGAACGGACTATATCATGGCCAGCAAAATATCGGACTATATGCAGTATATGGGCGATAAAACGGATTATGACAAGGTTTATGAATGGATCAAGCCGGCCATCGATCAGCATGGAGAGAATGCTACGCCTCGAGCCCTATTCTATTATGCTTACTCCTCTCTGAACAAAGCTATCAGAAATGAGGCATGGCACGAAACCTATATTAAGGATTATACGTTTGCATCCCAGGCCATGGAGAAGCAGTTGGAAGTGGCCGATGAGAAAGGCAAAGAGTTTATCCAACCGCTGAAAACTCAGATCGACGAACTCTTCGCCCAGAGCGGTCTTGCAGACTGCAATACTTTGGTGAAAATGTATGGCGATAAGCTGGAGGAGAACAAGACGGATACGACTTTCCTGAAGAATATGCTCGGCATGTTCCACGCATCCGACTGCGAGACTCACCCGCTTTATTTCCAAGCCAATAAATACCTCTTTGCCGTACAGCCCTCAGCTATAGCTGCTATGGGCCTTGCTAAAGAGGCGATGGAAGGAAATCGATACAATGAAGCCAGCGACTATCTCCAAAAGGCTATCGAACTGAGTAAGAATGCCAAAGACCGTGCAGCCTGCAACTATACGTTGGGTCTGTTGGCTATGAAGCAGGGTAGTTACTCTACGGCACGCTCTTACTGCAATAAAGCACTGGCCGAAGATCCTGCGATGGGCGATGCTCTTATCCTGATTGCCCAAATGTATGCAGCAACGGCCAATACTGTCTTCCCCGGTGATGCTATCAAGGCACGCTGTGTATATTTCCTGGCAGTGGACAAACTCCAGCGTGCCAAGAATATAGATCCTTCTTGTGCTCCCAGAGCCAATCGTCTGATCAGTCAGTATAGTCGCAACTTCCCTTCTCCTGCTGATGTGTTTATGCATCCGGATTTGGAGAAAGGCAAGAGTCTCTTTGTCGGAGGATGGATCGGCGAATCTACTGTCATTCGCTAATTCCATTCCGGTACGCAAATTCGTTTGCGCATGGACCCCGGCCAACGAATAAAAACTATCAAGAACACAACACTGCTTCTATCAGGGGCAGTCGTTGTGTTTTTCTGTTTCTTATCTTTCGCCGCTTGTCGGAGGGGTAAAACGGAAGTGGTCAAACATGATCTGAATCTGGATTCGGCCTATTCGATGCACACGACTGATGTCAATACGTTAATATCCGATTCCGGATTGGTACAGTTCAGGATGAAAGCCAAAGATTGGTTCATTTATGATAGGGGAGAAAAACCTCACTGGCTGTTTCCCAATGGGATCTATGTAGAACGGTTCGACACACTGAATCACATCTTAGCCACTATCGTGGCAGATACTGCCTATTATATGATCGACGATGATCGCTTTATCCTCATTGGTCATGCACATATCCGCAATATGAATGACGAGAACTTCCATTCCCCCCGATTTATATGGGATAAGAAGAACGCCATTGTTTATTCCGATGATACGGTCTACATTCAAAGCCCGGACAAAATACTCCGAGGGACGTCTTTCACTGCAACCCAAGATATGGGTGAGTACACCATATTCAATCATTCCGGCGACTACTATGTGAGTGAAGAGGAGGACAAATCCGCCGACACCATACCGATTCGTCAAGGGGATCGGACAGCAAAGCCTGCCGCTTCTCCTTTCATGCCGAGGCCATCGGCTTCTCCAACCACCAAAGAGCAAAAATGAATTACCTGTACATACTGATTACACTTTTACTCTCCGGCTTTTTTTCCGGTGCTGAGATTGCTTTCCTTTCTTCGGACAAACTGCGTCTTGAGTTGGACAGGAATAGAGGCGATCTCACTGGCAGAGCGTTAAACTTGCTGTATCGACATCCGGACCAATTGGTGACTACTCTCCTTGTAGGTAATAATATCGTTTTGGTAGTCTATGGTCTGCTGATGGCGGGATTGCTGGCCGCACCTTTGGCGCAATGGATTGATAACGATGCTATGATCGTCGTTCTCCAATCTGTCTTATCCACTATCATCATATTGTTTACCGGGGAATTTCTACCCAAAGCCATTTTCAAGACCAATGCCAATATGATGATGAGGGTATTCGCCCTCCCTATCGTAGCGATCTATTATCTGCTTTATCCTCTGTCTAAACTCTTCACCGGTTTATCTCGCTCTTTTATTCGTCTGGTGGACAAGAATTATGTGCCCACAACAGTAGGGTTGGGGCGCGTAGACCTCGATCATTATTTGGCAGAAAATATGTCCGGAGAAAACGAACAGAACGACTTGACTACCGAAGTGAAAATCATCCAGAATGCGCTGGATTTCTCCGGTATTCAGGTGCGAGACTGCATGATCCCACGCAATGAAATGATAGCATGCGAGTTGCAAACGGATATTGAAGTACTCAAAACGACTTTTATCGATACCGGTTTGTCCAAGATCATTATCTACAGACAGAACATAGATGACGTAGTAGGATATATCCATTCGAGCGAAATGTTTCGTGGGCAAGACTGGCAAAAACGTATCAATACTACTGTATTCGTACCCGAAAGCATGTATGCCAATAAACTGATGCGACTACTCATGCAGCGCAAGAAAAGCATTGCGATCGTCATCGATGAACTTGGAGGTACGGCGGGTATGGTCACATTGGAGGATTTGGTAGAAGAGATTTTCGGTGACATCGAGGACGAACACGACACTCGCAAGATCATAGCCAAACAGCTCGGCCCTCATACCTATCTGGTCAGTGGTCGTATGGAAATAGATGATGTGAACGAACGTTTTGGGTTGTCCTTGCCTGAGTCTGACGACTACCTTACCGTGGCCGGATTTATCCTGAATAGCCATCAAAATATCCCACAGGCCAATGAGGTCGTGGAGATTGCTCCTTATACTTTTACCATTCTCAGATCCTCTTCCACCAAGATCGAACTGGTGAAAATGTCCATCGACGACCAATCGAACTAAAAAACAATCAGTTGAAAGGCTTGGCATTTTGAAGCCGGTTTGTATCTTTGTGGCTTAATAAACACATTCTTAATAGTGCATAATAAATAGAAAACATAATAACAAAATGGCGACATTAGAGAAAATCAGAGGTAAAGCCGGTTTGCTCATCGTAGTGGTGGGCGTGGCTCTTTTTGCCTTTATTATCGGAGACTTCCTTCGATCCGGATCTACTTTCTTCCGTCAGAGCCAAGAAGTAGTCTTGGATATCAACGGAGAGAAAATCAAAATCTACGATTACCAACAGCGTCTCAAAGCGATGGAGAAACGCGCCGAGCAAAGTGGAACAAAGATCACCGACGAACAGCGTGCTTCTCTGAACAATCAGCTCGCACAGCAGTATGTACAGGACTACGTGCTCGGGCAGCAAGCTGACAAGTTGGGTCTTACGGTAAGTCCGGAAGAGCTATTGGCTCTGATTATCGGTGATGGTGTTCAGCCCTCCATGTTCGCCCAACAGTTTTTCTCCCGATTTGGTATCAATGGATCCGACAGGGCTGCCGTGAATGATTTTCTGAATCACATCAGCGACAAGCAAATTAAATCGCAGCCGGCCGAACAGCAGGGCTATCTGTACGAAATCCAGAGTGAATGGCAAAGCGTGGAAAAGCAAATCGCAGATACCCGTATGCAAGAAAAGTTGGGTGCTCTGCTGACGAGATCTTATGCCATTAATGATATCGATGCCAGATACGAATCCGGAGTGCCCAGTCGTGAAGTAGCTGTGGCACAAGCTCCCATATCTGTCATTGGCGATACTTCTATTCGTGCCACGGATGAGGAGATCAAAAAGTACTACAACGAACACAAAGAGTTCTTCGTTCAGAAATATCCGTCTACCATCGTCCAGTATATCAGCTCTCAGGTAGTGCCGAGTGCTCAAGACATGGCAAATGCAGAAGTGGAGATGCAGAAGGTACGCACCGAGATGCAACAGCAAAGCGATGTGGAAGCTCTTGCCCGCAACTATTCGGACAAGTTCGTATCTCCTTCTTTCCTGACTTCGGCAGAACTCGATCGCATGAACCTCGGCGTAAGCATTACCGAATTTATCAAGACTGCGACACCGGGCGAAGTCAATATCCCGATGTTGGAGAATAACCACTATTCTTTGGTAAAGCTGGTGGCTAAAAAGTCCGGGTTCGAATCGCTCAATGTGGCAATCATTGCTCTGGACTCCGCCAATCTGTCTAAGGCCGATAGCCTTTGCAACGCCTTGAATGAGGGGGGCGACTTCGCTGCTGCAGCTCGCACGTTCAGCGCAGATCCTACCTCTCGTGAGACAGGCGGTGTACTCACGTTCCCCAACCAGTTTACACAAATGCCGGATAGCACTATTACAGAGGCTATGGCTCAGCAGCTGCACCTCGACACTCTTTTCAGCATTCCATCGAATAGAGTGATCAAAATGAATCAGGATAAATTCGTTTTCCTGGCCAAAGCTTTCAATCCCAAGCCGGCTGTAGATAAATACAAAATTGCCTATATCGGAGTAGATGCTAATTTTTCTGATGAGACATACAATAAGAAGTTTATGGAGCTGAACGAGATGTTGAACTCCGGCAAACCTTTCCCCAAACTCGCAGAACAGGCACGCAGCAAGGGCTTGAGTATAGAGGAAAATGCCGAAGTGACAGTATTCTCGGATCACGTAGGCAATATCCCCTCCTCTCGTGAGATCGTTAGCTGGGCTCTCAAAGCAGAGAAGGATGAGGTGAACGAAAAGATCTTCCGTTGCGGCACTGACTATTTGGTGATTGCCGCCGTAAAAGATCAGATTCCCTCCGGCTATCGTCCCGTGGAGAAGATCAAAGAGCAAATAGCCAATCAGCTGCGTGTCGAAAAACAAGGCGAGAAACTGGTGGCTGATCTGAAAGCCAAGAAGCTGGACAACCTCGAAGCCTATGCTTCTGCGATGAACACAAAAATCGATACTCTTGCGGGAATCAGCTACTCTCCGCGCGGAGGTGAAGCAGCCGAATTGGCCGGATATGCCATGTCTACGCCGCTGACCAAGCTGTCCGAACCTTTTGCTGCTCGCAACTATGTGATGGTAGTGAAGCCTTTGACGCAAAACGAAAAGGCTGCCGGCCAGAGCGTAGAAGCCCAAATAGCTCAAAAACGTCGTGCGCTCGGTCAGCAGACTGCGTACCGTGCATTCCGCAAAATGCTTGATCAGGTGCCCGTCACAGACAACCGCGCCCGTTTCTACTAAGCCATACAAAGGGACGTAAGACCTTATTGTATTTCTTGCTTTCAGCCCTGTTCCCTTTCGGGAGCGGGGCTTTTTTGCTTTATGAAGGGGCGAAGAGGAGGCTAAACGGTATGATTCCTCGGCGAAAAAATTCATACCTCCGCCTCCCGGCTCCGAATCATCCGAACGAGCAATCGAAGGATGCTGTCGCTCCCAATTTACACAGATTAGTATCCGGCTTTAGGCTTGGCCATGCAGTAGCATAAGGGATTTATATACCTTTGGGAATAATAAAATTGGATCACTCGCTATGGAACTTTGGCAATCGATACCGAAAGAGTTTATCAACTTCATGCTCGTCATACTTTTTTCTTTAAGTCTGGGGATGGAGCAGCACAAGCAAAATAAGGCCAATACGGAGAAGAGGATTTTCGGAACAGACCGAACTTTCACCTTTTTCGGGCTATTGGGTTATATCCTCCTGCTACCATCGAAAGAAGAGATGTGGCCGTTTCTCATCGGTTTTATCGTCATTGCCTGTTTCATGATGATATTCTATCTGATGAGAATACGGGAAGAGAGACAGTATGGTCTGACGACAGTGATGCTCGGTCTATTGGTTTATACCTTCCCCCTTGTCATAGTGCGTTGTCCTCTTTGGATAGCTCTTCTTGTTTTCGTCGTAGTCTTGATCCTTGCCGAGATCAAAAAGCCGCTCCAAGACTTCAGTGCGCAGGTAGGGGAGAATGAGTTTCTCACACTGGCCAAGTTCATTATCATAGCTTTTATCGTCTTGCCCATGCTGCCGGATCAGGAGATTTCGGCTCTGCTTCCCGTCTCCCCCTATCGAATCTGGTTGGCCGTTGTCGTCGTTTCCGCAGTATCGTACTTCAGTTACCTGCTTCGCCGGTATATGTTTCCCAAGGCCGGTCTGATCCTTTCGGGAGTACTCGGAGGTCTTTACAGCAGTGTGGTCACAACGGTCATTTTGGCCAAGCAAAGCAAGGAGGGAAAGCACAGCCCCCGCATGTATGCCGGATCCATCATTATCGCTTCCGCCATGATGTATTTCCGCGTATATATCCTGCTCCTTATCTTCAATCAAAACCTTGCCATCAGCTCATGGCACTATTTCTTGCTCCTCTTTCTTGTCTCGGCCGCTGTGGGTTATCTTTTTTATAAGAAAGGAGAAAAGGCCAAAAGTCTCGACACGCTCGATGCCGCCAGCGATAATCCGTTGGAGTTTAAGGTCGCTTTGGTTTTTGCCATCCTTTATTTGGTCTTTTCGGCACTAACTCAATTCATGATCACGCAGTTCGGATCGGCCGGATTGACCACGCTCTCCTTTATCGTCGGGTTCACGGATATTACTCCCTTCCTGCTAAACCTCTTCCAGGGGCATTATGAGATCACGTCCACGATGATCCTGATCGCCACCATGCAGGTCATGACCAGCAACAATATCCTGAAAGCCGTATACACCAAAGTGTGGAGTACGCCGGAGACCACCAAGTGGACTTGGAGAGGGCTTGGCCTTATCATAGCATTGAATCTGGCGGTCATCCTCCTGCTCTATATGCTCTGATGCGCCGGCCTCCTAAAACCCTGGTTTACCCAAGCTAAAAACATGCCCCGATCAAACCATATATTTGGCCCAAACTAAACTATATAGTTTGGTTCAACTAAACTATATACTTTGGTCCGACTAAACTATATACTTTGGTCGAACCAAACTATATACTTTGATAAAGCCAAACTATATACTTTGGTTTTGCCCCCTTTAGACCCTTGCTGTCAGTAGTGTCTACATCCCTGAAACAGAGCCTATAAGGCCCGATCCGAAAAAGGGCTTTTTAACCCCCAATACTCTCCCCAAAAGAATCAAACAAAGAGAAACTGCTTTCAAGCGACTGCATTGGAAAATCCTCTATCGCCTTTCCGACATCAATCGACACCCCGCAAGAAAGCTATCAGAGATAAAGCATAGTTCACTGCTTTACAAAAGATCTTTTCTTGCCATTTGGCAATCATACGAAAAAGCAATTATCGAGCAATTAGAAACTTACTCGGTATCTTCCTGCAAATAGGTAATACATTCTTTTTGAAGCCGGCAATACACTTTCTTAAGATTAGCGGTACCCTTAATAAATGAGGTATATTGGGTTTCAATCTGAAAAATTTCTCATGAGTAAAAATCGTCCAATTTCAGAAGAAAAAACAAAGGAGTAATATCTTATCCATTTATCGCAGATAGCGTGACCGTTTGTTTTGGCTTTTTGTGTAATCGTATTTTCTTTTGGAATAAACAGTTGTATCTTACGAAAAAAGAACGAACAGAAACTTTATAGGAGAGCGATTATAGGAATAGTCTTTTCCGTATTCTATCATCTTATGGTTATTAGTATGATAAGCAGGTAGTAAAAGAAAAGACAAATATAATATCGACAAAAAGTAGGCATTACTTTTTGTCAAGTTTCGTTTATTCTACGCTTTGTTTATAGATAAGCTTCAACGGTGAAGCATTTGGCAAGACCAAAGCGTATGACCACAGAGTTTTATCCTATCAATAAACCAAGGACAGACGAACTTCTCGATTCTCTGATAAATGTATGGGCGAGAGCTGTCCGAGCGACTCTGAAATACCTTACTTCCGCCTTCCACTGCGACTTCTTGTGTGTGGTCTGACATAAGTGCCATTTTTTCTATAATATCCTTTCACGTAGATATCCCCGGAACTATTTGTAGTTGAAGACTCTTCGAAACTTCTTGAAACTCTCTCTGAGGAGGAATTTTTTAGAAAATTCAAGGGAGATTCTAAAGGGATATCAATATCAGAAATATAAACATAGCCTATTTTATTTTTCCGATATCTAACTTTGAAGAAGCTTGTCGTCTTACTGAGAATTTGTATTTCTTCTCCATTAGATAGGGTATCTGTCTCATTGCCGTATTCCTTGAGTTTTACCTTTATTGGCAGGAAATCATATTTCTGTTTTATGGTCAACGGATAGCCGTTTTCTAAGATCTCATAGTGAATACTGTCTTTCAAATTCTCAATTCGTTCTTGTAATCTCCTAATTTCCCTATCTAAGTTGTCTATTTTGTTGTTTGTTTGGGCATTGACGTTTAGATGAATTATCCCTGTAATAACGATGACTATAAGTCGGAAAATGATCTTTTTCATTGCTTTTTCATTGTTTGTTAATTCATTATAGTGCAAAGATAGTCTTTTCAGAGTGTATCTATGCATTTTTTAGTAAGAAGAATAAGTAAGACGAGTGCAGCAGAAAGGTTGGCTATCGCCTCAATGCTTATCGGCATTGTTGGGTTTCCTCTTTTAGCGATCCATTTATCGCAGATAGCGTGACCGTTTGTTTTGGCTTTTTGTGTAATCGTATTTTCTTTTGGAATAAACAGTTGTATCTTACGAAAAAAGAACAAACAGAAACTTTATAGGAGAGCGATTATAGGAATAGTCTTTTCCGTATTCTATCATCTTATGGTTATTAGTATGATAAGCAGGTAGTAAAAGAAAAGACAAATATAATATCGACAAAAAGTAGGCATTATTTTTTGTCAAGTTTCGTTCATTCTACGCTTTGTTTATAGATAAGCTTCAACGGTGAAGCATTTGGCAAGACCAAAGCGTATGACCACAGAGTTTTATCCTATCAATAAACCAAGGACAGACGAACTTCTCGATTCTCTGATAAATGTATGGGCGAGAGCTGTCCGAGCGACTCATCATTTTCTGACGAAGCAAGAGATATTCAAAATCTTATTCCTCTCGGTCAAAGAGCATTGAGGTTGGTTGATTTATTCATTGTGAGTGACGATAATCTGTTCAGCTATCGGAGATGGCGGAATCAGGCTCTCAACCTCTGTTCTCTGTATGGAGCCGTCGCAAAACGAGGAACAGTTTGTTGCCGGCGGAATCCTCTGAAGGATTGCAAATACCGGTCCGGTAGATTCTCTCAAAACTACTAGTAGATCCTTCCAAAACCACTAGTGGATTTCCTCAAAACCACTAGTAGATTTTTCTGAAACTACCAGTAGTTTGACATGTGCTAAAAAAATAGAGCTGTGCATGGGGAGGATTTCCCTTCTGCACAGCTCTATTTTTTTTCGGAGATTACGACTGCCCTCTTTCAGAGCAATCCGGTCTCTCGGTTTTGACGGTGTACCTTACATAGTCTTACACAGCTATTTCTCGATATTGGGAAGCTCGAGTCCGTAGCCTTTCTTCACATCGGCACCTTTCAGGAGAATACCGAGGATAAAGGCGAGAACACCGAACGAAGCAAAAACCAACATCGCCAAAGTATAGTTCTTCGGTTCGCCGGCTGCAACACCCTTATTCGTGGTGTCGAGGATGGCTCCGATCACGATGGGAACAACCATCAAGCCGATATTCTGAATAAAGAAAATGGCCGAATAAGCCGAGCCAAGTACTTTGGGGTCGATAATCTTGGGTACCGACGGCCAGAGAGCAGCAGGTACCAAAGAGAAAGAAATACCCAGTACGACGATGGCTGCAATGGCTATGGCAAGAGAAGAAGTGGTGCCGCTCTCAAAGGGGAAAATGGCGAATGTCAGGTGGCAGATAAACATCAGTACTGCTCCGACAATAAGCATGGTGGCTCCTTTCCCGACCTTATCCAAGAATGCGCCGAGGAAAGGCGTCAGCACCATGGCTCCCAAGGGGAACATACTGAAGATACGGGCAGCTCCTTCGGCCGTCAGACCGATATTGGACTGAAGCATCTCGGTGGCAAACTTCTGAAAGGGGAAAATGGCTGAATAGTAAAGCACGCACAAGAGGGCAACAA
Source organism: Porphyromonas gingivalis ATCC 33277 (assembly GCF_000010505.1). Classification (GTDB taxonomy): domain Bacteria; phylum Bacteroidota; class Bacteroidia; order Bacteroidales; family Porphyromonadaceae; genus Porphyromonas; species Porphyromonas gingivalis. The sequence goes on along the minus strand of NC_010729.1, from coordinate 1,681,920 downwards.
TCCAGAACATGCTATTGCCGAACACCTGTTTGAGATCTTTGAAGCGGAAAGGCTCTTCCTCTTCCATATTTGCATCCTGTACTTCGCGGTCGAGCTTCTTATCGAGGATACCGTAGATAACATAAAGAATCAAACCGATGAAAAGGAGTGCCGTAACGAAAATAACCGGTACCTGAACGCTCTGAAGCGTACCTTCGAACTGCTTTGAAATGATAGGCGAAGTCCAGAACACGGCGAAGACTCCCAAACGGGCAATAGCCATCTCAAGTCCCATGGCCAAAGCCAACTCTTTGCCATGGAACCACTTCACGATAGCACGGGAAACGGTTACGCCGGCCATTTCACAGCCACATCCGAAAATAGCAAAACCGACACAGGCCAGCTTGGCAGATGGCGGGAAACCCATAGAAAAGGAATTGAGCATATCGTAGCCGAAGCCGCCGCCATTGAAGACTTCACTCAAGGCATATACCTTAATAAGGGCACCCAAAAGCATCAAACTGCCGGATAAAATGGCAGTGAAACGCACGCCCATGCGGTCCAGGATGATCCCTGCCAATATGAGGAATCCGAAGAAAACGTTGATAAAGAACTCGCTACTGCCATAAGAGCCGAAGACGGTGGAACTCCAATTGACTTGTTGCTCTAACTGTGTTTTCAGAGGAGAAAGCACATCCACGAACATGTAGGCAAAAAACATGGTGGCAGCCACTAAGATAAGTGCTGTCCACCGGACTGCGGGCTTGTCCCTGAGGGATTGTTTGATTGCGTCAGTCATTTTTTTGAAAGGTTTTTTTATTGATATGATTACTTAGTTATTTGAATTCTTCTAACAAATCGGCTACGATGAAATTGCTCCCTCCGACGAAAATAAAATCATCCGCATGCGCCTCTCGTCGGGCAGCTTCGAGTGCCTCCCGAATGGAAGAGTAGGTATTACCGACCAAGCCGAAAGCAGCAGCTTGCTGCCGCAGATCGTCTTCCGGCAAGGCTCTGTCGACCGAAGCACGGGTGAAATAATAAACGGCCTCCCGAGGCAAGAGAGCCAATACGGCCGTGATGTCCTTGTCATTGACCATGCCGAAGACGATACGCAGCTGTCGGTAAGTCTGTCGTCTCAGTTGCTCGGTGATCAGACGGAATCCGTCTTCGTTGTGTCCGGTATCGCATACGATCCGTGGCTGCTCGGCCAACTGCTGCCAACGGCCAAACAGTCCTGACATTGCCGTAACGTGGGCAAATCCTTCACGGACGTGTTCCGAAGAAAGATTCAGACCGCATCGTTTGGAAAGGACCTCCACGGCACAGAGAATCGTACGCGCGTTCTCCTCCTGAGCCAAGCCGGTCAGTTCGCCACGAACCGATCCATAGTCCCGTGTTTGGTATGTATAGCAACCGTTTTCTAATGTTGAGGAAATGATTACGCCCGATTCTTGAGCAAAGACAATATCCGCTCTTTCCTCATCGGCTTTGTGCTGAAAGGCATGGCGCACACCTCCCTCGGCTCGGCCGACCACAACGGGGACTCCGGACTTGATGATCCCGGCCTTTTCGAAAGCTATCTTCTCCGGCGTATCCCCAAGGAACTGCACATGATCCTTGCCGATGTTCGTAATGATACTCAGGATGGGAGTAATGATATTGGTACTATCCAAACGGCCTCCCATCCCCACTTCGATGAGTGCCATATCGACCTGAGCGTGTCGGAAATAGTCGAAAGCCATCATCGTAGTCAGTTCGAAGAAAGAGGGATGCAGCGTTGTCACCATCTCACGCGTTCGCTCGCAGAAATCCACTACGTATTCTTCTGTAATGCAAATGCCGTTTACACGAATACGCTCGCGAAAATCCACCAAATGAGGAGATGTAAACAAGCCTACCCGCATACCGGCAACTTGTAAGATAGCAGCCAGTGTAGAGGCGGTAGAGCCTTTGCCGTTAGTACCGGCCACATGTATCGTTCGGTAAGCCTTGTGGGGATGTCCCAGCAGGCGGTCTATGGTCTCTACGGTACCGAGCCCGGGTTTATATGCACTGCCCCCTTGGTGTTGGAAGACAGGGGTAGCGGTAAAGAGATACCGGATAGCTTCTTCGTAAGTCATCATGCCTGCCGGATGATGGTCTGCTCTCGGTCGGGGCCAACGGAAACGATAGCGATACCGACTCCCAATTCTTTTTCCAAGAAGGCGATATAGTCGCTAAATTCTTTGGGAAAATCAGCCTCGGAAACCACATTTGTCATTGACTGCTGCCAACCGGGGAGTTCCTTGTAAACGGGCGTTACCCCTTCTGTCAGATGGAAGGGGAAATTGCGTGTCTCCTTGCCGTCTATCTCGTATGCCACGCAAGCCTTGATCGTGGGGAAAAGATCCATGACATCGCTTTTCATCATGATCAGCTTGGTCACACCATTCAACATAATGGTATAGCGCAAGGCTACGAGGTCTATCCAGCCGCACCGGCGTTTGCGTCCCGTCACAGAGCCGAATTCGCGTCCCAACTCACAGAGCTTGTCTCCCGTCTCATCGAACAGCTCCGTTGGGAAAGGCCCTGCTCCGACGCGCGTGCAATAGGCCTTGAATATCCCGTACACATCGCCCACATTGCGAGGGGCTACTCCCAAGCCGGTACAACAGCCGGCACATATCGTATTGCTACTGGTCACAAACGGGTAAGAACCGAAGTCAATGTCCAAGAGCGAACCTTGGGCTCCTTCGGCCAAAACCTTCTTGCCGGACGAAAGGGCACCATTGATCAGAAATTCACTGTCCACGAATTCAAACTTGCGCAGATATTTTGTAGCCTCCATCCAGCGTTCCTCCAGATCCGCCAGCTTGTCCGTAGGATAGTTCAGGGAATTCAGTATGCGAAGATGACGCTCCTTGGCCACCGAATAGGCCTCTTCGAAGCCGTGTTCCAAATCTCCGACACGCAAGCCGTTGCGGCTCACTTTGTCCGTGTATGTGGGGCCGATCCCTTTGCCTGTGGTTCCGATCTTGCCGCTTCCCTTAGCCATTTCGTTGGCAGCATCCAACAGCCGATGCGTAGGCATAATGAGGTGGGCCTTGCGCGAGATCACGAGACGCTTGGTCAGATCGTGACCGCTGCGGGCAAGAGCTTCGGCTTCTTCCTTGAAAAGCAGGGGATCGAGTACCACTCCATTGCCTATGACATTCGTTTTCTCACCTTGGAAGATTCCCGAAGGAATGGAACGAAGCACGTATTTCTCCCCGTTGAACTCAAGCGTATGTCCGGCATTGGGGCCACCTTGAAAGCGAGCGACAATATCGTAGTGCGGAGTCAGTACATCCACTATTTTTCCTTTTCCTTCATCGCCCCATTGCAGGCCGAGAAGTACATCCACTTTTTCCATATCGGATCAATGTTATATGTCTGTGTTATTATTTTTTCTTCTTGGGAGCGGCTTTGTCCGCCGCCTTTTTGAGGGCCGACTGCTTCTTCCTGCATTTGTCGCATATACCATAGAGGCAAATGAGGGCCTGCCTATAAGAGAAGCGTGGTGGTCTGAGATCCTTGTCGGCCAGTATCGACTTCACATTTCGTCGGTAGTAGGTAGAAAATTGTGCACATTCGGTACAGAAAAGCAGCGGACACTGCTCTGCAAATGAAGCCATCAAGTACTGGTATTTGGTTTCGGGAGAAGGCAAACGCAGAACGATCCCGCAGCGTTCGAGCAAGGTAAGGGTATTATAGACCGTAGAAAGACTTACAGGCAAGCCATTCTCGCGAGTGAGATCGAACAAGTCGTCCGGCGTGAATATCTTCTTCAGATTATATGCGACTTCAAGAATGCTGTATCGTTCGGGGGTATGACGCAAGCCGTTCTCCGACACATATGCACGCAATCTTGAGCGAAGATCTTCCAGTGATGTGACTATCATCTTTACAACTGCCATGGCACTATCGACAGGAGCTACAAATATAGTTCTTTTGAAGAAGTTGGTCGCGAGAAAATCCGATTGGTTTTTATCTTTTCGATCCATTCTTGCCGGCAGAGAGCAAGGCGGTGGGCGAATCCTCCTTGAGAATCGGAGCAAGCGAATCGAACGACAGTGTAATCTGTATCGGCCCCATGGCATAGGGAGCGATCTCGTACTCATTGTAGAGGAAAGTAATACCTCGCTCCGAGATTCCGAAATTGTCCGTAGGATAAAGATCGCCCAAGGTACCATAGCCCATTTCGTTGAGGCTTTCCAAAGAAGAAACCCCTTGGTCTGCCATCAACTGCTTCCAGAGCAAATCGGTGAGAGCAGCATCTTTGCCCTGCGCGATGATGTCTTTCAAAAGAATCTGCTTACCGGTACGCAAATCGAGGTTGAGATATGCAACGTCGCCATAACCATGACTACCGCCCATGTATTTGAAAGCTTCGATCTCATAGACCAAGAGACTGTCTTGCCTGAAAACGACCTTGCCCGTTATGTGATCGACATAGGCATAAAGCCCCAAGTCCGGTCTATAATCGGGCTTGAGCGCAAGCTCCTCCTTCAGCAAAGGTTCCATATCCGACAAATAGGTGGAATCGCTGGCAGCAGCATAAGCCGACATAGCCTCGGAAGGCGACATGGATGCATACGCCGGGCCGAACAGAGCATTCAGGATATTCCGCCTCACCGAATCGGCGATAGCGTGAGGAATGCTGTCCGATGGATATTCAAACAGGATTTTAATATCGTTGCAAGGCATGGCGGAGTCGCCTAACAAGTGAGTGCAACGCTCCATGGAAATACTATCGAAAACGATCCTGTCGCTTTGTTTGTTCCTCTCTCTCTTACAAGATGAAATCTGCAGCAATAGGGCGAAAGCCCCGAGCAGGAGTAATGGCGTTTTTGCTTTCATCGGATAAATCTTTTAGCAGTTAGTGGAAGCAGGGATATAGGTTTCAAGCAGCTTGCACCCTGTTCGAGAGTCAGGGGCAAGCTCTACATCGGCAGTCAGGGCCGGAACGAGGGCACTCTGTCCCTGTCGAAGTTCGAGGAGATGGCCCCTCTTGTCCGTGAGGGTAAGGCCTCCCTCCACACATATATATATAACGAAGCTGTCTTCCTGCACAAGGTCGCGCCTGATCGGCTTGTCCAGCTCCAACAGAGCAGTGCGGAAATACGGACAGTCGGCCAATCGGACGGCAGCATTCGAACGATGCGTATACGCAGTCTTGTACGAATCTTCCATCCGATAGTCGATGGCATCCTTAGCCCATTCGGTATGCAGTTCGCGTAAGCGGCCGTTTGCGTCGGGGCGGTTATAATCGTAGATACGATAGGTAATGTCGGAGGTCTGCTGTATCTCGGCTACAAAGCAGCCGGCACCGATGGCGTGTATCCGACCGGCAGGCAGGAAGAAGACGTCTCCCGCCTCGACCTTATATTCGGCCAAGGCCTGCATGATCGTGCCTTCGGCCACACGCCTTTCGTAATCTTCGGGAGAAGACTGCGTAGAAAAACCGGAATAAAGACGAGCATCCGGATCGGCATGTACCACATACCACATTTCCGTCTTGCCGAAGGATTGGTGCCTCTCGGCTGCCAACCGGTCATCGGGATGAACCTGAACGGAAAGATCATCGCGCGCATCGATGAACTTGATCAATAGGGGAAATTTGCGGCCATACCGCTCGAATACGTGCCGGCCAAGGAGATCTTCGCCATGATACACCAGCAAGTCGTCTATCGTCTTACCGGCAAGAGGCCCGTTTGCAACGACCGAATAATGGTCGCTCACATGCGAAATCTCCCAGCTTTCTCCGATGTTTTCGTCGGTCGGCTCCATTCCCTTGAAAGGGCGTATCCTGCGGCCGCCCCACACGACCGGTCGAAGAATGGGATTGAATATGTAAGGATAGAGCTGTGCCGTGTTCGTCATACTTCACTGTAGCGTTAGGTGACTATTCGTCGGGTTCTTCATCGTATCGGGCATACTGTTCCATATCGTGTCGGCGACGCTCGCGCATCTTGTACCGCCGGATCAATACCCACCGCAATAGGATGAGTACGACCAGCTCCAAAGCGCAAACCAACAGATACGTCACCAGCCGGTCGGCACCGTCCGGAGCTATCCTTTCGCGCGGGTATCCCAATACGGACATCACTACGAAGTATATAAAGAGAAAGCCGATGATGATATTGATTCTTTTCATTCTCTCTTTTACATCATATTTTCCCCGAAACGTTTCGTCTGTAAAGGTAGGTTTTTCATTTAGAAAGAGGCCTTACTTTCAAAGTCCTATCTGCAAAAAATGTCTTTCGACCGGCTCTACCCCATATAGTGGAGGCATCAGTGTTTTGCCATCGTGAAAGAAGCAGATAGCTACGACCGTTCTTGGATAAAAAAGGCGGAAGCCGGCCACAGAGAACGGATGCAAGGACTACAGAAAAGTCGCACCGTCTCGTCTGTCGGGTTTGGATTCGTTCACCATTTTACGGACCAAAACTCACTCATTTCTCGCCCCTGTTTTTCTGAAAAATGGAACCAAAACTTTTTCGTTCCGGCGCGAGAATTTTTTGTTTGCCGCGCCAAAAACAAAAAAATTACGCGCCACGTTTTTTGGAGTAGCAAACGGGAAAATTTTCGTGTGTGACGTGTACTGAGGAGACATTGACACTTGCTGAAGTCCGCTTCGTGATTACAATTACAGTGTTTTACCCCAAAGTCCGTTATAGGTTTACACCCCTTGCTTTTTAAGACGACTCTCGGGTGACAGCGGCCACACCTGCCTCGGTTCGGAAAAAATGTGTCGGCAGACAGAGAAAATGTTACTTTGGAAATGTTACCTTTGTTCCAAATAGTCGTCCGCTTCGGGGCGGCTCCTTTTTCACTCCGTTGCCTATGAATAGGTTGATATCCCACATCGAACGCAGCATCAGCATACATAAATGTGTAGTGGTGCCGAGCCTTGGCGGTTTTGTTGCCGAGCTGTTGCCGGCATGTTACGACCGCGATGATAATCTTATTTACCCTCCGAAAGAAGAACTTCGATTCAATGCTGCCCTCTCGCTTCGGGACGGCATCTTGGAGGATAGCTACGCACGTGCTTATGGCATCTCGCACCGCCGTGCCAGAGTGATGCTCGATGACGATGTGCGCACTTTGCGTGCCGAACTGGTACGTGCCGGACGTGTCAGCTTGGAAAAGATGGGCGAACTGACCTTGAATCCGGAGGGACAAATCAGCTATTCGCACCGAAGTGAAGCGGAGGAAGGATCGGGCTTTTCCTACGGTTTGGTTCCTTGCTCGTTGCCTCGTTTGGCAGAGTCTTTCGACGAAGCACGGCCGTTTGCAGAAAGGGAGAAGGAGGCCTTGCCGGTCGGTCGGTCGGATTATTTCTACCTGAAGATCCATAAGCGTACCGGCATGATGGCGGCTGCGGCTGTGATGTCAGCCGTATTGCTCGTTGTCCCTTGGGGGCAAATCTCCTCGTCGGATAAGTTTGCCGCCAGTTTTGTCCCTACCGAGCTGACAGCCAAGAGCGTATGGAAAGATACCGAAGCCCGGCCGGTGCAGGTGGTGACGGCGAAGCCTGCTTCCGTTGCGACCACGGCTGATTCACAGCCAATAGAGGCTACAGCCTCCAAACCGGCCGAATCGCCCAACCAACTCTCCACGGATGTAGCCGAAGGCGGTGTGCCCGTGATGCACGAGCCTGTAGGATCCAAATACTATTATGTGGTAGTGGGCACATTCGATACGAAGAAGAAAGCACAGGAGTTTTACCGCATGAGCATTGATAAGGCCATTATGCCGAATGCTGTGGTGCTGCTTAGCTCCAATAAGGCACGTATTTATTCCGACCGCTTTGCTACGGCAGACGAAGCACAGACTTATATCCGTTCGATGAAAGATAAACACAGGCTGTTTGCCGATGCTTGGGTGTATGCCGGACGATGAAAAAATAAAATTGAGATACTCACCGGAAGAGTCGGCGCGCCTTATCAAAGAAGAGGCGCGCCGACTTGGTTTTAGTGCTTGTGGGTTTGCCGAAGCGCAGGCCTTGCCGCCATCCGTGGTAGGGACTTACGAGAAGTTTCTGTCCGAGGGTCGGCATGGGGAAATGGACTATCTGGAGCGCAACAGGGAGCTTCGCTATTCGCCGGCAGAGCTGTTGCCGGGTACTCGTACGGTTATCTCCGTGGCACTGAACTATTACCCCAAGATCAAACAACCGGCCTCGGCTCCACAAATAGCTTACTATGCTTATGGAAAAGACTATCACAAGGTCGTCAAACGCCTCTTGGACAAGCTACTGGATTATATTCGTCGGGAGGTCTGCCCCTCCGTTTCGGGACGGTCTTTCAGCGACTCTGCTCCTATTGCCGAACGCTATTGGGCTTGCCGTGCAGGTATCGGCTGGGTAGGGCGAAGCGGCATGCTCATTTTGCCCCGAGGGGGAACTTTCTTTTTCTTGGGAGAGCTATTGGTGGATATCGATCTGCCTCCCGATGCTCCGATGCCATCGCGCTGTGGAGCTTGCCGGAACTGTATCGAGAGTTGTCCCACGGGAGCTATTTCCGAAGAGGGCATGGACTCTCGTCTCTGTGTGAGCTATCTGACGATAGAGCATGAGGGGGAGATCCCTCCGGAACTGGTCGGTAAGCTGGGCAACCGTTTCTACGGATGCGACAGTTGTCAGCTCTGCTGCCCTTGGAACCGATATGCCCATCCATCCGAGGTCGAGGCATTTGTACCGAGGGAGGCTCTGTTTACGTTCGACAGGGACGATCTCGTTTCTTTGGACGAAGAGAAGTACCTGCATTTCTTCGCCGGTTCGCCTATGAAGCGAGCCGGACTCGATGGCCTTCGGCGCAATGCGCGAGCTTTGGAGCAGGGAGATAAGAAAGAGGATGAGCAGCCGACTGACGAAGACGGATAACGGTTCAAATTACGAATGCCCTTGGGGAAAACGATTCCTTTCTCTTCTCGAATCGTTGACTTTTCTGGTTATTCTGATTACTCAGATTCTTCCGATGCATAGTCGAAAAGATAAATATAGCCTTCACTGTTGATAACTCGGTGCGAAAAGTATCGGCAGATCGGTGCGAAATGTATTCCTTTGTATTTGTCTGCCGGCAGGTGTAGCGATGCATTTTTCAGCCTGTTCGGTATTCATCATTATTCTATAAAAACACATACCAACATGAAAGTTAAATCTAACGGCGCATCGGCACGGGAGGATGTATTCCCATTCCGAGTCCATCGCGTCAAAGAAGTAGCCGTGCGCTACTTCCCGCACCTTACTCCGAATTCCGGTACACGTGCTCTGCGAAGAATCATCTATGGGGATCAAGATCTCCTCAATTCGATGAGAGAACATGGTTATGCTCTGGGACAGAGATCCTTGACACCGGCTATGCTCAACGTCCTTACAGCCTATCTTGGTTCGCCCGAAGATTTTTGTCCTTGACGGACAATAGCTGAAAGTCTGCTTGTAGGGGGTATGTCGAAGTCGTGATTTGCGGCTTTCGGCATACCCCCTTTCAGTATATGCAAGGAGGGTGCCTATATGTGGGTGGAAAGATATTCGGCAAAGGCGGCTACATTCTCCGATGGAGTAGCCCATGACGTGACCAGACGAATAGCAGAGCTGTCGGATGATACGGCTTGCCACACGTAGAAGTCGAATACGGCTTTCAGTCTTTCGATCAGATCGTTGGGGAGGATCGGGAAGATCTGATTGGTTTGCGGAGGGTAGAGGAAGGAATAACCACAGGAGGAGATAGCCGTCGCCAGATCTGCTGCCATTCTGTTGGCATGAGCTGCAAGCCGGTAGTAAAGCCCATCGTGGAAAAGCGTGGCAAACTGGATACCCAGCACGCGCCCTTTGGCCAACATGGCTCCACGCTGTTTGATTTGATAGAGGAAAGCATCGTCCGGACGTGGACGAGGGAAGACAATGGCTTCTCCAAGGAGTGCTCCGTTCTTGGTGCCGCCGATGTAGAACGCATCGGTCAGGGTGGCTATATCGGTCAGGGTCGGATTGTCCTCTGTCTCTGCCATGATCGCCGAACCGATACGGGCACCGTCGAGGTAGATTAGGAGATCGTTTGCACGGCAAAAGGTGGACAGATCCGACAGTTCATGACGAGAATAGAGTGTGCCCAACTCTGTAGATTGGGAGATATAGACCATGGACGGCCTTACCATGTGTTCGTCCGTATGAAAAGCAAGGACTTCGCGGATATGCTCCACACTGAGTTTGCCGAGTGGAGTAGGTACTGTGCAAACCTTATGTCCGGTGGATTCGATGGCACCGGTTTCGTGTACGTTGATGTGCCCTGACTGTGCTGCTATGACAGCTTCGTGCGGACGGAGCAGGTGACTGATCACCAAGAGATTGGTCTGCGTCCCACCCGATACGAAATAGACCTCGGCATCGGGCTTATTGCATTCACGGCGGATCATCGCACGCACTTCCTCGCAATAGGAGTCATAGCCGTATCCCTCTTGTGGAACGAAGTTGGTATCTGTCAGCGCATGCAGTATGTCAGGATGCGCACCTTCAGAGTAGTCGTTTTTGAAGCTGATCTTGCTCATAAGCTATGTTGGGAAGTATTGATCTTGTGCCGGAAATGGTTAGATGATAAAGAATTCGGAAATAATCCTGTCCGAGAGGAATATCCCTTTTTCGGTGAGCCGTATTCGGCCGTCGGCTTCTTCGTGGAGGAGACCGTCGCGGATAAATAGAGCAGCTGTCCGAATACACCGTTCGGCAGATTCCTTTCCGAAGAGATGGCCTATCTGATCGGGCGATAAACCACAGGCAGTACGCAGGCGGGTCATGACTACTTCGTTGTAACGGTCGTTATCGGTCAGGATTTCTTCCGTGAAGAGAGGCTTTCCTGCTGCCATGGAGACTATGTATCGGCGTATATCGGAGGGATTGCATCGCCTTGTACGCCGTCCATCGAAACTGTGTGCCGATGGGCCAAGACCCAGATAGGGAGTATCCTGCCAATAGGAGCTGTTGTGTCGAGAGTGATAACCGGAACGGGCAAAATTGGAAATCTCGTAGTGTTCATAGCCGGCTCCTGTCAACTGTTCTCGAAGCATGCGGAAGAGTTCGAGGCTTACCTCCTCGTCCACTTCGCGCACCTTTCCTGCATGGAGTAGGCGTGTCAGGGGGGTTCCTTCTTCGTATATCAGATGGTAAGCGGACAGGTGGGATGGGGAGAGAGCAAGCACTGCGGAGATATTTTCTTGCCAGCGAGCAGGCGTCTGCCCGGGCAGACCGTAAATAAGATCGATACTCAGGTTGGTAAGTCCCGCATTGCGGCAGGTATCCACTGCTTCGAGCACTTGGCGGGCATTGTGCCGACGATTGAGGAAGTGCAGGTCTTCATCGTGGAAACTCTGTGCTCCCATACTTATTCGATTGATCGGCAGAGTACGAAGCTCCTGTACATAGCTTGTATTCAGATCGTCGGGATTGGCCTCCAAGGTAATCTCGGCATCGGAAGAAAATGAGAAAAGTCTGTAGACCTGCTCTATAATACGGCCTATTTCCTGTGGGGAGAGAAGCGATGGAGTCCCTCCTCCGAAGTAAAGAGTGCCGATCGTATCGGTGACTTCGGCACGACGAATACTCATCTCGGCGATCAGTGCCTGTATATACTCCGAACGAAGCGCGCTGTTCGTCTGCGAATAGAAGTCGCAATACGAGCAGCGCGTGGCACAGAAAGGAATATGAATGTATAGTCCCGTCACTTGATCTCCATGCTTGAGGGAGCGGATACGGGGCCGGCCACATTCATTTTGTTGATGGCTTGGAGACGTACTTCTATCCGCGTGGCTCCCACTGTTAGCTCCTTGGACAGCAGGTAGGAGTTGTCTTCGATGCGGTCAGCCACCAGCCTGTCCTGCATCCGGCCGGAGGTGTCGAATCTTCTGAGGAAGAGGCGGTAGTATACTACAGCTGTTTCTCCGGCAGCTTTGTCCCAACTCACAGCGATTTTGCCATCTGTCCGGCGTGTCAGCCGAGGAATTTCTGCTTTTATGGGAGCGGCAAAACCCTTGCGATGTATGGGGATGGGTACCACGTCTTCGGCAAATCGTTCGCGAATGATCTGCGGTATGCCATTGCTTTCGTGGCGCAACTGATCTTCTCGGAAGAGGCAGACGCCGGGGAATCCCATGTGACGGGCGGAGTCGATTTGCTCTCCGATGACTTGAGCCGGCCACTGACTGTTGTCTACGACCCGATAGGTGGCTAATCCCGGGATAATCGGCAGGTCGGGTAGCTGCGCTTTCCAATCTTCAAGGAAAGGATAAAATAGGTCGTCACGGTAGTAGAGCATCGGTACCAGAAAGTCCACACTTCCTTCTTGTGCCCAGACAACGGGATCCTGGTGTACCCCTTCGTAGGCTGTCCAGTCACCGCCACGTTTGCCGGCGAGCTTTCTCAGACGGCCGATGGTAGCTACGCTTACCTGTACCCACGGAGTCTTTTCCGTAGCGGCTCGGTGAACGTCCGCCATGAGGTCGGACAGGTTTCGCCGCCGCCATGCTGCCGGATCCATATTGCCTCCATACTGTTTATAGGTGGCAGCATCATCGAAGATTTTGGCTTTTTCCGGATAGCGCATATAGTCGAGGTGAATGCCATCGACGGGATATTTCTCTACGATCTCACGAACGAGGGATGCGAAGTAGGCTCTTGCTTCAGGTACGCCCGGATTCAGGTACCATAGATTATTGTGTCGTACACACCATTCGGGATGACGGCTTTTGACCGATTCGCCTTTCAGCGAACGTATGTGTTTATCCGGTCCTAAGGGGGTGACAATGAGCCACGCATGGAAAGTCAGACCTCGCTTGTGGCACTCTTTTAGGGCAAACTCCAGCGGGTCGTAGTCCGGCTTGCCTGCTCCAGTGAATATGGTCGATTGGGGTTCTATCTCAGAGGGGTAAATGACATCTCCGCGATGACGCACCTGAAAGAATACAGTGTTGAATTTCTCACGCTTGAGCCTGTCCAGAATACGGCAGAGTTCTTCTCTCTGTTTTCGCAGTCCTTCGGCCGTAGGAGCGGAGCGTTGTGGCCAGTCGAGTCCATATATGGTGGTCAGCCATACCCCACGCATTTCCTCTCTCACCGGACTGACCCACGGTTCGATGACAGGAGCTGCAATCACCGTGTCCGGAAGAGGCTTCACCGTGGGGGGAGACGGGGCGACCTTTTTAGTGCCGCAGCCGGCAAAGAGGAGAGTGGCAATACTGACGAACCACCCTGTGAGACCGCTAATCTTCATATTTGATGTTATCGATCAGGCGAACCTCTCCGCAATATACCGTAATACAACCTACGGCGTGGTCGGTGTCTTGCCAGTTGTCGATCCTTTGTAAGGAATTCCCGTCTACTATCTCGAAGTACTCCACTTGCAGATGAGGCAGGGCATTAAGGCTTTCCGTCACCCATCGCGTAACAGCTTCGGGTGTATGTGCCGGACGGAGTGTGCGGCTTTGTCCGAGGATGCGAGCGATGGATGGAGCTATGGCACGCTCTTCGGAGCCGAGACGGACGTTGCGGCTGCTGAGTGCAAGCCCGTCCTCTTCACGGATGATAGGACAGGCCACGATCGTAACGGGTAAGCCAAGCAGGTTCACCATGCTGCGGATAACGGCGATTTGCTGGAAATCCTTTTCTCCGAAATATGCCTTGTCCGGCTCCACCATCATGAAGAGTTTGCTTACCACCTGCGCCACGCCATTGAAGTGTCCGGGGCGATGCTTGCCTTCCATCACTTCCGCCACACTGCCCAGATCGAATACGCGAGTGTCCGGTTCGGGATATACCTCTTCTACGGAGGGCATGAATACGGCATGACAACCGGCTTCCGCCAAGACTGCTGCATCAGCTTCCGGTGTGCGGGGATAACATTCCAGATCGCGTTTGTCGTTGAATTGTGTAGGATTGACGAATACGCTTGCCACGCAAATGTCGCATTCGGCTACGGCACGGTGGATCAGACTGATGTGTCCTCGGTGCAAAGCTCCCATCGTGGGGACGAGGCCGATGGTTTTCCTTTCGGCACGAGCATGTGCCACAAAGTTCTTGAGTGAAGCGACGGTGTTGAATATTTCCATAACGGCATTATTTGTTCTTCTGTTATGACTTTAGTGATAAATCCCTCGGGGATAATTTTTTGCAAAGGAACAGATTATTTGCGGATTGCCGGTTTGATAGAGAGACTTTTAGTGGTACTTTAGCCTTGGCTTATCGTTATAACCCTCAAAAATCAATTCGATGAAAAAAGTATTATCTCTCTTAATGGTATTGGGTGCTATCATGTTTTACTGCCATGATGCCCAGTCGCAAATAAGCATTCGTGCTTTTGAGTTCAACGCCAACTTCAATCATTCGCCGGCCGGCACCGGTGCAGGTAGTGATCTGCTCGGTACGGATCTGAATCTGCGGATGCAACTGCATCATGCCGAACTACCCGATGCCTTGGATTTCTATGTCGGCATCCAACGGAGAGAGAGCTTTTGGCAGAATGGAAATGGGCCGATCGTCTATGTGAATCATCCCGATGGGACAAAAGAGAAATTGAACTTCGGCACTGCTGAAGGGCCGTTTCAAAGCGATGCATACAGCAAGTTGCTGATTTGTTTCGGCCCGGTATATACCCTGTCTATAGGTAAGCGTTTCGGTTTGACCAATGAGCTGATGTTCCTCTTTGCTCCAATACCTTGGAGTCGGCTTCCCTATCATTCGATCGGATACAGGGCTTCGGGTAGATCATATGCGAGGAAAGACCACAAGCCATTCAGATACAATGGCTTTTCACCCGGTATAGGGATCAATAGCTGTCTCTGGTGGAAAGTCTCTGTCAGAGACGAATACATCTTCCGTATCGGTCTGAACGTCGGGTATGAATATATGGATCAGCTCTATGCATACCGCCACTTCAAAGTAAATGAAGAAAAACCTCTTTCCTCCCTCTCCCAAAGGCTGAAGCACATCGGCCACATCGGTCTGAACTTTGCCCTCAGTCTGAACTGAGGTTATCTCAATAAAATTCAGGTACGGATAGGTTCCGATAGCCTTGGTAAGAACGTAGGTGAAGAGGAGAAGGAACAAAATATTTATGGCTTATTGTCGCTTCGGTTTGAGCCACAACATGGAGAAATAAGGGAAACGTCGGGGCATTATATCTTCTATGATACGGGAGGTGATAAATTCATCGGCAGTTCCTACATGCTCGAAATACATGGCAGCTACATCTTCCTTGGTCAAGAACTCTTTGACGATGCTCTCGCATCTCGATAGTTTCATGATCAGGACTGTGCGTTCCTGAGCCATAGCTTCTTGCAGTTTTTTTGTCGTTGCATTTCCGGGTATTATTTGTAGCTCTTCGTCCTGTCGTGTTATGCTCAGTCCGCCAACGGCACTTGCAGCTATGAAAGCCGGTACTCCTGCGATGTAGATAAAAGGACACTCTTGCCCAAGAAGTATATCGGAAATATAATGCGTAGAGGAATAAAAACCAGCATCTCCTTCGGCTGCTACCACGACAGACAGGCCTGCACGGTAATCTGCTTTGCAACGAGAGGCCACTTCCTCATATACCTCTAATGCCTTCGTCCTGTCCTTTCTCATCGGAAGAGTATAGGGACGGAATTTAGCTGTGTTTATGCCATGTGTGAGCATGATGTCCTCGGCTCTGGATAAAGTCTTGCCGGATGGTGAGATAGTGGTAGGGTAGTAGATGAGGTCGCACTTCTGCAGAGCTTTGTATGCAGCGAGCGTTATCAGATCAGGATCGCCCGGACCGAGCGATACGAATCGGACAGGATAGCGTTCCATATCTATTGCGATAAGGGGGATTTTTGTTTTTTACTGATGGATAAGGGGCTGCACTTGAGGATTATACCTCCGAGTGCAGCCCCTTCATTATCGGTATATCGGATGACTGTCGTTATTTGATAACGCCCAATTCGCGACCGACCTTGATGAAAGCATTGATAGCCTTGTCCAGATGTTCGCGTTCGTGTCCGGCGGATAGCTGTACTCGGATGCGAGCCTGTCCTTTGGGAACGACAGGATAGTAGAATCCCGTAACGTAGATACCCTCTTCAAGCAAACGAGCTGCATAGTCCTGAGACAGTTTGGCGTCGTAGAGCATGACTGCACAGATGGCACTTTGGGTCGGCTTGATGTCGAAACCGGCTGCCAGCATTCTGTCGCGGAAGTAGTTCACGTTCTCCATCAGCTTGGTGTGGAGGTCATTGCTCTCCTTCAGCATCTTGAAGACTTCAAGACCGGCACCTACCACACTGGGAGGAATAGAGTTGCTGAAGAGGTAGGGACGTGAACGCTGACGCAGCATGGCAATCACTTCTTTCGGCCCGGTCGTAAAGCCACCGATGGCACCGCCGAAAGCCTTGCCCAGAGTTCCGGTATGGAGGTCGATACGTCCGTAGCAGTCGAACTGTTCTGCAACGCCACGTCCGGTAGCACCCACCACGCCGGCAGAGTGGCACTCGTCCACCATCACCATGGCATCGTATTTCTCTGCCAAATCGCATATCTTATCCATGGGAGCCACATTGCCATCCATAGAGAATACGCCATCCGTTACGATGATGCGATAGCGTTGGGCCTGTGCTTCTTTCAGGACGCGCTCGAGGTCTTCCATGTTGGCATTCTCGTAGCGATAACGTTTGGCTTTGCAGAGTCGAACGCCGTCGATGATAGAGGCATGGTTCAGAGCATCGCTGATGATGGCATCTTCTTCTCCAAAGAGCGGTTCGAATACACCGCCGTTGGCATCGAAGCATGCCGCATAGAGGATAGTATCTTCGGTGTGGAAGTATTCGGCAATGGCTTTCTCCAATTCTTTGTGGATCTCTTGCGTTCCGCAAATGAAGCGTACGGAGCTCATCCCGAATCCACGCTCATCCATCGCCTCCTTGGCTGCCTGTATCAGCCGAGGGTGATCGGACAGACCGAGATAGTTGTTGGCACAAAAGTTCAATACCTCTTGGCCTTCGTTTACGCGGATGTCAGCACGCTGGGGGGTGATGATGATCCGTTCTTTCTTGTACAGCCCGGCTTCTTCGATACTCTTGAGTTCGGTAGCCAAGTAGTCTTTCATTCCTTTGTACATAGCACTGGAGTTTTTTAGGTGTTTTTGGTTTGTTGTATCAGTATCGGTCTTTAACGATGCAGAGGCCGAAGTATGCTATTCTTTTTCCGTCGTCTCTTCTTCCGCCGGTTTCTTATCCGAGAGGAAAGTGGTAAATCCGTTGTCCACCAGAAGATTGTACCAAGAGATAATCTTGCGTATATCGCTCGGATATACTCTATCGACGTCGTATTCGGGCAGTACCTCCCCGAAGAAAGCACGTAGTGAGTCGTTGTCCTTCGTGAGAGCAGGAGCATCGAGCTGTTTGCCTTCGTTCTTCCGGTATATCGTTTCCATAACCTCCGGCAGAGGGACATCATCTTCGATGGTGTAAATGGAAATATCGCCAAGGGAGACTACTCGGTCCGATGGGTATGTGGGGGTTCTACGTTTCGTGTCGAGGGCTTCGACTATGAGCGTATTCTTTCCGCGCGATACGAGCCGAAACAATCCGGATTTGCCGGATATGGAAAGGATGGGTTGCAACATATTTTTCTGTTATTGATATTGTATTTCAGTTTTTGACTGTCTGCAAAAGTAAGTATTTCGTTCCTGTCGAGGGGTAGGAAAGCAAGGAAGCACCTGTCTTATTCCCCTAAAGTCGATCGGGCGGATTGGGTCTCTTTGTTCGGACTGTCTCTATAATTCTGACGACTTGAGGGACAAGTAGATGGGGTGGGGCGTTGAGCACCGTATGGTCTGCTCCGGCCTTGGCCAATGACTGCTCTCTTTCTTGGCTGAGCATACGCTGCCTCATGGTTTCTGCCGATGAACCGTCGCGAGCCATCGCCCGCTCTTGTCTTATCTTTTCGGGTGCATCGACCCGAATTACCGTATCGCACAGGGAGTTGAATCCTGAGCTGAAAAGAATGGCACTCTCTATGGCGCAGAGATCCGATTCGCACTCCGAACGCCATTGGCAGAAGTCTTTTTTGACTTCCGGATGTATGATCCCGTTTACCTGTTCGAGGAGATCGCCGGAGGAGAAGATAGCCGCAGCCAGCCTGTCTCGCCTGAGTATGTCGTTCTCGTACAGATCGCTGCCTATGAGGTCGGTCAGTGCCTGTCGGACGACAGGGCTGTGATCATTGAGCCATTTGGCTCTGCTGTCAGAGTCGTATACGGGGATACCGAGGGTAAGCAGGATACGACTGACAACAGACTTTCCGCTTCCTATTCCGCCGGTGATCCCAATGGTAATCATTGCTGCTTACTGAATGCGTTCGATGATGAATTGGACGTGCGAAGGCGTAATCTTATAGTGCTTGAGCCAATCCGGTTTCATGATCAACTCTACCGGCAAAGAAGAATCGCTACGGAGCGAATCCGGAGAGGACGGATAGAAAACGGCTGTTTGCAGATCAGCTTCCGATACTTCTTTGTAGTGCGATGTGGGGAGTGTGAGCTGTATCGACACTTTGCCGGGTAGAGGACGAAGGAGGAAGCCTTCAGGCACATTCTTCGTTATGATCGGCAGTTCGAACGTTTGTTCCGTTAGCTGCTCTACACGCACTTGCATTCTGATATTTGTCGGATCGATAACGATATCATCGATCGGGGCAATCGCTATGTCACCGGAGAAATCGCTCTCCAATCCGTCGATAGAAAACTCTTCCGTATTCACGGACCCGATACCCGCCAACGCTTCCGCACTTCCATATATGGTCACTTCGCTCGGCGAGAAGACGGGATCGAAGGCGTAGAATCCTTCTTTGGGGACGGTTTGTCCGTTTATGACTACGGGTACGGTTTTCTTTTTGCGAGTGTAGAATGTCGCTTTGATGTCTTCGGGCGAGATGGCTGCAACGGTCGTGGAGGTTTCCAGTTGTTTTTGGAGCAGTTCGACCAGATCCCATTTGTTCAGTCGCATGCTCTTTTTCTTGTGCAATTGCGCTTTGGATGGGGAGATATTGATCGGAGAGAACCCCTTCAGCTTATAGGTCAGAAGCACGATACCCTGATCTTTCAGCATAATGTCCAAGCGGTCGGGCAGCCTGCCTGAGACTCCTATGTCCGGCGGCAGCTCGGAATAGGAGATGGGAATCGAAAATGAAGTGGTGTAAACATCCTGCAGACTCTGCATAAACCAAAAAACGGCAGAGAGAACCACAAAAGCGAAAAAGACAAGGACGTTCCTCCCACGGCGTGAACGGGGAGCGGATGCCTTGTCTATACTTTTCCCCTTTTTCCGATCGGCATTGAGGAGATTGAGCTTCATTCCCTTTAGCGGATTTGGTGGAGAACGATGAGGAACTGAAAGATGGGGGGGGCCTTATGCCAAGTGTTATTGGACGTAATACCTACCCGTCTCTGTCAGTTCCTCCGATAGATTGCTTTTATGCAGCTTAGTCTTTCTTGTTGGCCATGTCTGTTTCCGCTTCGCGAGCAGATACATATACAGACCCTTTATCGATGCGGATGTTCACGCCATTGGCTATTTCGACCAAGAAATCTTTTTCGCGAACCTCGCGTATGGTGCCGTGTATACCGCCTGCGGTGATTATTTTGTCTCCTTTGGCGAGGGCTTCTCGCTGACGCTGAAGCTCTTTCTGACGTTTTTGCTGAGGCCTGATCATGAAGAAGTAAAAGATTACTACCATGAGCACGAGCACCAGAATCATCTGGCTTGAGCCTCCGAACAGGCCTCCGGCTTGTGGCGCGGCCTGAAGAAAGATGAAATCCATATTCTACTTTGTTTTTATATAACTGGTTTTATGCTTGCAAATATACTCAAATATAAATAGCCTTCGAGAGGCTTTCAAGGCTTTAGACCGGCAGACTCATTTCATGACGAAGCAGGAATTCCTTTTTGTCCAATCCCCCACCGTAACCTGTCAGCGTATTGTCGCTTCCAATTACCCGATGGCACGGCACGAGGATGGATATGGGATTGGCTCCGTTGGCACGGGCTACGGCCCTCACGGCTTTGGGGTTTCCTATTCGTCGTGCAAGAGTGGCGTATGAGATGGTGGTGCCGTAGGGGATATTCAGTAGCTCGCCCCATACCGTTTGCTGAAACTCCGTTCCTGCCATAAGCAGGGGGATGTCGAAAGTCTCTCTCTTGTGAGAGAAGTATTCGTCCAGTTGGGCGATCGTCTCTTTCAAGACGGGCGACAGTGCGATCTCGTATGAGGAGCACAGCCTTTTTTGCAGCCCCGTGTCAATAATTTCCTTGCGTTCCTTATGTGCCCAGTCGCACATGCAAAGCTGATGCCCATAGGAGCCGAGGATGAGATCGCCGCATGGCGATTGGTAGTGCTGAATGCGGATTGTTTCCATGCTGTATTTTATCATTGGGGTAGCGGTGTCGAAGATGAAAATGGCAGTGAGGTTCGTTTGCCCCTTTGTCCCCCGGTTTCTGCCAAAGGTACGAAAAGAATAAAGGGCGAGTGTGGCCGGAATGAATTCTCGAACAGCAAAATGCTCGATTGCTGTTCGTGTTTTGCTGAAAACATGCGCGTAAATTTTTTTCGATTTGGCTCGGGAAATAAAAATCAGGGGAGGTCTTTGAGAAAAAATATTGACAATCCCTCATTTTTTCAAAGGTCTCTATTCGTTTTACTTGTCGCCGTTCGATTGTTTTCTTTCCGGCCGGGGAAAGTTTCCCCGACAGCCGACAAAAATAATTTTTCCGGCCGGAAAATCTCTATCCAAAGGTTTCGGATATGTATCCAAAGCCTTTGAATACATATCCGAAAGCTTCGTTTATATATCCGAAACCTTTGAATAAAGAATTGGATTATGGCTTTTCAACTTTTCCGTACTGCAGAAAAAACTTTTTCCGGCCGGGACGATTATTTCTTTTTATAAATTGTTGTGACCTGTGCCGTGTACTGAAAAAGTTAACACTCAGAGGGGTCTGGTCCGGTTCGTGATCAATTACAGTGTTTTCTCTAAGTCTATTATGTATACGTCAAGTTTACGCACCACCTTTTTGGGTTTTTGGGCCTGAAGAACGATAATTTTAGGGGGACGTAAAAGACTTCGGAAGCCCATGCCTTTCGGAGTCATGATGCTCCCAACAGGGCAAAAACAGCGTGCTTGTATGTGAGGAACGGTCTGCCGTGCGGCATCGTATGGTACGTTTGGCGGAAGCTCTTTCTTGAGCATCGTTTTTTTTGCAGGCTTTTGACTATGTAATTAAGGAACAACGCACTCTATTGCTTACCTTTGCAGGACGAATGACTGAAGAATTTGACATTAGACAGGAGCGTTACCGCGGCAACGACGGCGAACGGGAAGTCGAAAACAAGCTACGCCCCCTGACGTTCGACAGCTTTAGCGGTCAGGACAAGGTGGTGGAGAATCTGAGCATCTTCGTTGCTGCAGCTCGTTTGCGCGGCGAGGCCTTGGATCATACGCTGCTGCATGGCCCTCCGGGGCTGGGTAAGACCACGCTGTCGAATATCATAGCCAATGAGCTTGGCGTGGGGCTTAAGATCACTTCCGGTCCCGTCCTCGACAAGCCGGGTGATCTGGCCGGACTCCTCACTTCGTTGGAATCCAACGATGTACTTTTCATAGACGAAATACACCGGCTGAGCCCTCTGGTGGAAGAATATCTCTACTCGGCCATGGAGGACTACCGTATAGATATAATGCTGGACAAGGGACCCAGCGCGCGCTCCATTCAGATCAATCTCTCCCCCTTCACCCTTGTGGGAGCTACTACGCGCAGCGGTTTGCTGACAGCACCCCTTCGTGCTCGTTTCGGGATCAATCTCCATCTGGAGTATTACGATGTGCATACTATTACCGGTATCGTGGAGCGGAGTGCACGCATTCTGGAGGTGTCCTGTTCGCACGATGCGGCCATCGAGATAGCCGGACGAAGCCGTGGTACGCCTCGTATAGCCAATGCCTTGCTGCGACGTGTAAGGGACTTTGCACAGGTCAAGGGATCCGGTGCCATTGACAAACCGATAGCCTGCTATGCTCTCGAGGCCCTGAATATCGACCGCTACGGGCTGGACAATGTGGATCACAAGCTCCTCGCCACCATCATAGACAAGTTCGCCGGAGGCCCCGTCGGATTGAGCACCATTGCCACGGCCTTGGGGGAAGACCCCGGTACGATAGAGGAGGTCTATGAGCCATTCCTGATCAAGGAGGGATTCCTCAAGCGGACACCTCGCGGAAGAGAAGTGACGGAGCTGGCTTATACGCACTTGGGACGTAACCCCCGTCCGCACCGGCCATCCCTCTTCGACTGACGACTTTCTAATCTGCTGATATATGGCATCCGGAATACGAGGTTTGATGAAAGATACGGCCGTTTACGGCCTGAGTACCATCCTGGTACGTCTGCTCAATTGGCTGATGACCATCGTCTATGTACGCGCACTGCCGGGCACTGCCGACTTCGGCAATATGACCAATCTATACGCTTGGACGGCACTGGCCATGATCGTCCTGACTTATGGGATGGAGACCGGTTTCTTCCGCTTCATCAATAAGGCCGAACGTCCGAACGAAGTCTATTCCACCACGTTGTGGTCTTTGGGGGCTACATCCACATTCTTCCTTTGTGCAGGCTTGCTTTTTCTCAGACCGCTCAGTGGGAGTATGGGCTATGCCGCTCATCCGGAGTACGTGGGTCTGCTGCTCGCTATCGTGGCGATGGATGCTTTCATGGCCATTCCATTGGCCTATCTGCGCTATGCGAACCGGCCGTGGCGATTTATGTTCGTTCGGCTGACATTCATCCTGCTGACCATCGTCCTTACGATCTTTTTCCTCTTCCTGTGTCCCCGTATTTATGCCTTACATCCGGAGTGGATCGATAGCTTCTACCGCCCGAACTACGAATTGGGGTACGTGTTCGTCATCAACTTCATTTGCAACCTCGTGCAGATGGCCATGCTTTTTCCTCATTGGCGGCATGCCGGCCGCGTATTTCGTCCGGACGTTCTGCGCAAGATGCTGGCCTATTCTTTCCCTATTCTGCTGTTGGGCTTGGCCGGCAGCTTCAACAATCAGGCCGATAAGATTCTCTTTCCCATGCTTTTCGACGATCCGGCGGAGGGGAAAGCACAGCTCGGTATCTATGGCGCATGCTACAAGCTGGCCATCATCATGGTGATGTTCACCCAGGCCTTTCGCTATGCCTACGATCCTTTCGTCTTCGCCAAGATCAAAAGTGGCGAGGAAGAGGGAAAGGAGTCCTATGCTACGGCGATGAAGTACTTCATCATCTTTGTTTGTTTCATCTATCTGGGTGTGATGGCTTATATGGACATCCTCAAGCACTTTGTCGGTCCGGCATATTACGGAGGACTCAAGGTCGTGCCTTTCGTGATGCTGGGGCAGTTGATGTTCGGCATTTACTTCAATCTCTCGCTTTGGTACAAGGTCACCGACCGAACGATATGGGGTGCGATCTTTTCTCTGATCGGCTGCGTCACTACGGTGCTGATCATCGTCTTCGGTGCGCGTACCTACGGCTTTATGGCTTGTGCATGGGCTTCGGTGATCAGCAATGGTCTGATCATGCTGCTTTCTTATTTTATGGGGAGGTACTATTTCCCCGTTCCATACCGTCTCGGAAATGCTTTGTTCTATGCCGCTCTGACAGCTTTGCTCGTGGGCGGAACATATTGTGTGGCCTATCTGTTTCCGCAGTATACAGCCCTTCGATTGGGTGTCAACACATTGTTTGTCTTATTATTTGTCATCATAGCTTTCAGGAAAGACCTGAGTGGGATAGCAGTCCCCATGCTCAATAGAATACGAAAAAGATAATCCCCTAATTTATATTTACTTATGGACAGTAATCTCGGTACTACTCCTACCCCGACTCCTACTCCTACTCCGACACCGTCGGATATCAAACGGACTTTTGTGGAGTATATCAAGTCGCTCCTCGACCTCCGACAAGAGAAAGAGAACGACTATCAGACCATCGACCTTATCAAGGCAGATGTCGATTTCCGTGGTACGAAGCTCTGGATCCTTATCTTCGCCATCTTCATCGCTTCTCTTGGTCTTAATGTCAATTCGACTGCCGTTATCATCGGTGCCATGTTGATCTCCCCGCTTATGGGACCGATCATCGGATTCGGCTTGGGACTGGGCATTTTGGACTTTGAGCTTGTCAAGCGTTCGCTCCGCAACTTGGGGTTGGCCACGCTTTTCAGTATTCTCACGGCTACGTTGTTTTTCTTTATCTCTCCTGTCGGACAAGAACAGAGCGAACTTTTGGCACGTACGCAGCCTACTCTGTACGACGTGCTGATCGCATTCTTCGGTGGTGCTGCGGGGATTGTCGCCGGCAGTACCAAAAGCAAGGGCAATGTAATACCCGGTGTGGCTATCGCGACGGCCCTTATGCCTCCTCTCTGTACTGCCGGTTTCGGCCTTGGTACGGGGCAGTTTGCATATTTCTTCGGGGCTTTCTATCTCTTCATCATCAATTCTGTATTTATCGCACTGGCTACCTTCCTTGCAGTACGTTTGCTGAAGTTCCCACGCAAAGTCTTCCTCAATAAACAGCGAGAGCAGAAAGTGCGCCGGATCATTACGGTCATTGCCGTATGTACGATTGCTCCGAGTATCTATCTGAGCATACAGCTCTTCAGCAACAATCTACTTCAGGAAAACGCACACAAGTACGTGCGAGAGGTGATCGGCAGTATCCCCAATACGCAGGTCATACGCGACCAGCTACTGGAAGAGAACAACCGGAAGCATATAGAAGTGGTATTGATCGGTGCTACCGTTTCTCCGGCTCAGATAGACAGTGCGAAAACAAAGCTCTCTTCATACGGTTTGTCCGGCGTAGAACTGAACATCAAACAGGGCTTCGGTTATGAGCAGGAAGAGACCGATGTGAACGAACTGAAAAACGTTTTGCTGAAAGACCTCTATGACAATGGCGAGAAAATCATTCGAAACCAGCAGCGGCAGATCGATTCGCTCCGAAATGTATTAAACTTCTACAACCGTTTCTCTTCGATGGAGAGTGAGATAGCCCAAGAGCTGCAAGTGATTTTCCCCTCTATCAATTCGGCTATGCTGGTACCTTCGTCCGGAGTGGCACAGGGTAGGGATTCCGTATTGCTCGTCGTGGTGCGTCCGAAAGACCGGATAAGCCAGTCGGAAATAAACAAGCTAAGCTCATGGATGGCTACGCGTACCAAGACCAAGAAAGTGCGCCTTATCATAGACAATAATCATAGGTAACAACCATAAACAGTAATGCAAATGAAATTAAAAAGTATTCTTCTCGGAGCAGCCCTGCTATTGGGTGCTTCAGGGGTGGCCAAAGCCGACAAAGGCATGTGGCTCCTCAACGAACTCAATCAGGAGAATCTGGATCGAATGCGTGAGCTCGGCTTTACGCTCCCGTTGGATTCGCTCTACAGTTTCGACAAGCCGTCCATTGCCAATGCCGTGGTTATCTTCGGTGGCGGATGTACCGGTATCACAGTGTCCGATCAGGGCCTGATCTTTACCAACCACCACTGCGGATACGGTGCTATCCAGAGCCAAAGCACGGTGGATCACGACTATCTGCGCGATGGTTTCGTTTCTCGCACGATGGGTGAGGAGCTTCCGATTCCGGGTCTTTCCGTGAAGTATCTGCGCAAGATCGTGAAGGTAACGGACAAGGTAGAAGGACAGCTCAAGGGTATCACTGACGAGATGGAGCGTCTGCGCAAAGCTCAGGAGGTATGCCAAGAACTGGCCAAAAAAGAAAATGCAGACGAGAACCAACTCTGCATCGTAGAGCCTTTCTATTCCAACAACGAATACTTCCTCATCGTCTACGATGTATTCAAGGACGTTCGTATGGTATTTGCTCCTCCCAGCTCTGTAGGTAAGTTCGGAGGCGATACGGACAACTGGATGTGGCCGCGTCACACGGGCGACTTCAGCGTATTCCGCGTGTATGCCGGTGCCGACAACCGTCCGGCCGAATACAGCAAGGACAATAAACCCTATAAGCCCGTTTACTTCGCTGCCGTATCCATGCAAGGCTACAAGGCTGACGACTATGCCATGACCATCGGTTTCCCGGGCAGTACGGATCGCTACCTCACTTCTTGGGGTGTGGAAGATCGTATCGAAAACGAGAACAATCCCCGTATCGAAGTTCGCGGTATCAAGCAAGGTATCTGGAAGGAAGCCATGAGTGCAGATCAAGCTACCCGTATCAAATATGCCAGCAAGTATGCTCAGAGTGCTAACTATTGGAAGAATTCGATCGGTATGAACCGCGGTCTCGCTCGTCTTGACGTGATAGGTCGCAAGCGTGCCGAGGAAAGAGCATTCGCAGACTGGATCCGTAAGAACGGCAAGAGTGCTGTCTATGGCGATGTATTGTCTTCTCTCGAAAAGGCTTATAAGGAAGGAGCCAAGGCCAATCGTGAGATGACTTATTTGAGCGAGACGCTCTTCGGTGGTACCGAGGTGGTTCGTTTTGCACAGTTTGCCAACGCATTGGCTACAAATCCTGATGCTCATGCCGGTATCCTCAAATCGCTTGATGACAAGTACAAAGACTACCTCCCCTCGCTCGACCGTAAGGTGCTGCCCGCCATGCTCGATATTGTACGCCGGCGTATCCCTGCCGACAAGCTCCCCGATATATTCAAGAATGTAATCGACAAGAAGTTCAAAGGCGACACGAAGAAGTATGCAGACTTCGTATTCGACAAGAGTGTGGTTCCTTATAGTGACAAGTTCCATGCCATGCTCAAGTCCATGGACAAGGAAAAGTTTGCCAAGGCTATCGAGAAAGATCCGGCTGTAGAGCTTTCCAAGAGCGTAATAGCTGCTGCTCGCGCTATTCAGGCCGATGCGATGGCCAATGCCTATGCCATTGAGAAGGGCAAGCGTCTTTTCTTTGCCGGTTTGCGTGAGATGTACCCCGGACGTGCTCTGCCGAGCGATGCCAACTTCACCATGCGTATGAGCTACGGCTCCATCAAGGGATATGAACCGCAGGACGGTGCCTGGTACAACTATCATACGACAGGTAAGGGCGTATTGGAGAAGCAGGATCCTAAGAGCGATGAGTTTGCCGTACAGGAGAATATCCTCGACCTCTTCCGCACCAAAAACTATGGTCGCTATGCCGAGAACGGTCAGCTCCATATCGCTTTCCTCTCGAACAACGACATCACGGGCGGTAACTCCGGTAGCCCCGTATTCGATAAGAACGGCCGTCTGATCGGTCTTGCTTTCGATGGCAACTGGGAAGCTATGAGTGGTGACATCGAGTTCGAACCCGATCTGCAGCGCACAATCAGCGTGGACATCCGCTACGTTCTCTTCATGATCGATAAATGGGGTCAGTGTCCCCGTCTCATCCAAGAGCTGAAGTTGATCTAATCCATTCGCCCTACAACAAACAAAAATCCTTGTGATCAATAGAGACTGATAAGTCTCCTTTCGACAACCAAGGATATAAGGCACCCACCCGGTTCGGTCGCGAACTCGGTGGGTGCCTCTGTTTTATCATCTCCCGAAACGGCCATAGAAAGCCAACGGTTTATATACGAATCGTTTTCGTTCTCTATATTTAATTGGAATCGATTTTATAAACTGAAAATGATTCATATAACGAGCCCTTCGCAAAAAGAGAAGGTCATCAAGAAGTATCTTTTCGGTATCGTTTTTGCTCACCTATAGAGCGTGTCGCATAAGTCATGGAGGAGCTTTAGAGGTATTCATATCTATAACGACACTGAAAAATCAGTCAATTGACAATGAAATCTCCCGGAAAATGCCATGCGACAATCTCATCTATCGGTTTAACAGCTCGCACGGAACCTCCCACTCCCCGAACCTGCCATCCGGCAGAGAGCAGATAGCATCTTCCATCAATAGACCATAGTATCCTCTCGTGTGAGACCATAGTATCCTCTCATGTGAGACCATAGTATCCTCTCATATGAGACCATAGTATCCTCTCATATGAGACCATAGTATCCTCTCATACGAGACCATAGTATCCTCTCGTGTGAGACCATAGTATCCTCTCATGCGAGACCATAGTATCCTCTCATATGAGACCATAGTATCATCTCGTATGAGACCATAGTATCCTCTCATGTGAGACCATAGTATCCTCTTATGTAAGCATATCGACTTGGGTCAAAAATACATTCCGTGCTTTCCCGTATCGATTCGTTGACATGACGTCCCTGAATGAGACCTCTTCTCGTCGGATGATTTTCCTTGTCGTACCACCGTTTTGTGTCATTGATCATACCATAAACACACAAAACAAATCGGCCGACACACAATAAAATGAATGGATAAAATGCCTGCTTGTTGTGCAAAGGTCTCCATACAGGAGACACCTATAAGGAATATCCTCAAGAGGTAACAGCAAACTATTAGGAATATCGTCAGAAATACCTAATTCCATCCAAATAAGTGAAAAGAATACCCTAAGGTAGGTATTGGCCTGTCTGATGGCGGCCGATACCTTTGCCGTCGCTAATAACCAATGAGAAAAATCATTATGAAAAAACTTTTTTTGGCCTCCGTGGCTTTCTTATGTGCATGGATTTGGAGCGCTAATGCTCAGACAATGGCTCCAAATTACTTCCATGCCGATCCGCAGCAATTCAAACACAGGATTGTAAAAGAAAAAAGCTTCTCCTCCTACTCTAATTACGAATACGGAGTCGACAACCGTCTGCAAAGGATCTATTCGGTGGATGAGTCTTCGGGAGAGATCGAACACGAAAGACGATTCTTTTTCAATGAAGGCGGATATATGATTCGTGAGGAGGAATACGATGGAACCGTTCAGATACCTGTCAGAAAATGGGAATTTGTCCGCGATGACAAGGGTTATATCACTCATTTCAGCAGATACTCGCCTAAAGATGGAAGTCAGGAGTTGATAGAGGATATCCGTATCGATTTTTCCTACGATGCCGATATGAAACTGATCAAAGCGGATATAGATTTCTTCGACGTTATGGCCAATGTATGGGGCGATCTGCGCACGACAGAACTAATCTATAATGAAAACGGACTCTTGAAAGAGATGATTCAAACCGATCCGGGAAGCGGACAAGAATTCAATCGGGAAGAGCTTACATACAATAACCTCAACAAAATAGTTGCTATCAGGTTTATACCGGGACCGGCCAGTACAGGTTTGAACGAATTTGAATTGATATACGAATACGACAGTGAAGGAATGGATATTGTCAAAGCCGGGCGTGACGATTTCTGGTACTACTATGAGTACGACAAAGAAATGCTCGCTTCAGAGACATTCTTCCCAAAGCCTTCCATAGCAGATTTAGTATATTTCGGACTTAAAGATTATGTGGATTTTTCAGGACTACCCTTCAAAAACAGTTATACTCATGTAGTAGTCAAAGAATCTACAAATGAAATAGAAGCGATTTATGAACCTATCTCTGTATATTCCGTAGTGGTCATCCAGCCCGAAAATGGAGAGATAAAGCTAACGGCCGACGGGCAGCCCCTGAACAGCGGTTCCACATTAGTGGCAGGCCGTCGTATTAAAATACATCCCATCCCTGCCGAAGGTTACGAAGTGGACAAGGTAATGGTGAACGGAGAGAGTATCGAGGCTCCGTATGAATTCCTTCTTGAGAAAGATACAGAAGTGACAGCCCTGATGAAGAAGAGCAATGCCGTAGGAGAAGTCGACACCAAAGGCTTCCATGTCTATCCCATACCCACATCAAAAGATTTGACGATAGAGATACCGGCAGAAATGGTAGGCAAAGTGGCGTCTCTTATAGATATGAACGGACAGATTGTTTACAGAGTTACGCTTAATAACATCTTCCAGCAGATAGATATCAGCCATCTCAAGGGCGTTTTCCTCTTGCAGATCGGTGATATTACAGAAAGAGTGATCGTTCAATAACGACGCGCGAGTACTAACAAACAGATCGGGGCAGCATGGCGAGAGGCTTTATCTCTCTCCGATGCTGCCTCGATTGCGTTATTATCCTGACTTCATCATCGTGGCATCCCAAAAAATCCTCGTCGAATAGTTTTGTGATTATTGCTCTTTAACCCCGGATTGGTCATACAACGATAGAATTAAGGCAAGATTAAACGGAAAGAGTCCGGTACAATACCGACTCTTTCTATAACGCAAGGATCGGATTAACCTCTCCGACTTCCGGCCCTTTTTCAGCATACGTCGCCCTCGAATGATTATAAAGAGGTCTGTCGTGTATGTGTCGACTGACGAGTCTGCATACAATCATATTGTGACAGATGATATACCTTTGGCCGATCGAAGAATAGAAGCCGTACAGCAATGAACAAGACTATCGGTGTGGTAGTAGCCATGGGGAAAGAGTTTCGCCTGCTACCGGACATCCTCGAAAACAAGGAAGAAATACGGGATGCGGTTTTCCGTGCCGTTGTCGGAATTGTCGGAGGACATCGCGTCATATATGCCCTGAGCGGAATAGGGAAGGTGGCTGCTGCTGTCTGTGCCGGAGAACTGATCCGCCGCTATCGTCCCGACTACCTCATCAATATAGGCGTGAGTGGAGGATTGGGGCGGAATGTCGCTATCCATGATACGGTAGTGTCCACGGCTGTCTGCTATCACGATGTTTCGTGCGGAGCCGATATTGCTTGGGGGCAGGTGCAGGGTTTTCCCCTTTATTATCCCGTTTCGGAGGATCTTCTCGCCCTTTTTCGTTCGCTTCCGGTACCTGTCCGAGAGGGTGTGGTTTGTTGTGGCGATCGTTTCTTGTCATCATCGGAGGAGCAAGACTTTGTTCGTCGTACTTTTCCCGATGCCGTTGCCGTGGATATGGAGTCTGCTGCGTTGGCTCAGGTGGCATATATATACAGAGTCCCGTTCATCGCCGTGCGTATTATCAGCGATATTGCCGGCGAAGGTCGGGATAACTTTGCGGAGTATATGGACTTCTGGCGCAAGGCTTCTCCGGCTACCTTTTCTATTCTCGAAAGAGTATTCGATGCAATGTAGAAATAAGACAATCCCGATATGGAGATGGAAAAAATTCCCAGTTTTCAGTTAGATCATATTCGCCTCAAACGAGGCATATATGTCTCCCGCAAGGACTATATAGGGGGAGAGGTGGTTACGACTTTCGATATTCGAATGAAAGAGCCCAATCGCGAACCGGTGCTTGGAGCACCCGAACTGCATACGATCGAGCATTTGGCTGCAACTTATCTGCGTAATCATCCGCTTTATAAGGACAGGATCGTTTTCTGGGGGCCGATGGGCTGCCTTACGGGCAATTACTTTCTGATGCGAGGCAATTACGTATCCAAAGATATACTGCCCCTCATGCAGGAGACTTTCCGCTTCATCAGAGACTTCGAAGGAGAAGTGCCGGGTACGGAGCCGCGCGACTGTGGCAACTGCCTGCTGCACAACCTGCCGATGGCCAAATATGAGGCCGAGAAATACCTGCGTGAGGTACTCGATGTAGCGACGGAGGAGAACCTGAACTATCCCGACTGACAACTGCCGGGCTGTGCATGGGGCTTACAGTCCGCTCTACTTCCCACGTCTGCATCTCTACCCCTCATGTCTTCTGCGATGATATAGGCAGGGCAATCGCATTTCAGCCACTAACGTACATCTAAAGCACATGATTGCCACATTCGATTTTCAAAACAAGTGCGAATCCATATGCCAGAGATTCAAATCATAGAGGAAAGAGACTAAAAATTTTCAAACGCGATCACCCAGGCAGGCTGCCCCCGGAGCCGACGCATTAAATTGGTTTTGCGGTTTCATGCGAGCGAGTTTCTCCTAATCGGTATTGTTGGCTGCTACTGTGTCCCGACACGGTAGCCGGATGGGTTATTGGAGCCGGAGGTGGTATCGGCTTGTATGGACGCAATGTGAATCAGACGGCACAGCGTGGCGACAAGGTGCATACACGGGGAGCAAGGCGATGGTTGGAGGAGCACAAGTGCTGTTGCCGGTCATGTCGTTTGATGTCTCAAAGGGGCACTCATTAAAGGGGAGTAAATTTCCACTGGTGGAAAAAGAATTTTCCACTGGTGGAAAATAAACTTTCCACCGGTGGAAAGATAGCTTTCCACTTGTGGAAATCCGGCGTGTACCAAATAGTCGCCTGACACACAATAAGAAGAATAAACAAAAGTGCCTGCTTGTTGTGCAAAGGTCCCATTAATTCGTACTTGTTTGATAACCGAGCGTAGCAATCGTTAGGTTTATAAGTGTGTTAACAGTTCAAATGCGATTGCCCTGTGACATAGGCGTCGGGGAAAAAGACTATTTTTGTTTTCCGTAATTGAGGAATAACCCATGACATTCAATCTTCAATATACATGTGCCGACTGCGAAGCGCGTGCCGGTCTGCTGACTACAGACCATGGCCCCATAGAGACTCCCATCTTCATGCCGGTAGGCACGGTCGGGAGCGTGAAGGCCGTACACATGCACGAGTTGGAAGAGGATATTCGGGCTCAGATTATACTCGGCAATACTTATCACCTCTATCTCCGTCCCGGATTGGATGTGCTCAAGCGTGCCGGAGGCTTGCACAAGTTCAATAGCTGGGAGCGGCCTTTGCTCACGGATAGCGGAGGTTTTCAGGTGTTCTCTTTGGCGGAGAATCGGAAGATCACAGAGGAGGGTGCGACTTTCCGTTCCCATATAGACGGCTCCAAGCACCTTTTTTCACCCGAAAGGGTCATGGACATCCAGCGCGTTATCGGAGCGGACATCATCATGGCTTTCGATGAATGTTGCCCCGGTGATGCCGACCGCGAATATGCCCGCCGTTCGATGCTCCTGACCGGAAGGTGGTTGGAGCGTTGCCTGTGTAGAATGCGCGAGACGGAGCCACTCTATGGATATGAACAGCAGCTATTCCCCATCGTGCAGGGATGCGTCTATCCCGATCTGCGCCGCCGGTCGGCCGAGATGGTAGCTGCCGTCGATGCTGCCGGAAATGCCATCGGAGGATTGGCCGTGGGAGAGCCGACGGAAAAGATGTACGAGATGATCGAACTGACCAACGAGATCCTTCCCAAAGATCGTCCACGCTACCTCATGGGGGTAGGTACTCCGATCAATATATTGGAAGCGATAGACCGTGGTGTGGACATGTTCGACTGCATCATGCCTACGCGCAACGGCCGTAATGGGCAGCTCTTCACCTGGCACGGTACCATCAATATCCGCAATGCCAAATGGGCGGACGACTACTCGCTGCTTGATCCTGACGGTACGTCGTACGTGGACAGCCGTTACAGTAAGGCCTATCTGCACCACTTGATCCATACACAGGAGATTCTCGGTCTGCAAATCGCCTCTATTCACAACCTCGCCTTCTATCTCGAGCTGGTCCGGCAAGCGCGTAAGCATATTCAAATCGGCGACTATCGCACTTGGAAAACGGCTATGATCCGACAGCTTGACAACAGGCTGTAGCTTATCATGTATCTCATGAAGAGGTTGAACAGGTTAGATAAGTATTTGATCAAGCAGTTTTTGGGGACGTTCGTTTTCTCCATCATCTTGATCATATCCGTTTCGGTCGTCTTCGACATCAATGAGAAGATCGATGACTTTATGAAGCCGGAGGTCAGTCTGCGCAGTATCATATTCGATTACTATTTCAACTTCGTTCCCTACTACGCCAATCTTTTCAGCCCGCTCTTCGTCTTCATATCGGTGATATTCTTTACGTCGAAGCTGGCTGAGAAGTCCGAGATCATCGCGATGCTTTCGGCCGGAGTCAGTTTCAAGCGGCTGATGGTGCCCTATATGTTGTCGGCAACGGTGATTGCCATACTGACTTTCCTGCTCAATAGTTTCGTTATCCCACCGGGCAATGCTACACGAATTGATTTTCAGAACAAATACATCAAGAACAAGAAGGTACAGTATGCCGAGAGCGTTCAGCTCGAAGTGAAGAAAGGGGTCTTTGCCTTTTTCGGATCGTACAGCGATGCCATGCGAACCGGTTACCAGTTCAGCCTGGAAGAGTTCAAGGGCAAGCAGCTCGTCTCCCGTCTGACAGCGGATAGGATCCAATACGACTCGCTTTATAACTGGCGCATTTTCAACTACAGGATCAGGCACTTCGGTAAGTATAAAGAGACGGTCGAGAGCGGTAGCGAGATGGACACGGTAATAGCCGTCCGCCCGGCGGACTTCCTCGTGGCAGAGGATGATGTGGAGACGATGACGACTACCGACCTGCATACCTATATATCGCATCAGAAGCAAAGGGGCGTGGGCAACGTCAAGCTCTTTGAGATCGAACTGCACAAACGCTATGCAGCCATCTTCTCTGCCTTTATCCTCACCATTATCGGTGCTTCGCTCTCTTCACGCAAAGTAAAAGGAGGGATGGGGATCAATATCGCTATCGGTCTGGGGCTTAGCTTTGCCTATATCCTGTTTATGACCGTTGCTGGTACATTTGCCATCAGCGGATCTTTGCCTCCGTTTATGGCAGCTTGGTTGCCTAACTTCGTGTTTACGGTCATTGCCGTTTTCCTTTATAAAAAAGCTCCGCGATAGGCAGACTTCCGGATGTAACGATACCCACAACTATGAAAGAGAAAATACAGAAGAATATCCTCATAAAGAACAAACGTGCCACTTTCGATTACGAGATTTTGGACGTTTACACGGCGGGCATTGTATTGGTCGGTACCGAGATCAAATCGCTCCGACTGGGCAAAGGCGGTTTGGTTGATACCTATTGCTACTTCCATCGGGGAGAGCTGTGGGTGAAGAATATGTACATAGCCGAATACTTCTATGGCACCTATAACAACCATGTGGCTCGCCGCGACCGTAAACTCCTGCTCAATCGCAAAGAGCTACGCAAGCTTGAGGAGGCATCCAAGAGCGTGGGTACCACGATAGTGCCGCTCAAGCTCTTTATCAATGAAAGGGGATTGGCCAAGCTGCAAATCGGATTGGCACGAGGGAAAAAACAATATGACAAGCGTGCATCCATCAAAGAGCGAGATGATCGCCGAGAGATGGATCGTGCGTTGAAACGCTAAGCAATAAACCACTTAAAAGAAGATATAATACACTTTCTTATGAAAAGACCGGTAATAATTCTGCTACTTGGCATCGTAACCATGTGTGCCATGGCTCAGACGGGGGACAAACCCGTAGATTTGAAAGAAATCACGAGCGGAATGTTTTATGCTCGCAGTGCAGGGAGAGGAATACGCTCCATGCCGGATGGAGAACACTATACGGAGATGAACCGTGAGCGAACGGCTATCGTCCGCTACAATTATGCCTCCGGCAAGGCGGTCGATACGCTCTTCAGTATCGAACGAGCACGCGAATGCCCGTTTAAACAAATACAGAACTACGAGGTAAGCAGTACCGGACATCATATTTTGCTCTTTACGGATATGGAGAGCATCTATCGGCATTCGTATCGTGCTGCCGTCTACGACTATGATGTTCGCCGCAATTTGGTAAAACCACTGAGCGAGCATGTCGGCAAAGTGATGATCCCTACATTCAGCCCTGATGGCCGGATGGTAGCGTTCGTCAGAGACAATAACATCTTTATCAAGAAATTCGATTTCGATACGGAAGTACAAGTTACTACCGATGGGCAGATCAACTCTGTTTTAAACGGAGCGACGGATTGGGTGTACGAAGAAGAGTTCGGTGTGACCAATCTGATGAGCTGGAGTGCGGACAATGCTTTTCTGGCTTTTGTGCGCAGCGATGAATCTGCCGTCCCCGAATATCGAATGCCTATGTATGAGGACAAACTTTATCCCGAAGACTATACCTATAAGTATCCCAAGGCAGGGGAGAAGAATAGTACCGTCTCCCTGCATCTCTATAATGTGGCGGATCGGAATACCAAGTCGGTAAGCCTGCCGATCGATGCGGATGGATATATTCCCCGAATTGCTTTCACGGACAACGCGGATGAGTTGGCTGTCATGACACTCAACCGTTTGCAGAACGACTTCAAAATGTACTATGTGCATCCGAAGAGTCTCGTCCCCAAGCTGATACTACAGGATATGAACAAGCGATATGTGGATAGCGATTGGATTCAGGCCTTGAAGTTTACGGCCGGAGGCGGATTCGCTTATGTGAGCGAAAAGGATGGGTTTGCTCATATCTATCTCTACGATAACAAAGGGGTAATGCACCGTCGGATTACCTCAGGAAATTGGGATGTGACCAAACTGTACGGAGTGGATGCTTCGGGAACGGTCTTCTACCAGTCGGCGGAAGAAAGCCCCATCCGTCGAGCTGTCTATGCCATAGATGCCAAAGGCAGGAAAACAAAGCTCAGCCTGAATGTAGGCACGAATGATGCTCTCTTCAGTGGCAACTATGCATACTATATTAATACGTATAGCAGTGCTGCTACCCCAACGGTGGTTTCGGTATTCAGAAGCAAAGGAGCCAAAGAGTTGCGCACACTGGAGGATAACGTTGCTCTCCGTGAACGGCTGAAAGCCTATCGTTACAACCCGAAGGAGTTTACCATTATCAAAACTCAATCGGCTCTTGAACTGAATGCCTGGATCGTGAAGCCTATTGATTTCGATCCCTCTCGCCACTATCCTGTCCTGATGGTACAGTATAGCGGTCCCAACTCCCAGCAGGTATTGGATCGCTATTCATTCGATTGGGAACACTACCTTGCATCGAAAGGTTACGTCGTAGCATGTGTGGATGGGCGTGGCACCGGTGCCCGCGGCGAAGAATGGCGCAAGTGTACCTACATGCAACTTGGTGTATTCGAAAGTGATGATCAGATAGCAGCGGCCACTGCTATAGGACAGCTGCCCTATGTGGATGCAGCTCGTATCGGCATATGGGGGTGGAGCTATGGCGGCTATACCACACTAATGAGTTTGTGTCGGGGAAATGGTACATTCAAAGCGGGGATAGCCGTTGCTCCTGTGGCAGACTGGCGTTTCTACGATTCGGTTTACACCGAACGCTTCATGCGTACACCCAAGGAAAATGCTTCCGGATACAAGATGTCTTCAGCTCTTGATGTGGCAAGCCAACTACAAGGGAATCTCTTGATCGTAAGCGGATCGGCAGACGACAATGTTCATCTTCAGAACACGATGCTTTTTACAGAGGCGCTGGTTCAGGCCAATATCCCCTTCGACATGGCTATCTATATGGACAAGAACCATAGTATATACGGGGGGAATACCCGCTATCATCTCTATACTCGCAAAGCAAAGTTTTTGTTCGACAATCTTTAATACAGTATCTCTCAGTTGCTTGATGGGGCGAGTGGCGAAGGGGGCTTTTGTTCACTTGCTCCGTTCGACAGTGGTCTCTAATAGCTCTTTGTTGAAAAAACTATGGCGCAACACGTCAAGAAACCCGAATGGTTGAAAATACGTCTTGGTGGGAATGAGAAGTTTACCGAGACTAAAAGCATTGTCGAGGGACATTGTCTGCATACGATCTGTACAAGTGGCAAATGCCCCAATATGGGAGAGTGCTGGAGTAGAGGGACTGCTACCTTCATGATCGGTGGTGATATCTGTACACGTGCCTGTCGATTTTGCAACACTTTGACGGGGCGTCCCAAACCGCTCAATGAAGCAGAACCTACTCACGTCGCATTGAGTATCAAACTGATGGGGCTTAACCATGCTGTGGTGACGAGCGTTGACCGCGATGACTTGCCGGATTATGGTGCCACACACTGGGTTAAGACCATTCAGGAAATCAGACGGATCAACTCGGGAGTGACACTCGAAGTTCTGATTCCCGACTTCAAAGGACGGATGGATTTGGTGGACATGATTATCGAGGCAAGTCCGGATGTTATTTCGCATAATCTGGAGACGGTACGTCGGCTTACGCCATCGGTACGCAGCGTGGCTACTTACGATACCAGCCTTGCCGTGCTTCGTCACATAGCTCAGTCCGGAAAAATGCCCGCGAAAACAGGAATGATGCTCGGTTTGGGCGAGACTGAAGAAGAGATACTTGAATTGATGGATGATGCTCTTGCGGCGGGAGTCTCAGTTATTACTATAGGACAGTATCTGCAACCGTCGAGGAAGAATCTTCCTGTGGTGGAATACATCACGCCCGAACAGTTCGAACATCTTCGACTGGTGGGTATCGAAAAAGGCTTCCGTACGATAGAGAGTGCTCCGCTCGTTCGCAGTTCTTACCATGCCGAACGGCACTTATAACGGCTTCCGTAAAGTCAAAAACATACCATTTCGATTGAAAAATGACATAAGGCTTGGCAAATATGAGAGAGAGCTATCTAAAAGATATTGTTTTTGACTATTTTGTTTATATTTGCTGCCGGCCTTTTCTAATGCAATCTTTTATGCCTCAAGAGGGAAAAGCATAATGGAGCAGCTCTTCAATGAGATTTCGGATCGTAATTCAGAAGAATTAAAATGGTTCTTTTACAAATAAAAAACTAATTCAAGCAAATGAAAAAGAATTTTAGCAGGATCGTTTCGATCGTAGCATTCTCCTCTCTGTTGGGAGGAATGGCGTTTGCACAGCCGGCAGAGCGCGGTCGCAACCCACAAGTACGACTGCTCTCCGCTGAGCAGTCTATGTCCAAGGTGCAATTCCGTATGGACAATCTTCAGTTCACAGACGTACAGACCTCCAAAGGGGTAGCTCAGGTGCCTACCTTCACCGAAGGTGTCAATATCTCGGAGAAAGGTACGCCTATATTGCCCATTCTTTCCCGTTCTCTTGCCGTTTCTGAAACACGTGCGATGAAGGTAGAGGTAGTTTCTTCCAAATTCATCGAAAAGAAGGATGTGCTG
The DNA here is from genome assembly GCF_000010505.1 of Porphyromonas gingivalis ATCC 33277. GTDB lineage: Bacteria > Bacteroidota > Bacteroidia > Bacteroidales > Porphyromonadaceae > Porphyromonas > Porphyromonas gingivalis. Next base: position 1,643,017 of record NC_010729.1, on the reverse strand, counting down.
ATCGCTCCCTCTAAAGGTGTTATCTCTCGCGCTGAAAATCCTGATCAAATCCCCTACGTGTACGGACAGAGCTATAATGAAGACAAGTTCTTCCCGGGCGAAATCGCTACGCTGAGCGATCCTTTCATCCTGCGTGATGTACGTGGTCAGGTAGTAAACTTTGCTCCGCTCCAGTATAACCCTGTTACAAAGACCCTCCGCATCTATACGGAAATCGTTGTAGCTGTGAGCGAAACAGCTGAAGCGGGCCAGAATACGATTAGCTTGGTTAAGAACAGCACTTTCACAGGCTTCGAAGATATCTATAAGAGCGTCTTCATGAATTATGAAGCTACGCGCTATACGCCTGTTGAAGAAAAGGAGAATGGTCGTATGATCGTCATCGTAGCCAAAAAGTATGAGGGAGATATTAAAGATTTCGTTGATTGGAAAAACCAACGCGGTCTCCGTACCGAGGTGAAAGTGGCAGAAGATATTGCTTCTCCCGTTACAGCTAATGCTATTCAGCAGTTCGTTAAGCAAGAATACGAGAAAGAAGGTAATGATTTGACCTATGTTCTTTTGGTTGGCGATCACAAAGATATTCCTGCCAAAATTACTCCGGGGATCAAATCCGACCAGGTATATGGACAAATAGTAGGTAATGACCACTACAACGAAGTCTTCATCGGTCGTTTCTCATGTGAGAGCAAAGAGGATCTGAAGACACAAATCGATCGGACTATTCACTATGAGCGCAATATAACCACGGAAGACAAATGGCTCGGTCAGGCTCTTTGTATTGCTTCGGCTGAAGGAGGCCCATCCGCAGACAATGGTGAAAGTGATATCCAGCATGAGAATGTAATCGCCAATCTGCTTACCCAGTATGGCTATACCAAGATTATCAAATGTTATGATCCGGGAGTAACTCCTAAAAACATTATTGATGCTTTCAACGGAGGAATCTCGTTGGTCAACTATACGGGCCACGGTAGCGAAACAGCTTGGGGTACGTCTCACTTCGGCACCACTCATGTGAAGCAGCTTACCAACAGCAACCAGCTACCGTTTATTTTCGACGTAGCTTGTGTGAATGGCGATTTCCTATTCAGCATGCCTTGCTTCGCAGAAGCCCTGATGCGTGCACAAAAAGATGGTAAGCCGACAGGTACTGTTGCTATCATAGCGTCTACGATCAACCAGTCTTGGGCTTCTCCTATGCGCGGGCAGGATGAGATGAACGAAATTCTGTGCGAAAAACACCCGAACAACATCAAGCGTACTTTCGGTGGTGTCACCATGAACGGTATGTTTGCTATGGTGGAAAAGTATAAAAAGGATGGTGAGAAGATGCTCGACACATGGACTGTATTCGGCGACCCCTCGCTGCTCGTTCGTACACTTGTCCCGACCGAAATGCAGGTTACGGCTCCGGCAAATATCTCTGCCTCTGCACAGACATTCGAAGTAGCTTGCGACTATAACGGTGCTATCGCTACGCTCTCTGACGATGGTGATATGGTCGGCACTGCTATCGTGAAAGACGGTAAGGCTATCATCAAATTAAATGAGAGTATCGCTGATGAAACGAACTTGACGCTCACCGTAGTAGGATACAATAAGGTTACTGTGATAAAGGATGTGAAAGTGGAAGGTACATCTATTGCCGACGTAGCCAATGATAAGCCTTATACTGTAGCTGTATCAGGTAAGACGATAACTGTAGAAAGTCCTGCTGCCGGGCTGACGATCTTCGATATGAACGGCCGTCGTGTAGCTACTGCTAAGAACCGCATGGTATTCGAAGCACAAAACGGCGTGTATGCCGTTCGCATCGCTACTGAAGGCAAGACGTATACAGAAAAGGTTATAGTGAAGTAATTCACACTGCAATTCTCTAATAAGGGCTGTGCCGAGGAATCCATTCGGCACAGCCCTTTTTGAATTATTGGCATTACGCCAAGAGACTGTTGTGTTGTGTACTGAAAAAGTTGACAGTTGGGGGTGCGACAAACCAAGAAAAAATGTCAAAACATCTCAGCAATTCGGAGAGCGCCTTCGTATCCTCGAAGAATACCTCACCTCCGATGCCAAGTAGTTCAGCGTCAGCGTTTTTATCGCACCAAGAAGGTGGCGATATTTCCGCATATGCGGAAATATATTTTCGTATATACTCCGATAAATTTTCTTATATACGGAAATATATTTCCTTATATACACAAATATATTTCTCTATATACACAACAAAGAGAGGCTCGGAATATTGCTCCGGAACTCTACAACTACAGAAGAATGAATCCCGAGCAAAGGGCTAAATCTGCTTGTGTAAACCTAAGGGGAAATACCAATCGACAGTTGTAACTTCTGCTCTGATGGCGGTTTGTGGTCAGGTAGGAAAATGGGTACCCATCGGGACACCGATGAATCGACAATCTCCAAACGATACGGACGCGGCGGCAGGCTATAGAGCAGGGAATCTTCTATAGTAGGAATGTGTGCAGAGGCTAAGCAAGGGGCGGTCGGAGGGGCTATCGCCATAGCCATAGGAGATCGAATCTCGCCAATGCGGCAAGGCTCGATCCAACCTGTGGATTTTCTCTTTTCCCTTGCAGTTATTGCCTTCGAACCGACCCGTCAGAATGCCGGATTTTATCTCCGGAAGGGTAGCAATGACGGTATGAAACCCCGTCTTTTCAGCCCATGGCTCCACACAAGGCAGAAGCGAGGCTGTCAGTAGCACCAGCCGATGTCCTTCGCTGCGATGCCATTCCAAACAGCGAAGGGCTTCGGGACGAAGAAGACTTTCGATAGCAGGCACGAATCGCTGTCCCATTGCCCGGCATTCCACCTCCCTTTTTCCTTTCAAGACTGTGGAAAGGATGGCTGCTTTTGTCCGGTCGGCCGGAGCCAGCCGAAGTTTGTAGCACATCCACATGGCCAGATAGAAAGGCAGTCTGAGCCAAAAGAGAATAACCGGCTGGGCTTGCCGCAGAAAGGGAAGCAAAGAATCGCATCGGGTCAGCGTACCGTCGAAATCGAATATGGCTATGGGCCTATGCGACATAAGGGCTTATCGAATAAAGAATGATCCACACAACTACCGAAAGCTGGAGCCCGTGGTCCTGATAGAGCATATCGGTCGGATTGCAATGACAGCCTTTCACTATCACGTGTCTCAGATAATGGAAAAGTCCGGTGGCAACGGGAAAGACAGATACGTACAGATACGGGCCGTTCCTCGATATGACTTCGCCGTCTGTGGCATAGAGGGTATAGAGTATAATGATCGTAGCCGAGAGAATGGCCAGTAGGACATTGAGGAATCCATCCGTATAATGTTTGACGACAGGACGCGATGAAAGAGCCGTCTCCTGCAGCAGACGCAGGTCTTCTTTCCTCTTGCCGAAGGCGAGCAGCAAGGATAGGAAGAGCGTCATCAAAGCCAACCAATGGGAAATGGGTACTCCGCTCACTGCTCCGGCCGCATACAATCTGATCAGAAAGCCGAAAGCTACGAGGAAAGCATCCACGATGGGGATGTGTTTGCCTTTCAGTGAATAGAAAAGATTCAGCAAAAGATAAAGTACTATAGAGATCAGGGCATAGACGGCAAAAGGGAAAGAAAGGAATAACAATATCACTCCGCAAGCCAAAACCACAAGTAGAGCTATCAGTATATAAGCTTTGGAGAGACTCCATGCTCCGCTGGCAATAGGGCGTCTCGATTTGACGGGATGCAGGCGGTCGATCGCTCTATCGCAAATATCATTGAAGAGATAGACTGCACTCGATGCCGAACAAAATGCTATCAGGAGTATGGTCAGCCTTAGCAAGGCTTCCGTATCACCAATCCTGTGTCCGAAAAACAGGGGTAGGAATACGATCAGATTCTTGATCCACTGCTTAGGTCTCATAGAGGGAGAAATGTGATCATGTATGCAATAGGGAAAGCTCCGATCCGATGGTTTCTTGCAGCATGACAAGGGCTTCCTCTTCGGCTGCTCGCATTTGGGCTTCATCCTTTTTGCTCTTGTCTTTCAATCCGCAAAGATGCAGTATGCCGTGGATAATGACACGATGTAGTTCGTCTTCGTATCGAAGATCAAGAGCACGGGCATTCGAGCGTACGGTATCGAGACTGATAAGCAGGTCGCCATTCACCGTATCCGCTTCGCAGGAATCGAAGGTGATGATGTCGGTGTAGTAGTCATGATCGAGAAATTCCTGATTGGCTTTCAGGATATATTCGTCATCACAGAAAAGATAGGAGATTTCTCCCACCGCTTTCCCATATCGGCTGCATACTTCGGCTATCCACTTACCGACGATCCGTCTTCTGATCCGAGGAAGGCTGACGCCTTCAGCATAGAAATTGATTTTTGCCATTGTCTTAATTATCGTTTTGCTCGGTCACCGTACCCTCAACCAAAGAAAATATAAGTGACAGCAATGGCTGTCAGCGCTCCGGCCAAATCGGCCAAAAGGGAATAGCTCACCGTATAACGTGTATTGCGTATTTTGACGGCTCCATAGTAGAGGGCTACGACGTAGAACGTGGTATCGCTGGAGCCCTGTACAATACTGCATAGACGGCCGACAAAGCTGTCGGCTCCGTACGTCTGCATGGCATCGACCATGAGCCCTCTGGCTCCACTTCCGCTAAGTGGTTTCATTAGCATGGTCGGGATTCCTTCCACAAACTTCATATCTCCTCCCCAAAAGCCGACCAGTCCGCGCAAGCCTTCAGTGATCAGATCCATGGCACCGGAAGCTCTGAATATACCGATACCGACCAGCATGGCCAGCAGATAGGGAATGATGGTCACAGCCGTACCGAAACCATCTTTTGCCCCTTCGATAAAGGCATCATACACATTGATGCGCGCACGCAGTCCACTGACGACGAATCCGCACATTATTCCAAACAGAAGAATGGATGCAAATGCAGTGCTGATACTGCTGAATGTTTCCGGAGGCAGAGTCCGTCCTGCATAGATTACCCCTCCGATAAAGAGAAGAGAGGAAAGAAGAAAAAGAAGAAGAGGTTTTTGGAAGAAATCGATACGCTGCTTGACCCCTACTGCAAGGATGGCGACCAATGTGGAAGCAAACGTGGCAATCAGAACCGGGACAAAGATGTCGGCAGGATTTGCCGCCCCGGCCTGTAGGCGATAGGCCATGATGGAAGAGGGAATCAGCGTAAGTCCACTGGCATTGATGGCCAAGAACATAATCATGGCATCGCTGGCTTTATCTTTTTGCTGATTGATCGTTTGCAAACTCTCCATCGAACGGATACCGAGGGGGGTAGCAGCATTGTCAAGGCCTAACAGGTTGGCCGATATATTCATGAAGATATTGCCCAGTGCGGGATGGCCCTTAGGTACAGAAGGGAATAATCGGCTTAGAACAGGTGAACTGATCTGTGCCAGCTTGCTTATAAGGCCACTTCGTTCTGCTATTTTCATCAGACCGAGCCACAGAGCGAGTACACCGGTCAGTGCAAGGGCTATCTCAAAGGCATTCTTCGACTGGCTGAAAGAAGCCTGCACCATCTCATCGAATACGGACACATCGCCGAAAGCTATCAATCGAACGAGTGCCACAATGAGCGAAACGAGGAAAAAAGCTACGAAAATGTAATTAAGAACCATCTTGTAGGAAGAGAAACTATTATTTGGCTAAGAATTGGGCAATCGCCTTCCTTATCTGTTCCACACAAGTAACCAAATCATCATTTACAAAGCGCAGGTCGAAAAGATGTGCATAACCGATTTCTTTCTCGGCCTTGTCCACGCGCTGCTTAATAGTTTCCATAGAGTCCGTACCTCGTTTTTGCAGACGAGAACGCAGCTCTTCTATAGAAGGAGGCAAAATAAAGATAGCCAATGCCCTATCTCCATAATATTTCTTGATGCTCTGTGCTCCAACGACATCAACGTCGAAAATGACATTTTTCTCTTCTTTCAGGATCCGCTCTACCTCACTTTTGAGCGTGCCATAGTATTTGTCTCTGTACACCTCTTCGTACTCTACGAATTCGTTGGCCTCTATTCTTCGTCTGAATTCTTCCGGAGACAAGAAGTAATACTCTCGTCCATTCTGCTCTTCTCCACGAGGTGCACGGCTGGTTGCAGAAATAGAGAAATGAAGGTTAAGCTCTCTGTCCGTAAGAAGTCGTTCGATAACGGTGCTCTTACCTGTTCCGGATGGGGCCGAGATGATGATTAGTTTGGTCATGGGGAATTTTGTCTAAATATGTAGTGGAATGGCTATAATACGTTCAGTACCTGCTCTTTAATCTGTTCTAATTCGTCTTTCATCTGCACGACGATTTGCTGCATCTCCACATGATTGCTTTTGGAGCCGAGCGTATTGATTTCTCTGCCGATTTCTTGTGCAATGAAGCTGAGTTTTTTTCCTTGTCCGGGCTCGCCTTGCATGGTTTGGAGAAAATAAGAAAGATGATTCCGCAAGCGATGCTTCTCTTCATTTACATCCAACTTTTCGATATAATAAATCATCTCTTGTTCGAATCTGTTCTTGTCGTAGTCTTTCTCTGATATTTTGGTTAGGTTCTCTTCTATCCGCTCTTTGATTCGTTGGATCCTCTCGGGTTCATACTGTTCGATTTGCAGAAGCAAAGAAGAGATATTAGATATTTTCTCCGTGAACACCTGCTCCAGCATAGCACCCTCCTGCTCGCGGAATCCGATTAGCTGATCAAGGGCTCTCCGACAAGTTTCAATTACGACAGCCCATTCATCTTCTGGAATTTCTTCTTCTTTATCTTCATCTATCTGAATGACTCCGGGGATCCGAAGTAGCTGTTCGAACCATCCTCCTGCGGGTACTTCCACTCCCATCTTTTCGCCGAATTCCTTGAGTTGGAAGAAATAAGAGGACATCTTTTCTGTATCGAATATCTGAGATACAACATCCGTACTACCGGATTCCTCGAGAAACAGGCTGAGATCCACTTTCCCCCGTCTGATGTCGGCCGAAACCAAAGCCCTGAGAGGTAGTTCTCTATCACGGTAACGGCTGGAAATCTTGGTTGATAGATCGAACTGTTTGCTATTGAGCGACTTGATGGTCGCAGTTATTTTTTTATCGGCGAATTGAATCGTATGCTTGCCGAATCCGGTCATAGATAGGATCATAGTCTTTTTTATATGCGGTTAGGAGAGAAAAAATAAAAAGAGAATCACAGACTATTCTATACCATAGTCGGTGATTCTCTCATAAATCTTTTTACAGGTTACGCCCGTGGCACTGTTTGAACTTTTTGCCACTACCGCAAGGACAAGGATCATTTCGCCCGATCTTATTCTCGTTTCTTATCGGTGTCTGGGGAGCAGCTGCACCCTGAGGTCTGCTTGCCGCATCCCTTTGTGCTTTCTGCTGGGCTTCTATATCGTCTTTTTGTGTCCGATACTTACTCATGTCCGTACGTTGCTCGGCTGCATGTCGGATTTCTATTTGCCGCCTGTGTTCCAGCTCTTCTTGGGAAGGAGCCTCCGGTACCGGTATCCGAGCACGCATTAGGATCGCTACGGTCTTACGGTTCATGGCTTCTACCATCTTGCGGAACAGTTCGTAAGATTCGAGTTTATAGATAAGTAGTGGATCTTTGTTTTCGTAGCTGGCATTCTGAACGGAATTACGAAGCTCGTCCATCTCACGCAGATGTTCTTTCCAAGACTCATCGATAGTATGCAGTACGATAGCTTTCTCAAATTCTTTGATGATGCTTTTCCCTCGAGTTTCATCCGCTTCACGCAAATTGCATCCTATGTTATAGACACGTTTACCATCTGTAATGGGGATTAGAATGCGCTCGTACACGGCGGCTTGGGTCTCGAATACCTGATGAACCACAGGGTGGGCCACTTCTGCGATCAGATCCATTTTACGTTGGAAAGACTTGTAAGCTTCATCGAAAAGCATATCGGTCAGCTCTTCTGCTTTCTTACCTCTGAATATTTCTTGCGTGATAGGAGATTCTATCGCGAGTGCACGCATCAGATCTTCCTTGAAGCCTTCGAAATCATTGGCTTCTGCATAATTGTCAATCAGAGCCTTACATACGTCGTATATGGTATTGAGTACATCCATACCGATACGCTCTCCCATCAAAGCATGACGGCGACGGGTATAAATGACTTCACGCTGCGAATTCATTACATCATCGTACTCAAGCAGATGTTTACGGATACCGAAGTTGTTCTCTTCCACCTTCTTTTGAGCACGCTCCACGGACTTACTCAGCATGTTGTTTTCGAGCACTTCTCCTTCCTTGAAACCTAAACGATCCATCAATGATGCAATCTTTTCTGTGGCAAAGAGGCGCATCAGATGATCTTCAAGTGAAACATAGAATATGGACGAACCGGGATCACCCTGACGGCCGGAACGACCACGAAGCTGTCTGTCCACTCGTCTGGATTCGTGCCTTTCCGTACCAATGATAGCCAAACCCCCGGCTTTCTTAACCTCGGCAGAGAGCTTGATGTCGGTACCACGACCGGCCATGTTTGTTGCGATGGTAACAGTTCCTTTCTGACCGGCCTGAGCTACAATCTCGGCCTCCTTCTGATGCAATTTGGCATTGAGTACATTGTGTTGGATGCCACGCAAGCGTAACATACGGCTCAACAATTCGGATATTTCCACCGAAGTAGTACCGACAAGTACAGGTCTGCCCTCTTCGACAAGACGTACAATCTCTTCGATAACTGCTGCATATTTTTCACGTGCCGTCTTATAGATACGATCATTCATATCCTTACGGGCGATAGGCTTGTTTGTCGGAATAACTACAACGTCCAGTTTGTAGATGTCCCAAAGCTCTCCCGCTTCAGTTTCAGCAGTACCGGTCATCCCTGCCAGCTTATGATACATGCGGAAATAGTTCTGCAAAGTGATAGTTGCAAATGTCTGTGTTGCAGCCTCTACTTTCACATGCTCTTTGGCTTCGATAGCCTGATGGAGGCCATCCGAATATCGACGTCCGTCCATGATACGTCCGGTCTGCTCGTCTACGATGAGCACCTTATTGTCCATGACCACGTATTGATCATCCTTTTCGAAGAGGGCATAGGCTTTGAGCAACTGATTGACAGTATGTACACGCTCGCTCTTGATCGAATAGTTGGCTATGATCTCATCCTTGGCTTCGCGACGTTTTTCTGCATCGGATTCCATATTGTCCAAAGCGGATAACTCAGCTGCAATATCAGGCAAGACGAAGAATTTCGGGTCATCTGTACGGGACGTCAGAAGGTCGATACCTTTCTCAGTAAGCTCTACGCTATTACGCTTTTCATCTATGATGAAATACAATTCGTCTGTGACCAAATGCATATTCCTCATGTTTTCAGCCATGTATGCTTCTTCGGTCTTCAGCATGGAGCTCTTGATGCCGGGTTCGCTCAGATACTTGATCAACTGTTTATTTTTGGGAAGACCCTTGAACGAACGATAGAGTAGCAAAGAACCCTCTTCCTGTTCTTTCTTATCCTCAGATGCCATCTTATTCTTGGCATCGATAAGTAATTGTGAACAAAGTTTACGCTGTGCCTCGACAACTTTCTCCACATTGGGCAAAAACTCCTCGAACAACTGATCTTCACCTTTGGGAGTAGGGCCGGAAATAATCAAAGGAGTTCGGGCGTCATCGATCAATACGGAATCCACCTCGTCGACTATGGCGTAGTTGTGCTTACGCTGTACCAAGTCCTTAGGACTCGTGGCCATATTGTCGCGCAAGTAGTCGAAGCCGAATTCGTTATTGGTGCCAAATGTAATATCTGCATTATAGGCCTTGCGGCGGGCATCCGAATTGGGCTGGTGCTTATCTATACAATCCACGGTCAAACCATGGAACATATACAGTGGCCCCATCCATTCCGAGTCACGTTTAGAAAGGTAGTCATTGACCGTCACTACATGCACGCCGTTACCAGTCAGAGCATTGAGGAATACGGGTAGGGTAGCTACCAATGTCTTTCCCTCACCGGTAGCCATTTCGGCAATTTTTCCTTTGTGTAAGACTGTACCACCGATGAGCTGAACATCATAGTGAATCATGTCCCACAAGATTTCATTGCCTCCTGCCACCCAGTGGTTTTGGTAGACGGCGGTATCTCCCTCGATCGAGACGAAATCATGGTTGATTGCGAGGTCACGATCAAGATCAGTGGCTTTGACTCGAATAGTTTCGTTTTGGGCGAATCTGCGAGCAGTATCTTTGATAATAGCAAATGCTTCGGGGAGAATTTCATCCAAAACGACTTCCATTTTGTCCAAAATCTCTTTTTCGAGCTTGTCTACTTTAGCCCAAATCTCCTCTCGTTCGTCCAAGTCCTTGCCTTCCACCTCGACTTTCAGCTTGTCGATTTCTGCTCTCTCGTCTTTTACATAGTCTTGTATCTTTTGGCGCAAGATGGCTGTACGTCCGCGAAGATCGTCGTCTGACAGCCGTTCGATTTCGCCATATGCAACTTTGATTTTGTCCACGAAAGGTTTTACCTCTTTCAAGTCACGCTGCGATTTGTTGCCGAAAAGCTTCGACATGAATTCGTTGAATCCCATTTATCTTATTGTATTTTTTGTAGCTGTTATGATATGTGCGGAGTACCCGCGTAAGAGCGAAAGACTCCTTTCTCTTCTTCCCGAATAGTATGTTCAGAGAGCCACTTCGGGTAATGGCAAGGCACGAGCCTCTGTCGGAGGACGTATGCGGAGGATATACGCCAAGGTGGGAGCTATCTCTGTCGAAGAAATAGTTCGCTGCACTTTTTGTCCTTTTATGCCGGGTACCACCAAGATAAAAGGAGCTGCTACAGCATTATAGCGTATTTGTTTGTGATCCGAATTCGAGGATGCCTCCTCTTCTCCTTCTATCCATCCTCCTTGTAATTGCAAACATACATCCGCAGATTGCCCCAATCGGAACGAACGAACAAAACGATTCGCTTCTTCGTTAATTGCTCCCGAACCTATTTCGTGCGCCGGCAATGCAAGTCGTACACCGCTCATCTGTCGGGCAAATTCTGCCACTTCTGATTGAAGCCGACGCATATCGACCTGTTTCTTTTCTGCCAGTTTTTTGTCCAGAATCAACTGACCATCTGCATAATCCAAGACCCATTGTCCCTGTCCGTGAAGAGCCATCAAATACATATTGATCAAAGCTTTGCATCGCTTTGGACTGAAGTAGCGATGACGCTTATGGGGGAATACGCTTTCCTCCGGGATCGAACTATTGAAGTGGCCTGTTCCACTCAGGGCTATTATGCAGTTTGCCAAGCCAATCTTTTTGTCCAAAGCTGTGAACAGGCGAGCAAGTTGAGCATCCAAGCGACGGTACGTGTCCACCATCTCGGCCTGATGCTCACTCTGATGTTTGGCAGGGTATCTTCCTGCATAATAAGTGAGCGATAGCAGATTGGGCTGTTTGGCAAGTTCCAATCCTCCATACTCGATCAGCCGGAGAGCCAAAGTCGTGACTTCTTCATTGATCGGAGCAGATTGTTTGAAAAGACTGATGTTGGAATGACTGAATTTGTGAGAAAAGGCAACGGGATCTCCACCCACAGGCAAAGATTGGGGCGAGGACATAGGAGTCCATACAACACTGCTTATTTTAGAAGAGGGAGAGTCGGCCGAGGAGTTGAACTTATCGATGTGCCAAGGGAAATCTTTGTAGTAGGTAGTCGTAGCCCACATCCCCTTACGATCTTCGATCCAGAATGCACCATTTCCAGACTGACCTGCAGCTACGATTGCTGCTACGGCATTCGGTGCTATCGCATAAACCTTGCTCCTTCCATCCGTTGCACTCCGTAGTTCATCGCCGATAGTACCGGAAGTGAGCTTGAGAGGAGACAGATGTTCAGATGTATAATTGCCTAAGAAGTTTTTGTCTTCCAAAATGGATACCGACTTGTTTTTTTCTCTGTCGAATACAGTACTGCCTGTAATACTGTGACGATTAGGATAGGTGCCGGTATATATACCTGCAATAGCCGATGCTTCGTCTACCCCATCGAATCCGAAGTCTACGTTGCTAAAAACAAGTCCATCCTGCAGCAGATGATTAAATCCACCTGTGCCATATTGCGAGCGGCAAAACGAGAGGAGATCACCTCTCAACTGGTCAATGGTAATTACCACCACCAGCTTGGGATGAACCGATTGCCCCTGTACTGTAACATTCCCTATAGTCAATACGGCCAAAAGGGTCGTTACAAGTCGTTTCACCGAACGTTCTTTCTCCATCTATTTACCAATATCCAGCGAGCGGAAAGCAACCATAGAGCAATGCCGGCCACATAGAGCGGGAGCACTACTTGTTGGGGCAAAAACCATATTGCCAAACCGATCAAACTTAGCTCTGCAAAGTTAATAAAATGATAGACAAAGCCTGCTCGGTGAAAGAGCGGTACCACAGTCAGAGGCAACCCGATAAGCAGATGAAGGGGATGAAGCAGGAAAAGATTGTAATTCGGGTTGGTATGCGGATGTTCTGAGAAAAATGACAGAATGAAAATAACACATCCCGATAACCCCATAATGGCTAATAAGATAGAGTCATATACATAGCATATATCCTTGCGACGGACATCCCAAACAGCTACTGCAATAGAAACTATCAGCAAAGCTATAGAAGCTAATAAAGGTGTAGGCCAGCCCTCCTCCGCAGGTTCCATACTGGCCGGCTTAGCCGGAAACCACTCTTTGGTATCCCTGATGAGTGGTGTTGATCGACCATTGGGATAGAGTAGAGTGGTACGTGGTAGCAGATCCAACATTCTATTCGGCAGGAATAACTGCTCCTCCGGATTGGCATAGGTATCTGTTTTCGCCCCGAGAGCCAGATCGATGCCGAACTTGACCCAAGGGGCATCGGTACAGCATTCATCGATCAGCTGTCTCCACTTTCTCTCCTCACCCTCATGAGGGATTTGCAAGGTAGCTCCTGTGGTTTCTTTTATGATCTCGATAAGGCGGGTAGCACAGTTGTCATAAAAGATATTATAGCGGTATCGTTTATTCTCGGGGCGAATATTCCATGCCAAATACCGCTCAGCTTTTTCGATCTCTTCCTGTGTGAGATTCAATACTAATTCCACGATTCCTCTTCCGCTCCGAAGGTATTCTTCCACATAATAGGATGTATAAAGAGCTTCAACGTAATAATCCGTTTCGCCTCGTACAAATCGAAGTATGAAATTAGGTTCGTTATAATCGAACATGCCATAATTGTAAGCAATATCCGTCCCTTGTACGGGATTGAGAATCCTGAATGCGACATGACCGTAGCGAGTGTATACCGCTTCTGTAGAAGGAGAAGAGATCAAGAGGCTCATCTGCAGACCTTGATCTTTCGTCTCCGTGCTAACTGTCTGTGCATTGGCCAGAAGTCCGCTGGCCAATAAGACAATCAAGATGGCGGAGAATAGTCCGGCCGATACTTTCAGTGTGCTTAGATATTTTTTTGCCATTGTGAATTACCAATATGAGAGTACTTTGTATTATTTTCCGCATAAACTTGCGAATGGGCAATAGCTGCAAGTCCGTATGTCTTCGGTTTCTGTAAAAGGAATATCGGGATCGAACAATTCGTCCAAGCAAGTTCGCAACCTCTCTTCGAACATTTCGCAAATTTGATCAAAATCCGTAATCTGCTCAATTGCTTTCCCCACTTCCTTGAGAACGACCACACCCGTGTAATCCTCTTTCTGCTTGTACAGCTCCTTAAAGCCATATATCGTCGGACACAGAGGGAGTTCGGAACCCTCTCCTTCGTTCTCCATTTGCATCTTGGCCATGAGAGCATATAAGAGAGTTTGAGCTATGGCCGTCGGATGTTTTTTGCTTTTTCCTGCTATCGGGTGTTGGAACATAAGGTCCCATGAGCCAAGCTCTGTGGTGGTATCTCCACTTTTGTAGTCCACTATGCGCCGACATTCCTCATTCAACTCATCAATGCGGTCTATGATTCCGTGTAACCGAACCCGGCTACCATTGCTAAGGGAGAAGCTGCCTTTGACTCTGCGCTCCGAGTCTATGTAGCGAAAGGGAGCCAATGATTTGTCATGCTCCAAGATCCGCCGTACATACTTCTCTATCATGATGCAATAAAGATGATTCAATCCCGACAAAGCTCCCTGTGTATTGGCCGATCGGAGATATTCTTCCGTGTATGCTTGCCTTACTATCCTCGCGATAGTTGCATTCTTCGGATCCAACCACCGAGATAAAATATCCGAAGAAACTATCCCACCACCGCAACAAGGCTTGTAGATCAACTCCATGGAACGATGCACCACGGTACCGAAATCATTGGCGGCCATCAGTTCATCGGAAGCATTCTCCTCTCGAATCCCTCTGACGTTTTCAAAATAAAAACGAAGAGGGCAAGCCACATAGGTATTGATGCTGCTGGCCGAAAGGGCGGATAGACGTTCTTCCGGATCGAGTGATTCTTCGTTATCGTATTCGAGGAATCGGTGCAGTTTCGTCAGCACTTCTCCTTCCTTCCTGACACATATAGCAGGACTATGTGGAAGCGAACCCGTCAGGTGCAATTCCTGTACCTTTAGAGGCATATCGAAAAGGAAACGCATCTGTCGGATATAACGGCTTTCCTCTCCTCCCCCAAGCTGGTCCGAACGAGCATCGTACAGCATCGTTACACTTTCGGCTCGCTGAATGAGACGGAAAAAATCATAAGATTGAGTGGCTTCGTTTACCTCATTGACCGGAAGCCCATACCCTCTGCGCAATGTGTATGGTATCATTGTCGTTTCATAGACACGCGATGGGAGTTTACCCTCGTTGACAGAGAGAATGATCAGATGTTTGAAATCCAAAGATCGCGTTTGATCTATTCCCATGATTTGCAGGCCGACCAGAGGTTCTCCCTCGAATGGGATGCTCACTCCGGATACCAATCCTTGCAACAGAAGAGCTGCAGAACGAACTGACATATCCATGGCATAGGATTCGACCAGTCCTCTGAGCCTGTTCAGTATATTGCGATAGTGATAGATCTGCTCCAACTCCATATTATTGGTCTCCTCCGATTGGTCATACTCCGAATCGGCTGGTTGAAAGAGCATGCTTTCGGCAATTTTTTCAAGGAGTAGGAACAACCGGTCGAGTAGCTGCTGCCCACTATCCGGCCGGCTAAAAAGCAGATTGGTCAGTTCATCGCCCCAAAGTCTTTCCTCCGGTACGTAGTACTGCTTGGTTACCTCCCTATTCGAGAGGAGATCACGCGAATGATCTGTCAATAAGGGAGTGAGAAGAACACTATTGAGCAAGTCAAGAACAGCATCTGTCCGAAAATGAGGAACTTTTTGAATAAGACGGATTTCTGCCTGTACCCTGATCCACTTCTCGACAAAAATGGAAATGGCACTTTGAGAGAGAGGATAGCCCATAGTCACATTGATACGTCCTACAGTCTCGGCCAGACTGTTCAATACGGGCATCAACATTCCTGTATCGGGAAGAATGATAGCTGTTTGTATTCCTTCTTTGTCAGAATAGCCTTCAGGGTATAACTCCTCGATCAGCTGTGGCAAAAGTTTGGCCTGAACAATCTCGGAGGCGGTACGTATGATCCTGATATCAGGAGCCGGTTTGTCTTCCAATGAGCTTGTTTGACCATTCTCGGAAGACTCTTGCCACGGAGTCTGTTTCCCGAAAATCTCTTTGTTATGATCCAGAATAGTGCCGGTAAGATTGCCTGCCGAATGCAATAGAGAGAGGTCGTCATCAAAGCAAAAATCACATATGCCTTCCGCTTTTATACGAACGAGAATATATTCCTCGGCAGGGGAAAGGGCGAACAAACCGACAAAGACATATTTATCAGGATCTGCATTCCCCCCTCTGTCTGCAGATGAGAGCAGCTCTCGTACCGATGTTTCTCTTTGCCGGAGGCGATCAACTGTATGGCGAAGGATCATCCCATGGTATCCGTTGCCTTGGTCTGCAAGACGTTGGTTGAACCGAATGTAAAGCGGGGACAATAGCTTCCAGAAATCCAGAAAACTCTGCTGACATCCATTCTCCATTTGGCCGCTTGCTGGAGAAAAGGATTCCCAAAAACTGCGAATGGCTGCTATCTGTTTTTCGCTCAAAAATGAAAAATCGTTCTCCATCTCCCGAAAGTCTTTCAGATTGCTGTATAAGGCTTTGGCCGATACGAGGTGTTTGTCTATCTCATTAAAGTCTTTCAGGATAATATCGCCCCAAAAAATAAACTGATCGAAAGGTTCCGCCTGAGGCCATATCTCTTTGTAAGTATTGTATAGCTCGAATAGCAAGGCCGTTCTGTCAAGCTCTTTATAGGGAGACAGCCCCAGCAGCAAATCCTTCAGATTCGTGGTGCGAGGTGCAAACAAAGGCTTTGCGCTAATCCCCGACAGATGACGTTTGAAAAAAAGGCCGGCTCGTCTTCCCTGAAAGACGAAACAAAGTCGGTGAATATCTTCGCCGTACTCTTTGTAGTAGTGGGCAGCTATCTGTCTAAGGAAAGGGAGCATAAGGCGATAGCATTATTCAAAACATGTAGAGCCATGGGAACATATATACTGTGCGTATGATAATAGACATAACCCAAATAAGCACCCAAGACGATTCGGGGAAAAAATCCCATCAGATCGAGATGTGCAATGCTGAAAACGATGGCAGTCAGCCAAACTGCAGCATGCCATCTATTGCGGGTAACACGGCGCATCCAGCGTAATACGGCTCCTCTAAAAAACAATTCTTCCGTAATGCCCGGTATTATTGCAATAGCAAGCAAAGCCCAACCCTTGCCTCCCTGCAGCATCTCCTTTATCAGGCTTGTATAATGGGCACCGCTACGGTCGATTTCTTCTTGCCAAGCCGGAGGGAGAAAGGGCAGAAGGAGCTTTATACCTTTGGTCGTTAATACTACGGCCAAAAGACATCCGGCATAAGAGAGTAACAGCAGTACTGCTTTGCGCCAATCGATCTGATACGGTTGTAGGCCCAAAAAAGATGTAGGCCTGTCAGAAAATAAAAAGGCTTGCCATACAGCCCCTCCCCCGAATACCACGACGCTGAATAAGCTTGTCGCCAATAGCAACGGCAAGCCTTCCTGTCCGTACCCGAATAGAGTAGGGGCTAAGTGAAGTACAGAGATCAGGAGATAGCCAATAATCAGTATCAGAGCAAGATGACTGAGTATAGGCCAATCTTTAAAAAGAGCCTTTTTCATTGCTTACAAAAATACGATGGAAACTCAACAAAGCCAAAGCCTCAGAAAGAGCATTTCTCAATAAGAATACGGCCAATGGCTATAGATCGATGCCAATAGTAGAGAAATAAGGGACAATTGTTAGTGCTTTGCTTGACGGAAAACCCAAGGAAAAGACCGATAAAAAAGAGAAAAAGGCCGATAAAAACCGACCTTCTCTCTCTGATGCGGAAGCGACGAGATTCGAACTCGTGGTACAGTTACCCGTACGACAGTTTAGCAAACTGTTGGTTTCAGCCACTCACCCACACTTCCGTAGTACACGGGGGTTGCCCGAATACGACCGCAAAGATACTATATCTTTTGATTTACACAACCCCTGCAGGTGCGTAATTTCACTCGAATTTTTGGTCAAAGAGTTTGAAAGGATCTGATTCTGAGCGATAGCCCAAGAGATTTCATGGTCTTCTGTCCTAATCTGCATCAATGTATGCTCGAATGCGAGTGTCCTCACTTGGAGTAACTGTGCCGGATTTGTTCGTTGCAATGTATTGAGAGGACCGTGCGTTAAGTGCAAAATGAAGGCTGTGCAGTGAGGGAGAACCCTCTGCACAGCCTTCGGCTTGTAATGTGATATGAATGTCCTACAGGATATTTTTTTCGAAAGGAATCAAAAAACGCATCCTGTTCGCACCGATGTTTACATCATGCCGCCCATTCCTCCCATACCTCCGGGCATGGCCGGTGCGGCAGGATTATCTTCTTTCTTGTCAGCGATAACGCACTCCGTAGTCAGGAACATACCTGCGATAGATGCTGCATTTTCCAATGCTACACGTGTTACTTTGGCCGGGTCGATAACACCGGTGCTGTAGAGGTTTTCGAAAACATCCGTACGGGCATTGTAGCCGAAGTCGTCCTTGCCTTCTTTCACCTTCTGTACCACAACGGCACCCTCTTTACCGGCGTTCGCTACGATCTGACGAAGCGGCTCCTCGATGGCGCGTTTCACGATCTCGATACCTGTGGTTTCGTCTTCGTTCTCACCTTTGAGACCTTCCAAAGCAGCTATGGCACGAATGTATGCCGTACCGCCACCGGGTACTGTACCTTCTTCGATTGCAGCACGCGTTGCACTCAAAGCATCTTCTACGCGATCCTTCTTTTCCTTCATTTCCACTTCGCTGGCAGCACCCACGTAAAGAACAGCTACACCGCCGGCGAGCTTGGCCAAACGTTCTTGCAGCTTTTCGCGGTCGTAGTCGCTGGTCGTATTCTCGATCTGAGCTTTGATCTGCGTGATACGTGAAGCGATGCCTTCTTTGTTTCCGGCTCCGTTAACGATAGTAGTATTGTCCTTATCAACCGTTACTTTCTCAGCTGTACCGAGCATATCCATCGTAGCATTTTCGAGCTTCAGACCGGTCTCTTCGCTGATAACCGTTCCGCCCGTCAGGATAGCAATGTCTTCGAGCATAGCCTTGCGACGATCGCCGAATCCGGGAGCCTTCACTGCACAGATCTTGAGACTGCCGCGCAGACGGTTTACAACCAAGGTAGCGAGTGCTTCGCTGTCGATGTCTTCTGCAATGATGAGGAGGGGCTTGCCCGTCTGAACCGTTTGTTCGAGGATCGGGAGCATCTCTTTCAGCACGGATATTTTCTTGTCGTAGATGAGGATGAAAGGATTTTCCATTTGCACCTCCATCTTATCCGTATTCGTCACGAAGTAGGGAGAGATGTAGCCGCGGTCGAACTGCATACCTTCCACCACTTCTACCGTAGTGTCGGTTCCCTTGGCTTCTTCTACCGTGATAACGCCTTCTTTCTTCACCTTGCGCATGGCTTCGGCAATGAGGCTACCGATGTTTTCGTCTCCGTTGGCAGAGATCTTGGCTACGTGCTCGATCTTCTGGAAGTCGTCGCCCACTTCCTTAGCCATACCTGCGATGTGAGTTACCACAGCCTTTACAGCCTTGTCGATACCACGCTTCAAATCCATCGGATTGGCTCCTGCCGTAACGTTCTTCAGACCCACGCCGATAATGCTCTGGGCGAGGATCGTAGCCGTAGTCGTACCGTCACCGGCATCGTCATTGGTCTTGGAGGCTACTTCTTTCACCAACTGGGCACCCATGTTCTCGAACGGGCACTCCAATTCTATCTCTTTCGCTACGCTCACACCGTCCTTGGTAATGTGCGGAGCTCCGTACGTCTTGCTAAGGATAACGTTACGACCTTTCGGCCCGAGGGTAACTTTAACGGCATTTGCCAGTGCATCCACGCCCTTCTTCAGAAGGTCGCGAGATTCCATATCGAATTTGATTTCTTTTGCCATAGTCTTTATTTTTTATTGTAGGTTATTGTCTCTGAGAATTAGATGATTGCCAAGACATCGTTTTGGCGCATGATGATATATTTTTCGCCCTCCAGCTCTATTTCAGTGCCGGCATATTTGCCGTAGAGTACGGTGTCTCCTGCTTTGAGCACCATCTCTTCGTCTTTCGTGCCGTTCCCGACAGCGATTACTTCACCCTTGAGAGGTTTCTCTTTGGCCGAATCCGGAATAATGATACCGCTCACTGTTTTTTCTTCTGCTGCAGCCGGCTTTACAAGTACGCGGTCTGCCAATGGTTTGATGTTCATTGTTGCTTGGTTTGTTATTGTTAGTTGATTGTTTGCTTGTACAAATGGGAAGCCTCTTATGTAGCTCCGCAATTTTTATATCAATAGCTATACCAATGCCGATTTCCTGACTGATTCCTGTCGGAATGTGCTTATTCGCTGTCAGAATGGCAGGATTGTACGTGTAGTCATCTGCTCGTTGGCAGAAAAAAGGAGGAGTCGGTCGGAAAAAAGGTGTTATCCGTTGGCGGTGTAGAGCTTCATAACGGCTTCGCACTGTTCGTCCGCGGGGAGCAGGGCATCTATCCAATGAATGAGGAATCCGCGACGCTCCATGCCACGGAACCATGTCATCTGGCGTTTGGCGAATTGGTGAATGGCCGTTTCGAGTCCGGTAAACATGGACTCGTAGTCCGTCTGCCCCGTCAGATACAGGGTGACGAATTTGTATTCCAGCCCGTAATAGATCAGATCATCGGCCGGAATGCCACTGTCGAGAAGTCCCTTGACTTCCTCTATCATACCCTCGTGCATACGGGCATGGAGCCTGTCCGTTATCCTTTTGCGTCGGGTGTCGCGATCCAGATCGAGACCGATGATCAGACTGTCGATAGGAGGAAACTCGGTGCTTTCGGCCGGATTGTTCTTGATGTATTCGGCTATTTCGATAGCCCTGATAGCTCGCTGTGCCGAGTCCACGTCCGTCTTATTGTGCAGAGGGCCGTATGCAGCCAGTATAAGAGTCAGCTCTGTCAAACTCTTTCCTTGCAGACGATCACGAAGCGTCGGGTTGGGCGGAACATCGGGGAGGTGGTAGCCTTTGAGCACGGCTTCGATATACATACCCGTACCTCCGCAGAGGATCGGATCCATGCCACGAGCGAGGATCGATGCGTAGGCTTGGTGAAAGTCGTGCTGATAAGCAAAGAGATTGTATTTGTCCCCTGCCGGTCTTATATCGATCAGGTGGCAAGGGATTGTAGTCCCTCCCACCTGATAGTCGGCCAAGTCTTTGCCTGTGCCGATGTCCATGCCACGGTATATCTGTCGCGAGTCGGCACTAATGATCTCGGTTCCCAACCGATATGCGAGGCTTACGGCCAGACGAGTCTTGCCGCATGCCGTAGGCCCCAGGATCGTTATCATCCGCGATCTTTGAGTATGACGTCGTGAGCACCGCCTTCGACGATACTGGTGCTGCTCACGAGGGTAATCTTGGCTTTCTCTTGCAGCTCGGGAATGGTAATGACACCGCAACTGCACATCGTAGCCTTGATCTTGCCGAGTGTGATGAGCAGGTTGTCCTTCATCTTACCGGCGTATGGAACGTAGCTGTCCACCCCTTCTTCGAACTTGAGCGTCTCGGTGCCGCCGCTGTCGTAGCGTTGCCAGTTCTGAGCGCGGTTCGATCCTTCGCCCCAGTATTCTTTGACGATATTGCTGCCTATCTTCATCTTCTTGGTCGGCGACTCGTCGAATCGAGCGAAATAGCGTCCCATCATCAGGAAATCGGCACCCATGGCCAATGCCAGCACCATGTGGTAGTCATGTACGAGCCCTCCATCGCTACAGATGGGAACGTAAGTGCCCGTTCGTCGGTAATAGTCGTCACGTGCCTTGGCTACGTCTATTACAGCCGTTGCCTGACCGCGACCGATCCCTTTCTGCTCGCGTGTGATACAGATGGAGCCTCCTCCGATCCCTACTTTGATGAAGTCCGCACCGGCCTCGGTCAAGAAGTTGAACCCATCGCGATCGACCACATTCCCTGCACCTACGGGCAAACTGTCCCCGTATTTCTCCTTGATCCAACGGATCGTATTGCTCTGCCAGTCGGAATAGCCGTCCGATGAGTCGATGCACACCACATCCACACCGGCCTCCACCAGTGCAGGTACTCGCTCCTTATAGTCGCGCGTATTGATACCGGCACCTACGAGGAGGGTCTTGTCCGTGTAGTTGGAGAGTTCGAGCGGATTGTTCTTGTGGCTGTCGTAATCTTTACGGAAGACGAAATACTGCAGATTCTGATTTTCGTCGATGATCGGCAGCGTATTGAGTTTGTTTTCCCAAATAATATCGTTGGCTTCGCTCAGCGTAATACCGACCTTGCCCACCGTAAGTCTCTCGAACGGCGTCATAAAATCTTTGACCGGCTTCGAGGGCGAGTCCGTGCTGACGCGATAGTCTCTGCTCGTGACGATACCCATCAGACGGCCATTGGACGAACCGTCGTGAGTGATACCTATATTATTATGTCCTGTCCTTTTGACCAGATCCAATACATCGGCCAGCGTATTGTCCGGTCTGAGATTGGAATCGCTGGTGACAAATCCGGCCTTGAATTTCTTTACACGACGAACCATTTCGGCCTGACTCTCTATGCTCTGCGATCCGAAGATAAACGAAAGTCCCCCGTTGCGTGCCAATTCGATGGCCAGCGTATCATTGGAGACCGACTGCATGATGGCCGAAACAAACGGGATATTCAGCTTGATACGGGGACTCTCATCGCGATTGAACTTAATGAGAGGAGTCTGAAGAGAGATGTTTTGGGGAGTGCACTGTTCTGTAGTGAGGCCGGGAATAAGAAGATATTCGCCGAACGTCCTGGAAACTTCATTGATGAAGACAGCCATGTTCTGATGTAGTGTTAGGAGTGAAACTCTGAAATTTCCTGCCAAATTTATATGCTTTTTCCCAAACAGCCAATCTTTGATCGCAGGTGCAGATTCGAACAACGTGCCGGCAGCATTACGATCGAGTTTGCCCTCATCATGTGACACCTTGTTGTCGGAATGAAAACCATGCTTTTTGCTATGAATCGGTTGGTGTCATTTCCTTCTTATCCGGCTAAGGAAATATCTTATCCTGCGAGAAGAAAAAACGACTCGTGGGGCATGCTGCTCATGTTGCCGTCTCGGTTCCAAAATCGGCTCCATTGTCGTTCCTAAAAACGTGGCGCGAGAAAAATTTCGCTTTGGCGCGTAAATTTTTTGTTTCCCGAACCAAAACGGAAAAAATCTCGCGCGTGTTTTCGAGAATTTACGAACCGCAATCGGAGCATTTCCGGCGCGTAAATTTGCCTCGGATAGCCTTATCGCGGTTCGTCGGATGCTTCATTTCTCATTTTGATGTGCCGGCATCGGGCAAGAGCTGTCGTATTTGCCTCTTTTAGCAGGCGTTCTTTTTGTATATTTGCGCACGAATCGGAGGAGGCTGGTCCGTTCGGGGTAGCTTTCCGTACCCCTGATTTATCGATCAAAGTATCAACAATACTATCTTTTCGCGCTATGGCAGATACTAAGTATATCTTCGTGACCGGTGGTGTGGTTTCCTCTCTTGGAAAAGGCATCGTAGCAGCATCTCTCGGCAAACTCCTCCAAGCTCGCGGTTTCAACGTAGCTCTTCAGAAGTTCGACCCCTATATCAATATCGATCCCGGTACGCTCAATCCTTATGAGCACGGCGAATGCTATGTCACCGAGGACGGACATGAGGCCGATTTGGATCTCGGCCACTATGAGCGTTTCCTCAATACGCCCACTACTCGTGCCAATAATATCACGACAGGCAGGATCTATCAGAACGTAATCCGCAAGGAACGCAAGGGCGAGTACTTGGGCAAGACCGTGCAAGTGGTGCCTCATATTACGGATGAGATCAAGCGCAACGTCAAACTCCTGGGACAAAAGAGTCAGTACGACTTTGTCATCACAGAGATAGGCGGTACGGTAGGGGACATCGAATCCCTGCCTTTCCTTGAAAGCGTGCGTCAGCTCAAGTGGGAGTTGGGGCAGAATTGCCTCTGCGTTCACTTGACCTATGTACCCTACATTGCTGCTGCCGGCGAGGTGAAGACCAAGCCGACTCAGCACTCCGTGAAGCAGTTGCAGGAAGTGGGTATTCAGCCCGACATCCTTGTATTGAGAACGGAGCACGAGCTTCAGCCCGACATTTTGAAGAAGGTAGCCCTCTTCTGCAACGTGGCTCCCGATTCGGTGGTACAGAGTGTGGACGTGCCTACTATCTATGAGGTGCCTCTGGTCTTGCAGCAGCAGCACATGGACGAGACGGTACTTCGGAAAGTGGGGCTGCAAGTGGGGCCTGTGCCCGAGATGCGTCAGTGGCATGAGTTTTTGGAAATGAAGCATACGGCCCAAGAAACGGTTACGATCGCTTTGGTGGGTAAGTATGTGGAGCTTCAGGATGCGTACAAGTCCATAGACGAATCGCTGATGCAGGCGGCTATATATAATAGGAAGAAGCTGAACCTCATATCCGTTCACAGCGAAAAGGTGACGGAGGCTAACGTGGCCGAGACCCTGAAAGATATGGACGGCATCGTGATCGCCCCCGGATTCGGTTCCAGAGGGGTCGAAGGCAAGCTCGTAGCACTGAAATATGCGCGTGAGAACGATCTGCCCACGCTGGGTATCTGTCTGGGTATGCAGTGTATGGTGATCGAATATGCTCGCAATGTATTGGGCTTCAAGGACGCCAATACGACGGAGATCGAATCCAATATCGAGCACAAGGTCATCGACCTGATGGACGAACAGAAGACGGTTACGGACATGGGCGGTTCCATGCGTTTGGGTGCATACGACTGTGCTCTGCGCAAAGGATCGAAATTGGCTGCTGCCTATGGCAAGGAATTCGTGCGCGAACGCCATCGCCATCGCTTCGAATTCAACAGCCAGTATCGCGAAGCTTTCGAAAAAGCCGGTATGCAATGTGTGGGAGAGAATCCGGAGACGGGCTTGGTAGAAGCCGTGGAAGTGCCTGCCTGCCGCTGGTTCGTGGGGGTACAGTTCCATCCCGAATACAATAGTACGGTGGTCAATCCCAACCCCTTGTTCATGGCTTTCATCCGTGAAGCAATCAAAACGAGAAAAAAAGATAAAGAATAATTGCTTTGCCTGTCGGTTCTTTGGGGGGGTGTGAAATTTTTCCTCCCCTCTGACATACCGTAGCGAACAGGCAACAAGATAGGGGTGCCGATGTCGGTGCCGAAGAATCCCTACGCAACGAAAATATATGGATAAAAATACAGTTATAGGTTTAGTTCTGATCGGACTGGTGATCTTTGGGTTTTCATGGCTCAATCGTCCCGATCCGCAGGAAATAGAAGCGCAGCGTAAGGCTGCGATAGAAGCAGCTCGGCAGGATTCCATAGCGAAAGCCGAAGCCGAACTCCTTGCAGCCCGAACCCAGGAGGCCACGCCCGATTCGATCAAACAGGCAGCCGGATATAATCAGTATGGACTACTGGCAGCCGCGACAGCCGGTGCAGAGGAGCAGGTGGAGCTGGCCAACGGCAAGATCGCTCTCAAGCTCAGCACCAAGGGGGGAGCCATTCGGGAAGTTTTGCTTCGGGACTATAAAACGTACGATGGCAAACCTCTCTATCTTTTCCGAGAGGGAGAGTCGGATTTCAACTTGCCACTGCGAACCCTGGACAACAGGCTGGTCGATACACGCGATCTGTACTTTTCTCCCATCAGCCGAACGGATTCCTCCGTTGTGATGCGTCTGGCTGTGGACAGTGCTTCTTATCTTGATTTGGCCTACGTCCTCCTTCCGGATGACTACCGCTTGCGAATGACGGTAAGCGGACAGAACTTGCAATCGCTTTTCCCTGCCAATATGACGATGCAGGACCTAGAATGGTCGCAGCGCATTCGCCGTCAGGAGAAATCCTGGAAGTTTGAGAATCAATATACCTCTATTTATTATAAGTATTCGGGCGATGAGGTGGATCGTCTGAGCGACAGTAAGCAGGAAGACAAGAAGACTTTGGAGGAGCCGTTGCATTGGGTGTCTTTCAAGGATAAGTACTTCGCCTCCGTTTTGGTGTGCGATAGTTATTTCGAAAACAATAAACTGGCGCAGAAGACGGCAGCAGCCGGGTCCGACTATCTGAAGAATTGTACCATGTCTGCCACCTTTCCGTTGGATGTTCGCCCGGGAACAAAAGCCGGATTCACTTTCTTCTTCGGCCCGCTCAAATACAATATGCTACGCGCTTACGACAAAGGGATGAAAGCCGAGGACAACCTCGATCTCGATCACTTGGTCTACTTGGGTGCCAGTATCTTCCGATGGATCAATCGTTATATGATCATTCCGGCCTCCACATTCCTGCAGCAGTATTTTAGCAACTGGGGGCTGATCATTCTTTTGCTCACGCTGGGGATCAAACTCCTCATCTCTCCTCTCGCTTACAAGGGGTATCTCTCCTCTGCCAAAATGCGATTGCTACGGCCGCAGGTACAAGAGATCAATGCCAAGTACCCGGGCAAGGATCAGGAATCCATGATGAAGCGGCAGTCTGCTACCATGAATCTCTATCGTGCGGCCGGTGCGGGTCCGATGAGTGGGTGCTTGCCTATGCTTTTGCAGTTCCCTTTCCTCATAGCCATGTACATGTATTTCCCTACGACTATCGACATTCGTCAGCAGAGTTTCCTCTGGGCGGAAGACCTCTCCTCCTATGATGCTGTTTTCAGCTGGACGGCCGATATTCCTTTGTTGTCTCAGTTCTATGGCAATCACGTCAGTCTCTTCTGCCTGCTCATGTCCATTTCCAATATCCTCTATATCCGCTATACGATGAATCAGTCGGATACGGGACAGGAGGGTATGGCTATGCTCAAATGGATGCCTTATATCACTACGGTGATGTTCCTGTTCTTCTTCAATCAGAATGCATCGGGGCTTTGCTACTATTATTTCCTCTCTTCTATTATTACTGTCATCCAGTACATGTCTTCACGTTTTATCATCAACGAAGAGAAGCTGATGGCTAAGTTGGAAGCGAACAAGACGAAGCCACGAAAGAAATCGAAATGGATGGCAAGACTCGAAGAGGCACAGCGGCAGCAGGAAGCGATGCGACGCCAACAACAAAAGAGAAAATAGACAGAACGATATGGAATTGGCAACAGAGATCATGACTTACGATATGGGTAGGTATGGCTGTTGCCAATTTTCTCATATAGAACAACAAGATGGAACCTCTGAAACATGAATGCGGTATCGCCATGGTGCGACTGCGCAAACCGCTGAGTTATTATCACGATAAGTATGGCACATGGATGTATGGCCTGAACAAGCTATACCTCCTGATGGAGAAGCAGCACAATCGAGGTCAGGAAGGTGCCGGGCTCGCTGTGGTGAAGCTCAATAGCCGTCCCGGAGAAGAATACCTCTTCAGAGAAAGAGCACTTGGGGCAAATGCCATCTCGGAGATATTCGACTCGGTACACAAGGATTTTCAGGCTTATTCTCGAGAAGAGTTGGGCGATGCCGAATTTGCTGCCTCTCAGATACCGTATGCCGGAGAGTGCTACATGGGACACTTGCGCTACAGCACTACCGGAAAGAGCGGTCTGACTTTCGTCCATCCGATGATACGCCGCAGCAACTGGCGTGCCAAGTGCTTGTCCATTTGCGGCAATTTCAATCTGACCAATGTGGATGGCATCTTCGACGAAATTACCTCTGTCGGACAGCATCCGCGCAATATGTCCGATACGCATATCCTGCTGGAGCAAATCGGTCATCGTCTGGATCGCGAGGTGGAGCGTTTGTTCCGTATCGGGAAAGAACAGAATCTGAAAGGAATGGACATCACGCATTTTATAGAAGAGCGTATCGATTTGTCCAATGTGCTCAAGAAGTGTAGTCCCTTCTGGGATGGCGGATATGTCATGTGTGGCCTCACCGGAAGTGGAGAGAGCTATGCCGTGCGCGATCCTTGGGGCATCCGACCTGCATTCTATTATATAGACGATGAGATCGTGGTCACGGCCTCGGAGCGTCCCGTTATCCAAACTGTGATGAATCTGTCGGCAGATGCCGTTCGGGAGTTGATACCCGGAGAAGCTATCTTTGTCAATAGCAAGGGAGAACCTCGTATCGAGCGTATCTTGGAGCCTAAGAATTATCAGGCCTGTTCGTTCGAGCGTATCTATTTCTCTCGTGGCAGTGATCAGGATATATATCGTGAGAGAAAGGCTCTGGGGTATCTGCTTTCGGAACGCATCCTCCGAGCGATCGATTACGACATCTCCCATACTGTCTTTTCATTCATCCCGAATACAGCCGAAGTGGCATATTATGGTATGTTGGAGGGCATAGATCATTATTTGGATGAATGCAAGATTCGAGAGATTCGCGAGAACCCGAATATGAGTGAAGCCAAGTTGCGTGAGATTCTAGGACGAAAGGTTCGGTCGGAGAAGGTGGCGATCAAAGACATCAAGCTCAGAACTTTTATTACGGAAGGCAATAGCCGCAACGATTTGGCGGCTCATGTCTATGATATTACCTATGGCACGGTACAAGCCGGCGTAGACAATTTGGTCGTGATCGATGACAGTATCGTCCGTGGGACTACTCTGCGGCAGAGCATCATCGGTATCATGGATAGGTTGCAACCTAAGAAGATCGTCATTGTTTCCAGCTCTCCGCAGATTCGTTATCCGGACTACTATGGTATCGATATGCGTAAGATGCGCGAATTTGTCGCTTTCCGCTCCGCTGTGGCACTTCTTCAGGAGCGCGGTATGGAGCAAGTGTTGCACGATGCCTATGCAAAAGCTTTAGAGCTTCGGAAGTTGAGTTCCGGACAGGAGGTCGAAAATGTCGTTAAGACTATCTATAAGCCTTTCACGGCCGAGGAGATTTCAGCCAAGATGGTAGAGCTATTGAAGCCGGAAGGCGTGCGTGCCAAGGTGGAGATTGTATATCAAAGTTTGGAAGGCTTGCATCAGGCGATACCGAATCATCCGGGAGACTGGTATTTCTCCGGCGATTATCCGACACCCGGAGGTGCTCATTTGGTAAATGAAGCTTTTATCAGCTACATGGAAGAGGACTATGGCAAATAATTATTTCCAGAATCGAAAGAGTATTAAGAACGTATGAGAGAGCAAAGAAAAGCGACATTGATATTGGACGATGGTAGCCGTTTCGAAGGCTATTCTTTCGGTTGCGAACGTGCTGTGGCCGGAGAGGTCGTTTTCAATACGGCTATGACCGGCTATGTGGAGAGTCTGACGGATCCGAGTTATCGCGGACAAATCATGGTTATGACCTATCCTTTGGTGGGCAATTATGGCGTTCCGATGAAAGCAGCTGAGCCAAACGGCGTGTCTTGCTTTATGGAAAGCGACAGAATACACATGGAAGGAATCGTTGTGTCCGACTATTCCCATTCTTATAGTCACTGGAATGCTGTCGAAAGCCTTGGCGATTGGCTCAAACGTGAGCAGGTATTCGGTCTGACGGGGATCGACACGAGGGCATTGGCCAAGCACCTCCGCGAACACGGTTCGATGAAAGGAAAGATAATTCTCGAAGGAGGCGAAGACATTGTCTTCGCCGATCCTTACACAGTCAATCAGGTAGCGGAGGCTTCTTGTCGTGAAGTAATCGTCTACGGCACTGGAAGCAAAAAGGTGGTACTCGTCGATTGTGGAGTGAAGGACAACATTATTCGCTCGCTTCTCCGTGAAGATATAACGCTCTACCGTGTACCATGGGATTACGACTTTCATCGAATAGCATACGACGGTCTCTTCATCAGCAACGGCCCGGGCGACCCCAATATGTGCAGCGTCACAGTGGAACATATTCGTCGGGCTGTGGCCGGCGACAAACCTATCTGCGGTATTTGCATGGGCAATCAGCTTTTGGCGAAAGCTGCCGGCGCAAGCATCTTCAAGCTCAAATACGGACACCGCAGTCACAACCAGCCGGTACGTGAGGTAGGCACTAATAAGTGCTATATAACGAGCCAGAATCACGGATTTGCTGTAGATCCGGCATCTCTCGGAAGTGATTGGGAGGAGCTTTATATCAACCTGAATGATGGCACGAACGAAGGTATTCGCCACAAGAGCAAGCCTTTCTTCTCTGCACAGTTTCATCCCGAAGCATGCGGTGGCCCTGTAGATACAATGTTCATTTTCGATGAATTCTTGAAAAACCTCTAAGCAAAGTAGCATACGAATATGATAGACAAGAGCAAAATAAAGAAGGTACTGCTGCTCGGTTCGGGCGCACTTAAAATAGGGGAAGCCGGTGAATTCGATTATTCCGGTTCTCAGGCGTTGAAAGCCATTCGCGAAGAAGGTATCAGGACGGTGCTCGTCAATCCGAATATTGCCACAGTCCAAACGTCCGAAGGGATAGCCGACGAAATATATTTCCTGCCCGTAACGCCTTATTTCGTAGAGAAAGTTATTGAGAAAGAACGTCCCGATGGGATTCTCTTGGCATTCGGTGGTCAGACAGCTCTGAACTGTGGAGTCGAATTGTATCGAAGCGGTGTCTTGGAAAAGTATGGGGTAGAAGTACTCGGTACGCCTGTACAAGCTATCATGGATACCGAGGATCGCGAACTTTTTGTTCGCAAGCTCGATGAGATCAACGTGAAAACGATCCAGAGCCAAGCTGTAGAAAGCGTGGAGGAAGCGCGCAAAGCTGCTCGCGAATTGGGCTATCCCGTCATTATTCGCGCTGCTTATGCCTTAGGCGGTTTGGGTAGCGGTTTCTGCGACGACGAAGACGAACTGAATATCCTTTGTGAAAAAGCTTTTTCTTTCAGCCCTCAAGTTCTTGTGGAGAAGAGCCTCAAAGGCTGGAAAGAGGTAGAATATGAAGTTGTACGCGACCGTTTCGACAATTGTATCACCGTGTGCAATATGGAGAATTTCGATCCTCTCGGCATCCATACGGGAGAGAGTATCGTCATCGCTCCCTCGCAGACACTCACCAACAGTGAATATCACAAACTCCGCGAGCTGGCCATTCGGATCATTCGCCACATCGGTATTGTCGGAGAATGCAATGTGCAGTATGCACTCGATCCCGATAGCGAGGACTACCGCGTCATCGAAGTAAATGCTCGTCTGAGCCGTTCGTCTGCTTTGGCATCCAAGGCAACGGGTTATCCTCTCGCTTTCGTCGCTGCCAAGTTAGGGTTGGGTTACGGCTTGTTCGACCTCAAAAACTCGGTGACACAGACTACTTCGGCTTTCTTCGAGCCGGCTCTTGACTATGTGGTCTGCAAAATTCCCCGTTGGGACTTGGGTAAATTCCACGGTGTAAGTCGCCAATTAGGTTCTTCTATGAAGTCTGTCGGAGAGGTTATGGCCATCGGTCGCACCTTCGAGGAGGCTATCCAGAAGGGATTGCGTATGATCGGTCAGGGCATGCACGGTTTCGTAGAGAACAAAGAGCTCGTGATTCCCAATATAGACAAGGCTCTGAATGAGCCGACCGACAGACGCATTTTCGTCATAAGCAAGGCATTCCGTCAAGGTTACACGGTAGATAAAATACATGAACTGACTAAGATCGATCGCTGGTTTCTGGAAAAACTCTATGGTATCGTTACCCTTGCAGAGGAAATGGAAGAGTTCGACAAGCTCGAAGATCTTTCACCTGCTCTTTTGGCTGAGGCCAAATTGCGCGGGTTTTCCGATTTTCAAGTAGCTCGTGCTGTACTCAAGCCGGATGCTACTTCGATGGAAAGCGCAGCCAATCAGGTACGTGCCATGCGAAAGGAGCTGGGAATCTTACCGGTGGTCAAGCGTATCGATACGCTTGCAGCGGAGTATCCTGCTCATACGAACTATCTCTACCTGACGTATAGTGGCGATCGTCATGATGTAGCCTATGAGAACGACAAGCGTTCCGTAGTTGTACTCGGTTCGGGTGCATACCGTATCGGTAGCTCGGTGGAGTTTGACTGGTGTGGTGTCAATGCTCTGGCTACCATCCGTAAGGAAGGCTATCGCTCCGTCATGATCAACTATAATCCCGAGACGGTGAGTACGGACTATGATATTAGTGACAGGCTCTACTTCGACGAACTGACATTCGAGCGCGTAATGGATATTCTTGAACTGGAAAATCCTCATGGCGTTATTGTTTCCACAGGGGGACAAATCCCGAACAACCTTGCAGTTCGTCTCGATGAACAGCATGTGCCCATCTTGGGTACTTCCGCACAGAGTATTGACAATGCCGAGGATCGTCATAAATTCTCGGCCATGTTGGATAAATTGGGTATCGATCAGCCCCGTTGGCAGGAGCTTTCTTCGATGGACGACATTGATGGATTCGTTGCCGAAGTCGGTTATCCCGTTTTGGTTCGTCCGAGTTACGTCCTTTCCGGTGCAGCTATGAATGTGTGCTCCAATGATGAAGAACTTCATCGTTTCCTCGAATTGGCTGCCAATGTGTCCAAGCAACATCCTGTCGTTGTCAGCCAGTTTATCGAGCATGCCAAGGAGGTCGAGATGGATGCCGTGGCGCGTGATGGTGAGATCATAGCCTATGCGATCAGCGAGCATATCGAATTTGCAGGTGTGCACTCGGGTGATGCCACTATCCAGTTCCCTGCACAGAAATTGTATGTAGAGACTGTCCGCCGAATCAAACGGATCAGTCGTGAGATAGCAAAAGCTCTGAAAATATCAGGCCCCTTCAATATCCAGTTCCTTGCCAAGGGTAACGATATTAAGGTGATCGAGTGCAATCTGCGTGCTTCGCGCAGCTTCCCCTTCGTGAGCAAGGTGCTCAAGATCAACTTTATCGAATTGGCCACACGTATCATGCTCGGCCTGCCGGTAGAGAAGCCGAACAAGAGCGAGTTCGATCTGGACTATGTCGGTATCAAGGCCTCGCAGTTCTCCTTCACCCGCTTGCAAAAGGCCGACCCTGTCTTGGGTGTGGATATGACCAGTACCGGAGAGGTAGGCTGTATAGCGGATGATACGGACGAGGCTGTACTGAAGAGTATGCTTTCGGTGGGCTATCGCATTCCTCAGAAGAGTGTACTCTTATCTACCGGAGGCTATAAGCAAAAAGTGGATATGCTCGATGCTACGACCATGCTTGCAGCCAAAGGGTATAAGATCTATGCCACGGAGGGAACGCACAATTTTCTCAGAGAGAACGGAATCGAATCGACCAAAGTGTTCTGGCCGAGCGAGAACGGACAGCCTCAAGCTCTGGAATTGCTTCACAATCGTGAGATCGAGCTTGTGGTCAATATCAACAAGAATCTTACCGCAGGAGAACTGACCAATGGTTATAAACTCCGCCGTGCAGCCATCGACCTGAATATCCCGCTGGTTACAAATGCTCGTTTGGCTTCTGCCTTCATCACGGCATTCTGCAAACATAGCCCTGAGGATATTCGCATCAAGAGTTGGGCTGAATACAAGTAGTCGCTTTTTCTTGTTGAGAGTGTCGATTGTAAATTCGAGAGAGCCTTTGTAAATCCGGTCATAAGGCCGACGCACTTGCAGCATTCTCTTCTCTCTCCTCACTTCCATGGAGGAAAAAAGACGGAGGCAGTGTCCAAATACTAAAGACACTGCCTCCGTCTTTTTATTTCCGAGCGGATACCTCCAAAAGGAGACCTTTGAAAAATAAGGAGGTGGAGGGAAGAGGAGTTCTTGGCATAAAACGGAGGGAGGGAAAAGGGTGGCAGTAAGGAGTGAAAGTAGTTGTAAATCCCCCCTTTGAGGAGCTACTTGCACGAGCTCCTCAAGGGTGGTTATGCCTTATCCTACGGATGAGGACATAATTATCCCCGGGGTTCTGTATAAATTAAAGGCGATGCTTTCAAGAATGTTTTGAGTATGGGTCTTGGCAAGTCCCCGGTATCGACATCGTCCGCCATGAAACCACCGGCGAATACTGCCAAAGGTGCGTTCGATGGTGCTCCGTATCGGACCGATTGCTTTGTTTCGTTGCTTCTCTTCCTCGGTCAATGCCCTGTTGCGTTGTGCCTTGTGCATAATGCCGTCTTGAAGGTGATGGGTTTGCAGGTAGGAACGATTTTCCCCGCAAGCATATCCTTTGTCCGCCAAGACGGCTGTACCTTGAGGTATGTTTGCACCCTGCAATAGCGGAATAAACTCCTTCGTGTCACTGCGGTTCGCTGCTGTCGTTATCACCTTTTGAACAATGCCTTGAACATTGGTCAGACAATGCTTTTTGTATCCGTAGTGATAACGCTTTTGTTTGTACACCCAACGGGCTTCTTCATCCGTCCCTTTACGCCGGCGGACAACCTGTTTTTGATAATCCTCCTCTGCCTCTTTTTCCGCCTCGCTCCGATTGTCTTGCCTGTCGTCTGCGACTTCAATCGTAATGCTTCCGTTGGGTTTATGCGGCGTCTCCACAAGGCTTGCATCGACAAGCACCCCTTCCCTGACCGAAATGTGATGGCGCGAAAGTTGTTTGTTAAACTGCGCCAATAGTTTGTCCATGAGACCCAACTCTGTCAGTGCCGAACGAAATCGACTGATGGTGCTGTGGTCGGGAGATACCTCTTCCATCTTCAGCCCCAAGAATCGGGAAAAGGTGATTGAATCATTGATGCGCTCCTCCAGAGCACAATCACTGAGGTTGTACCATGTCTCCAAAAGCAACATCTTGAATAAGAGAATCACGTCATAAGCCGGGGCACCGATGGCATTTTGTCGCTTCGTGTATTTCTTGTTGATCAGCGTCCTGATCGGACGCCAATCGATAAGCGTGTCAACCTGATTGAGGAAGTCGTTTTGTGCTTTGCGATAACGCTTTGAAAGGAGTGCGTCTGCAAATGTTACATGCTCATCGGTATTCTTGGATTGGTATGCCATGGGAGGAATATTATGCTGTTTTTAATGCTCAAATATACAAAATAACTCCCTATTATACAATGAATTAACAAACAAAATACACACCAATCGCCGTGCAAAGGTCTCCAAAAGATCAATCCGTTTCGAACTTGGCTATTTCGTCTAACCAGAGCGCACTGCTGGCATCGCTGGCCATACGCCATGCTCCGCGGGGCGACAGACTGATGCAGCTTACTTTTGGCCCATCCGGCATACAATTACGTTTGTACTGCTGAGCGAAGAAACGACGGAAGAATACCATCATCCATTTCTTGATCTCCGCCTTGGTATAGATCCCCTTGAAAGCTACACCGGCGAGGTAGTAGATCTTCGAGGGCTTGTATTCATTGTGGAGGAAATGGTAGATGAAGAAGTCGTGCAATTCGTATGGCCCGACCAGATCTTCCGTCTTCTGGCTGATATTTCCATCCTGTCCCACAGGCTTGAGCTCGGGACTGATGGGAGTACGGACGATGTCCAGCAAAACAGCCGAAGCTGCCTCATCCAGCCAGCCTCTATGCGCTATATGATCGACGAGAATCTGTACCGTAGTCTTGGCTATCCCTGCATTGACGGCATACATGGACATATGATCGCCATTGTACGTTACCCATCCGAGAGCCAGTTCGGACAGATCACCCGTGCCTATAACTGGAGCGTTGTATATATTGGCCAGATTCATCAGTATCTGTGTCCGCTCGCGAGCTTGCGTATTCTCGAAGGTCGTATCCTGCACCTCCGGATTATGTCCTATGGCTTCGAAGTGTCGGAGACAAGCCTCCTTGATGTCTATCTCTTTGATCGTCACGCCGATGGCCTCCATCAGAGCAAAGGCGTTCCGATAAGTACGATCGGAAGTTCCGAACCCCGGCATCGTAACGGCAATGATGTTCTTACGGGGCAAATCCAGCCGGTCGAATGCCTGTGCACAGACGATCAGTGCCAGTGCAGAGTCGAGTCCGCCCGAAATCCCGATTACGGCGTGCTCCGCACCCATGTGTAGCAGGCGTTGCATGAGACCGCACACTTGGATATTGATCATCTCGCGCGAACGCTCCTTGCGATCCTTGTCCTCCGGCATGAAGGGGTTGCGATCCACACGGCGCGTCATCGGGAGAGACTCCTGCCGGCTACGTAGTTTGAAGGGCAGCTGATTGAACTTTTCGTCATGGGTGTGGAAGGTAACGGCAGCCTTGAAGCTGCTATTGATAAGCCGCTCCGTCTGAATACGCGAAACATCTATATCGCTGATGATCATCCTTTCCTCATAGCGGAATCGTTCCATCTCCTCCACGATCTCTCCGGCCTCGGCAATAAAGGCTTTGCCGGTGAAGACGATATCCGTGGAGCTTTCGCCGTATCCGCTGCTGGCATATACATAAGCACAGATGCCCTGTGAAGAAAGGCCGCTGATAAGCGATCTCAAGTAAGAATGTTTGCCTGCATTTTCATTGCTGGAGGAGAGGTTGAAGATCACCTCTGCTCCATATAGGCAGAGACGTGTACCCGGAGTGAAAGGCGTCCACATATCCTCACAAATCTCTATGCCGACACCCACGGTGCCACATTTGAATATGAGGTTCCGCCCGATGGGTACGCTGTGCTGACCGATACTGATGGTCGAGTACTGCAGGGTATGAGCCGGTGAGAACCAGCGAGCCTCCTGAAATTCGCGATAGTTCGGCAGGTAAGTTTTGGGGATGGCACCGAGTATCTTTCCCTGCTGGAATACCACAGCCGAGTTGAACAGCTTTTCTTCCACGCGCAGCGGCATCCCCACTATCACCATGACAGTCGTATTGGCAGTTTGCTCCACCAATCGGCACAAGGCTTCGTTGGCTCGTTCTTGTAGGAAAGGCTGGAAAAACAAGTCACCGCATGAATAGCCCGTTATGCTCAATTCGGGGAACGTCATTATCTCTACACCTTTGGTATCGGCCTCGTGTACCATGCGGTCGATCCGCTCGATATTGTATTCGCAATCGGCCACTTTCACAAAAGGAACAGCTGCTGCGACCTTCATAAATCCGTATCTCATAGGGAACTGTAAATTATGAGGATTGTGGTTTTTATTCTAATTCCGTACAAATATATGCTTTATTCTCAGTCCCTCTCCGAAAAAGAGCCAAAGAGAGGAACTGCCGAGATCACCTTTGGAAAGAGGTGCTTGCACCATTTTGGGGAGGGGAGAGCAAAGGATTGTACATCATGATGGCATGATTCTCCACAAACGGCTCGGTATATTCGCTGCCATCGGCACGAGTGACGATACGTACCAGCTTATTGTGTCGCGTATAGCCACCCCAACTCTGATGCTCTATGCGGTGACCCGTCTCCTCGATGCGATAGCGATCCCTCTGCTCCGTATCGGAGCTGATCCGTCCGTTCAGGTGCGTATCGTCCAGCCAGAGTTCCAGCCTGTAGGTGTGCGGCGTATTGTTCCTGACCCGAAGGTCGATATAGTTATACGAAAGCGTAGCTCCTGCTCCGAACGGAATACTGCGATTTATGTCAGGAAAAACATCGAAGCTGTGCCGGTGTCGCTCGACTATGGACAGCGGCGTATGGGCAAACATCCAAAAGAGCAGGTTGCCAAGCTGGCAGAGACCGCCTCCCACTCCTTTGCCGATCTTCCCCTGACTCAATACCAGACCTTCGAGGTACCCCTTGCGAGCAGTCGGACGACCGACATGACGCCAGACGGAGAAGGTCTCTCCGGGACGTATGATCATACCGTGCAGCTTGGAGATGGCCAGTCGCAGATTGGTTCGTTTGTTCTCTTGCAGGTACATATCCACATCCTTCAGCCGGCGCATAATGAGCGACCGATGCTCCATGACCGGATAGGAACAGCCATGAGAATTGTCCCCCTTCGCTGGTAAAGCCCATTTGATCGAAGAAAAGCAGTCCGACAACTTGCGGTGAAGAATGAAGTATTCGCGTCCCAATTTGCGTCTTCGCTCGCTTCGTATGATCGGTTGTATGATGCGTATCATATAAGGTCTGTTTCGATTGGACTGCAAAGCTAACGATTGTCCTCTCTCCATGCATAATCCCATCAGGCCGAAAGATGGGCAAATGATTCTGATTTTGTTCTATCGATACAAACCATCGGTTGAAAATTTACGCACCGGAGTCTCTCCGATTGCGGCTCGTAAAATTGGAAAAAGTCGAACGAGTTTTTTCTCGTTTTGGTGCGAGAATTTTTTACTTCCCGAACCAAAATAAAAAAATTCTCGAACCATATCTTTTGGCCCCATGGATGATGTTTTTCCGGTTCGTAAAGAGATGGCAGAAAAAATTGCCGAGCGAACTGTTGTATAATTGGATTTTGTTTCTACCTTTGCAATCGCAAAAGAACAATGGGCAGTTACCAGAGTGGCCAAATGGGGCTGACTGTAACTCAGCTGGCTTACGCCTTCGGTGGTTCGAATCCATCACTGCCCACTCTTCACTTTTGTAAAGACAAGCGTTAAGGTCGCGGAAGTAGCTCAGTCGATAGAGCATCAGCCTTCCAAGCTGAGGGTCGCGGGTTTGAGCCCCGTCTTCCGCTCTTATTGAAATCAAGGGCCCGGATGGTGGAATGGTAGACACGAAGGACTTAAAATCCTTTGGCCATTATC
Source organism: Porphyromonas gingivalis ATCC 33277 (assembly GCF_000010505.1). Taxonomy (GTDB): domain Bacteria; phylum Bacteroidota; class Bacteroidia; order Bacteroidales; family Porphyromonadaceae; genus Porphyromonas; species Porphyromonas gingivalis. Next base: position 1,604,849 of record NC_010729.1, on the reverse strand, counting down.
GGCTGTGCGGGTTCAAGTCCCGCTCCGGGTACATGGTTTCGTTTTCTTTTTCTACCGAAGTTCCATTTCGGGATAGACTGCGGAAGTAGCTCAGTTGGTAGAGCATAACCTTGCCAAGGTTAGGGTCGCGGGTTCGAGTCCCGTCTTCCGCTCAACTTCGAAAGCGATAAGGGGGCATCTAAAATTACAGGTCTTGTAATTCCCCAAAGTCGATTCTTCTTCTTTCTTCACATTCCCCCCACCCACCCACACACAGATTTTTCTATTTGCCTTTGGGCTGATGCTTTTGCCATTCTCGTATTTGCAGAGAATCCTGCACCTGAACAATGCTTGCCGAAATCGTCGGTATGGGCACACATTGCTCTCGACGGCTTCTCTATCTGATCCAAAAACTTCTTTATCAAGCCTTTTTCTTGTAGTATCATGGCACATACGACTGAAGTTTTTCAGGGATCGTTGTTTTCGAATCTCTTTAGATATTACTTTTGTTCCATTGGATTTTGGCTCATTAAGCCGGGAAAAGGAGAGAAAGAGACAAACGATTTTCTCCCTCAAATACGTTAATAGATCATGAAGGAAGCTATTCCCCGAAAGAACAAACATATAAAGCTCAACGGTATATACAGATTGTCATTCATCCTGCTATGCAGCCTGCTATGCTCTCAGGCAGCTATGGCACAAAGCGTCAGGGTATCGGGCTATGTGCTCGACCGTGGGGAAAAGCCGATCCCGTTCGCCGGAGTCAAAGTGCGTGGTACGGGGACAGGTGCAACGACGAATCTGAAAGGATACTATGAGTTTCGGATGAAGGCCACGACGGACAGCATCACGATTGAGTTCAGCTCCATGGGGTACCAAGGGGTAAGTCGCAGCTTTCCGTCTCTGACCAAGGACACTCGGCTGAATGTTCGTTTGGCAGAGGCCGAGATGGAGCTTTCGAGCGTGACGGTACAGGCCACAAAACGCAGACTCAACACGATGGAGCGCGTCAATACCCGAGACCTTCGTGTCAATGCAGGGCCTACGGGAGGGGTGGAATCACTCATCAGTACCTACGCAGGAGTAACGCAGAACAATGAGCTAAGCTCGCAATACTCGGTTCGCGGAGGAAGCTACGATGAGAATATGGTCTATGTAAACGGAGTGGAGGTTTATCGCCCGCTGCTGGTTCGCTCTGCACAGCAGGAAGGTCTGAGCTTCGTCAATCCGGATCTGACACAATCCGTACAGTTCTCCGCCGGAGGGTTCACGGCCGACTATGGCGACAAGATGTCCTCCGTACTGGATATTCGCTACAAGCAACCGCAGGAGAAGGAAGGAGCGGTACTCCTCGGCATGCTACAATCGAGTGCCTACTATGGCAGCAGTGCCGGAGCCTTCAGCCAAATCACGGGTGTACGCTACAAGAGTGCCAAATCGCTCTTGGGCACTACGGACACGAAAGCCGAATACGATCCGATCTATGCGGACGGACAGACATTCATGACGTACCGTTTCAGCCCCAAGCTGTCGGTTAGTTTCCTCGGCAATATCTCGCAAACTCGCTACAAGTTTGTCCCTCAGACCCGTGAGACGAGCTTCGGTACACAGAGCGATGCCAAAAAGTTGAAGATCTTTTTCGACGGTCAGGAACAAGATCGTTTCCTGACCTACTTCGGTGCCTTCAGCATGAACTTCGTGCCGGACGACAAACAGCGGCATACGGTTACGCTTTCGGCCTTCAACAGTAACGAACGGGAGACCTACGATATTCAGGGAGAATACTTTCTGAACGATGTGCAGCTGGGGGCGGACGGAACTGCTTCGATGGCTTCGGGCTCAGAGAACTCCAACGGCTTGGGCATCGGGCGCAATCACGAGCATGCGCGCAACAGGCTGAACTACCGCGTGCTGAACATGGGTTACAGAGGGGAGATAAAGCTGAACGAGAAGCATCGCCTGCAAGCTGGCGTATCGGCACAGATGGAGAAAATAGCCGACCATATCAGCGAATGGGAACGGAGGGATTCGGTAGGATACAACCTACCTCACTCGGAGACCGTATTGCTGATGTACAATAACCTATATGCCGATACGCAGATGAGGGGAACGCGCTTGTCGGCATTCGTACAGGATCGATTCAACTTCAGCATGGGAGGAGGTACATTTTCTCTCATTCCGGGTATCAGAGCTTCGTGGTGGAGCTTCAACAAGGAGTTGCTCGTCAGCCCACGTATCAGCATGGGTTATTCTCCCGAAAGCAACCCGGCTTTGGTACTGCGTGCAGCCGCCGGACTTTATTATCAGGCACCGTTTTACAAAGAGCTAAGGCTGACGTATAAGGATGCCGAAGGCAATAACGTGGTTGTCCTCAACGAGAAGATCCGCTCTCAGGGAGCTTTTCACATTCTCGCAGGAGCAGACTATACCTTCGAAATGGGGGGGCGAAAATACAAGTTTACGGCAGAGGCTTACTACAAGAGCCTGTTCAACATCAACCCGTATATAATAGAGAACGTGAAGATCCGCTATCTGGGCGAAAACATCGGTTCGGGTTATGCTGCGGGTATCGATCTCAAGCTCTTCGGCGAACTGGTACCCGGAGTGGATTCGTGGCTGACGGCTTCCATTATAAAAGCCCGTCAGAAACTGGATGGCTACGGTTCTTTACCACTGATGAACGCACCCACTTACAATTTCTCCTTCTTCCTTCAAGAGTACGTGCCGGGCAATAAACGCATCACAGCCACTCTGCGGGCTGCACTAAGCGGAGGATTGCCCCAGCTCAATCCGAGCAAAGGGCTTAGCTCGCCGGCCTTTACCGCACCGGCCTATAAGCGTGTCGATCTGGGGGTAATGTACAAATGGCTCGACCCGGACGACTCCTTTGCCGGCCGAAGCAAATGGCTAATGAGAGTAAAAGGGGCCTACATAGGGGCTGACCTCTTCAATCTGTTCGACATGACCAATGTCAATTCTTACTACTGGGTGTCGGATGCCTACCAACAGCAATACGCCGTACCGAACTACCTGACACGCCGCCAATTCAACCTGCGTCTCCTCGTCGAATTCTAAAAGCTCCATATACGCTGCTCGGACGCTCCGGCAGATGATTGTCCGATCGTATAGGAAGCATTCTAACGAGGATTCGACAGAGACAGGCGTATCTTCCCGATCAAAAAACAAAAAAAGCTGCGCCGAAATGGAAGTTTCGGCGCAGCTCCAATGAAGGTGTAACGAGAGTATTTTCTCTCGTTATTCTGCTGTGGTTTTGCCCTTGATTTCTTTGCGATAGTGATCGTTTAAGAACTTCACCACATCATCGGTGATGTCCAACGTGCTGTCAGCATACAGCAAGTTTTCAAGACCAACGTTGGTAAGTATATAGCGGTATTTACCGTCCTTATTCATTTCGCTGACTTGCTCGCGTACTATCCGGTACATTTTCTCATTGGCTTCCGCCTGTTTGTTGGCCAAAGCTTGTGTCATGCTGAGTTCCAATCTTTGGCCTTCTTCTTGCATTTTCAGAATTTTCTCCTGTTCCACTCGTGCAGCATCTTCGCTGGTGAATGCATTCGTCCGAAGACGGCGTTGGAAATCCTCCGCAGCTTTCTGCATGGCAGTCATCTTGGTAGCCAAGGTTCTTTGGTTCTGCTCAGCTTCGGCCGCAAGTTGTTTGTTCATGTCCCGAAAGTATTCATATTGCGAGGCCAGGCTGTCCATCCTTACGAAAGCTATAGGCAGAGTGGCGGCAGCTTGTTCTGCCTTATGATTTGTTGTCTTGGCTTTTGATGCGGATGAACGCGGCATCATAATGAAGAGGATGATGATGGCAACGGCCAGTACAGCCTCGATGACATAATGGATCTGTTTCATTTGTGAATGGGATATGTTTTTTTGTTTCGTTATTATTCGAGTTCTTTGATTCGATCTTCGAGATTGCGGTGATGTTGGGCTTCGAAATGTTGTGCCGTATGGCAGCCGATTCCTCTGTCTTGCATTGCCTTGTTGCTGCCTACATGGGTCTGGGGAAACTTCCCGCCACGACAGAAAAACACACGTATGCCCAGCAGGACAAAAGCCAGTCCGACCAACAGAAGAGAAGCCAAAAAAATTGTAGTCATTTATTGCTATATTTGCGGAATACAAAGGTAAGATTTTCTTACCCACAGAGAAGCACAATTAATAACTCATAGTAATAACAATGAACATTACAGATCTCAAACCCACAAAAGTGTGGAAGTTTTTCCACGAAATCACTCAAGTGCCACGTCCTTCCAAGAAAGAAGAGAAGATCCTGGCTTACCTTGTGAAATTTGCAGAAGATCGCAACCTCAAATATCGTACAGACGAGGTAGGCAATCTCGTAATAGAGAAACCGGCAACACCCGGATACGAACACCTCGAAACGGTCATCCTTCAGAGCCATATGGATATGGTATGCGAGAAGAATGCCGATAAGGTTCATGACTTCGAGAACGACCCTATCCGTACCATCATCGATGGTGAATGGTTGCATGCCGATGGTACTACACTCGGTGCCGACAACGGTATCGGTTGTGCTGCCGAATTGGCTATTCTGGATTCTGACGACATAGAACACGGCCCGATCGAATGCCTCTTCACGATGGACGAAGAGACGGGTATGACCGGTGCGATGAACCTAAAGCCCGGATTTTTCAATGGAAAGATCCTGCTCAACCTCGACAGCGAAGATGAAGGAGAGCTCTTCATCGGGTGCGCCGGAGGTATGGGAACCATGGCCGAATTTGCCTACGAAAAGCGCGAAGCGACAGACGACTATCTCTATTTCGAGGTAAAGGTCAGCGGTCTCAAAGGCGGTCACTCCGGAGGAGAGATTCACATCGGTCTCGGCAATGCCAACAAGATCCTGACTCGCTATCTCTATGCTCTTGAGCACGAATTGGATTGGAAGCTCTGCTCTTTCCAGGGAGGAAACCTGCACAATGCCATTCCGCGCGAAGCTCATGCCGTTATCGGTCTGAAGGCTGATCAGAAAGAGCGTGCACGAGTTATCTTGAACGAACTCGCTGCTGCAGTGGAGGACGAACTCAAGCGTGTAGATCCGGGTGTGAAGCTCGAAATGAAATCGGTAGGAAAGCCTGCATATCGTATCGATTGTGACACGAAGCGTCGTCTTGTTCGCGCCCTGTATGCTTGCCCTCACGGCGTCTACGGTATGAGCCATGACATCGAAGGTTTGGTGGAAACGTCTTCAAACTTGGCTTCCGTGAAGATGAAAGAAGATGATAAGATCTACGTGGAGACCAGCCAAAGAAGCTCGACATCGTCTCTTATCAGCGATATAGCCAATACAGTGGCATCCGTATTCGAGCTTGCCGGTGCTAAAATCAGCTTCCGCGATCCGTACCCCGGATGGAAACCCAATCCCGATTCGCCGATTTTGAAAGCGGCATCCGAGTCGTATGAGCGCATTTTCGGTCGTAAACCTGCTATAAAAGCAATCCACGCAGGTTTGGAGTGTGGGCTCTTCCTGGATAAATACCCCTATCTCGATATGGTTTCATTCGGCCCTACCCTCCGAGATGTGCACTCTCCCGTAGAGAAGATCGAAATCAAGACGGTTCAGCTTTGGTGGGATCACTTGGTAGATATGCTGAAGCATATCCCCGCAGCCAAATAAAATAAGCCGGAATTTTTCCTCCGGACAATAAGCCGGAAGGGTGTGTTGAAATCGCAATCAAAAGACGATTTTGGCACACCCTTTTCATCTGTAGTAAACTCGATGGCATAGGGCAACCACGAGAAGGCTACCTGAGGATTCCTCTATAGGGACTCTTGGAGAATATCCTTTGGAGGTGCAGTATCAAGGGAAAAGACTTCATAGTATAAAGGGTGGGGGCTTTATAGTATAAAGTATGGAGGCTTTATAGTATAAAGTATGAGACCTTTGCACGGCGATTGGTGTGTATTTTGTTTATTAATTCATTGTATAATAGGGAGTTATTTTGTATATTTGAGCATTAAAAACAGCATAATATTCCTCCCATGGCATACCAATCCAAGAATACCGATGAGCATGTAACATTTGCAGACGCACTCCTTTCAAAGCGTTATCGCAAAGCACAAAACGACTTCCTCAATCAGGTTGACACGCTTATCGATTGGCGTCCGATCAGGACGCTGATCAACAAGAAATACACGAAGCGACAAAATGCCATCGGCGCCCCGGCTTATGACGTGATTCTCTTATTCAAGATGTTGCTTTTGGAGACATGGTACAACCTCAGTGATTGTGCTTTGGAGGAGCGCATCAATGATTCAATCACCTTTTCCCGATTCTTGGGGCTGAAGATGGAAGAGGTATCTCCCGACCACAGCACCATCAGTCGATTTCGTTCGGCACTGACAGAGTTGGGTCTCATGGACAAACTATTGGCGCAGTTTAACAAACAACTTTCCCGCCATCACATTTCGGTCAGGGAAGGGGTGCTTGTGGATGCAAGCCTTGTGGAGACGCCGCATAAACCCAACGGAAGCATTACGATTGAAGTCGCAGACGACAGAGAAGACAATCGGAGCGAGGCGGAAAAAGAGGCAGAGGAGGATTATCAAAAACAGGTTGTCCGTCAACGTAAAGGGACGGATGAAGAAGCCCGTTGGGTGTACAAACAAAAGCGTTATCACTACGGATACAAAAAGCATTGTCTGACCAATGTTCAAGGCATTGTTCAAAAGGTGATAACGACAGCAGCGAACCGCAGTGACACAAAGGAGTTTATTCCGCTATTGGAGGGTGCAAACATACCTCAAGGCACAGCCGTCTTGGCGGACAAAGGATATGCTTGCGGGGAAAATCGTTCCTACCTGCAAACCCATCACCTTCAAGACGGCATCATGCACAAGGCACAATGCAACAGGGCATTGACCGAGGAAGAGAAGCAACGAAACAAAGCAATCGGTCCGATACGGAGCACCATCGAACGCACCTTTGGCAGTATTCGCCGGTGGTTTCATGGCGGACGATGTCGATACCGGGGACTTGCCAAGACCCATACTCAAAACATTCTTGAAAGCATCGCCTTTAATTTATACAGAACCCCGGGGATAATTATGTCCTCATCCGTAGGATAAGGCATAACCACCCTTGAGGAGCTCGTACAAGTAGCTCCTCAAAGGGGGGATTTACAACTACTTTCACTCCTTACTGCCACCCCTTTCACTCGCTCCTTTTATGCCAAGAACTCCTCTTCCCTCCATCTCCTTATTTTTCAAAGGTCTCATTATAGGGGCTTTATAGTATAAAAGGTAGAGGGTTTACAGTATAAAGTATGGAGGGCTTTATAGTATAAAGGGTAGAGGGTTTACAGTATAAAGTATGGAGGCTTTATGGTACAACGGACAAAGGCTTCATGATATGCCCTATAGGTCAAATTCTTACATTCCACAGAAATACAGAAAACAGGTGTTTTTGCTCCATTGCCATATATCGGTTTGTATGGACGACTCATAGTCGGACAAAAGCTATGCTGTCAATCTTGGCAAATCCCCTTTCTCTTTCTTGTGCGATCGAGGAGGGGATTACTGTTTTCAGTCCTCGTTACGGCATCTTGAGAGGTGGATTTATTCGATGGTAGTGCTGCTTTTGAAGTATCCGGCTATCAGCCGGTAGCGGAGCTTATAAGACGATAATGTACTATTGATATATAAAAAAGATGGAATTGTTTACTCCGGTTCGGTCTTTTTATCGTTTCTTTGTATCAGTCTATTTGTCCGTTTTTCATCTCCGGACGAAAAGGGAGACCGCCTAAATCCTATAGGACGGTAGCATGTAAGGCCGGGCCTCTTCCCTTTGCTGGCAAATGGATGGCATAATAAACGATGAATATAGACAAGCATCTATGAACAGGTTTTCAAATCATTGGCCCTGCATCCTCGTGGGGTTGGTACTCTGGTTTGTATCGGCGAGTCGGACTGTGGCACAAAACGCCTCCGAAACGACGGTATTGTACGATACGGATACTGTCGTACTCTCCGAAGCCGATGTGCTTCGGATTGCTCTTAGTGAGAATGCCACAGTGAAAGTGGCCGATATGGATGTACGCAAACAGGAATATGCACGTAGGGCAGCACGTGCCGATCTCTTCCCGAAAGTAGACCTGAATGGCGTTTACAGCCATACGCTAAAGAAGCAGGTCTTATATATAGATATGCCCGGTTTCAGCAGTAGCGAAGGTATCGAAATGGGGCGTACACACAATACGCAAGGAGGGGTGAACGTCTCCATGCCATTGGTGTCGGCACAGCTTTGGAAAAGCATTGCCATGACCGGAGAACAGCTCGATCTGGCTCTGGAGAAAGCTCGCAGCTCCCGAATCGATTTGGTGACAGAGGTGAAGAAGGCTTACCTCAGTGTATTGTTGGCCGAGGACTCTTATGGCGTATTCAAGCGCAGCTATGACAATGCTCTGGCCAATTATAAGAACATATCCGACAAGTTCGATCGTGGACTTGTGGCCGAGTATGATAAGATTCGAGCCAATGTACAGGTACGCAACATCGAGCCTAACCTCTTGCAAGCGCAGAACTCCGTAGCCCTTGCTCTCTGGCAGCTCAAGGTACTGATGAGCATGGAAGTGGAAACTCCGATCAGACTCTCCGGTTCATTGTCCGACTATAAAGAACAAGTCTATACCGGCTATTTTGCCGCCGATACGCTTATTTCCAACAACTCCTCCCTGCGTCAGCTCGATATACAGCGTCGTCTGGCTGTCAGTGCAGACAAGCTGAATAAGTACAGCTTCCTGCCTACACTCAATCTGGGAGGGCAGTACACCTATTCGCTCAACAGCAACGACTTCAAATTCTGGGGCGAGGGGCAACGCTGGACGCCTTTCTCCACCATATCGCTCAGTCTGAACATTCCTATATTCAATGGAGGCAAACGTCTGTACAACGTGAAGCAAAGTGCTTTATCGATCCGTCAGATCGATCTGCAACGACGCCACATAGAGCAATCCATCCGAATGGGAATCAAGAACCAAAATGACCGTCTGCGTACCTGTATGCAGAGATTTGTAGCCTCGCAAGAGGCTGTCCGAAGTGCAGAAAAGGGCTATCAGATAGCAGAGAAACGCTATCAGACAGGCGAAGGCACTCTCGTCGAGCTCAACGATGCCGATGTGGCTCTTTTGCAGGCTCGACTCAATTATAATCAGGCCATATTCGACTTTATGACTGCAAAAGCCGAATTGGACAAGATGAACGGCATGGGGATTCCCGAACAATGAGCTTTAAAAAGTAAATAATAACAAAATACACTTGTATGATAAATATGAAAAGATCGAATACGCTGGGCAGTGCTATCCTCCTCATAGTCCTGCCGTTCCTTATTCTCACGAGCTGCAATGGCAAGAAAGAGAGCCGGCCGTCTGCTGCTGATTCGGCAGCTATGGCAGCCAAATTGGTGGAGACGACTATAGTGAAGACCGACACGCTGAATGAGGTACTGAGTTTCACAGCTACCGTTCGGGCCGAAGTGACCAACAACATTACCCCTCAGATGGGCAATAGAATCGTACGCCTTACGGCCGAAGTAGGTGATCGAGTGGGGCGCGGACAGGTGCTCGCCGAGTTGGATCGGAGCCAACTGACTCAGGCCAAAGTACAGCTGGAGAATACGCGCACCAATTTCCAGCGTATGGATGAGCTGTACAAAATAGGTGGCATAGCCAAACAGCAGTGGGATGCGCTCAAGACGCAGCTCGACGTGGCCGAGACTACTTACAACAATCTGCTGGAGAACACCGTGCTCCGAAGTCCTATATCCGGTGTGATTACCGCACGCAATTATGATAGTGGCGATATGGCTTCTCCCACGAAACCTATCTATGTGGTAGAACGGATAGCTCCCGTAAAGCTCCGCATCGACGTCTCCGAACAGTATTTCTCTCGCCTGAAAAAGGGTATGCCTGCCACTATTACGGTAGATGCCCTTCAGGGACAAACCTTCGAAGGCAAAATCTCCCTGGTCTATCCCGCCGTGGATGCTTCTACGCATACGATCGGTGTGGAGATACAGATTGCTAATAGGGATCAACTGCTTCGGCCGGGTATGTATGCCCGAGTAAATCTCGATTTTGGCCACAAATCGGCCGTTATGGTAGAAGATTTGGCCGTGGTAAAACAGGTAGGCAGTGGGGAATTCTTTGTCTTTGTAGTGGAAAATGGTAAGGCTGTCCGCCGCATGGTGAAAGTCGGAGCCAGACAAAACGATAGCTATGAGATCATCGAAGGTCTCAATGTGGGCGAGACAGTGGTTACAGCCGGCATGAACAACCTTATGGATGGCCAGTCCGTCAGAATTAAAGAACAAAGCAAACTATGAGTATATACGAATCGGCTGTAAAAAAGCCGGTCACAACCATATTGATATTCGTGGCGATAGCTATTTTCGGGCTATTCTCACTGAGTCGTCTTTCTATCGACTTGTATCCCAAGATTGAGACGAGCAATATCATGGTCGTGACCTCCTATGCCGGAGCCAGTGCATCGGACATAGAGAACAACGTTACGAAGGTCTTGGAGAATACGCTTAACGGGGTTAGCAATCTCAAGCACATTACCTCGAAGAGTCGGGAGAATGCTTCCGTCATTACGCTCCAATTCAATGAGGGTGTGGACATCGAAGTGGCTACCAATGATGTCCGCGACAAGCTCGATGCCGTCTCCAACTTCCTGCCCGATGATGTGAACAAACCGATGATCTTCAAGTTCGGTACTGACGATATTCCTATCACCATGCTATCCGTGCAGGCCAAAGAGAGTACGATGGCCCTGTCGAAGATCCTCGAAGACAAGGTCACGAATGCTCTGGCACGCCTTGATGGCGTAGGTGCGGTGAGCATTATGGGTACTGTGAAGCGGGAAATACAAGTGTATTGCGATCCGGCCAAACTGGAAGCATACAACCTGACTGTAGAAGCTGTGAGCCAAATCATATCGGCCGAGAACAAGAATGTACCGGCCGGTCTGATCGATTTGGGCAATAAGACGAGTTCGATCCGCATACAGGGCGAGTTTGCCGATGCACGTCAGCTAAACCAAATCGTAGTGGCCAGCGTGGGCGGTCGCAACGTCTATCTGAGCGATGTGGCTCGTGTGGAGGATACACATGCCGAAAATGAACAGGAGAGCTACAACAATAATGTGCGTGGGGCTATGATTATGATCAACAAACAGTCCGGAGCCAATTCGGTGGCTATCTCCCGTGCTGTCCGCGATGCTCTGCCCGAGATACAGGCTTCGCTCCCTTCGGATGTGAAACTGGGTACCATTTTCGATACTTCGGACAACATCGTCAATACGATCAATAGTCTGCGCGATACGATTGCTATTACGTTCGTCATCGTTATTCTTGTGGTTCTGTTTTTCCTCGGACGATGGCGTGCCACATTTATCATCGGTCTGACGATCCCTATTTCACTGGTTGCCTCCTTTATCTACCTGATGGCTACAGGCAATACGTTGAATATCATTTCTCTCAGCTCCCTCTCTATCGCTATCGGTATGGTAGTGGACGATGCCATTGTAGTGCTCGAAAACGTAACGACACATATTGAACGGGGCAGCTATCCCAAGCAGGCTGCCATATACGGCACGAACGAAGTGGGGATCTCCGTTATAGCTTCCACGCTGACGATGCTGGCTGTATTCCTCCCATTGACGATGATTCAGGGGCTTACGGGTATTCTTTTCCGTCAGTTGGGTTGGATCGTGAGTATTATCATGATTATCTCTACGGTAGCTGCTCTCAGTCTGACGCCGATGCTCTGTTCGCAGTTGCTTCAGCGCGACAAAAAGCAAGGACGGCTGCAACAAAAGCTCTTTGCCCCGATCGAACGCTTTCTTGATTCTGTAGATCGAGCATATGAGCGTTTCCTGAATTGGACCGTGAGACACAGAACCGTTACGATAGTCAGTGCTTTTATCATTTTTGCAGCAAGTCTGATGATGACACCACTGCTCAAAACCGAATTCTTCCCTCAGTCCGACAATGGCTATATCCAAATTCAGGCAGAATATCCGGTGGGCACGGGAGTCAATCTGCCACGAGCCTTTGCTCTTCGTATGATCGACAGTTGGGAGAAAGAAATACCGGAAATCGACAGAACGAGCTTTAGTGTCGGTCAGGCCGAGGCTTCCAGCATGTTTGCCGCCATGCAGGACAATGGTACGAATATCATCACTTTCCATATCGGTCTTACCGGACGCAACGAGAGAAAACGCTCCATGAACGAAGTGGCCGACCAGATACGTATCATGCTGGATGATTATCCTGAGATTCACAGTTATAAGGTTACTCCGGGCGGAAGCGGTGGCGGTATGGGCGGACAACCCACAGTAAATCTGGATATATACGGTTACGACTTCAATAAAACGGGCGATCTCGCAGAGAGATTCAGTCGTCTGATGAAAGAGGATGCCAGATGTGCCCAAGCGACAATCAGCCGAAAAGACTACGTACCGGAGTATCAATTCGTATTTGATCGTACCAAATTGGCCGAGAACGGGCTGAACAGTACCACGGCTGCCATGTTCCTGCGCAACCGCGTCAATGGCAGGGTGGCATCTACCTATCGCGAAGAAGGCGACGAGTACGATATTCGCGTGCGCTTGGCCCCTGAGTTCAGGCGATCATTGAGGGACTTGGAAAATATCCTCATTTATACGCCTCAGGGCAAAGGTGTTCGTCTGGGAGAGCTGGGTAAAATAGAAGAGCTGTACACTCCTCCCACCATTGAACGAAAGGATCGTCAGCGTGTCGTTATCGTAGCTTCCACGGCTGTCAAAGGAGCTGCATTGAGCGATTTGGTCGAAGTGGCCAAAGAAAAGATTGCTCAACTGGAGATTCCCGACGGGATTGACTACAAAATCAGTGGTACATACGAGGACCAGCAGAAGACATTTGCAGACTTGAGCACTCTTATGCTGCTGATCGTGATACTCGTGTTTATCGTCATGGCAGCACAGTTCGAGAGTCTCGTCGATCCGTTTGTGATCATGTTTTCCATACCGTTTGCTTTCACAGGTGTCATAGCCGGTCTTATCATTACCAATACCACTTTCAGCGCTATGTCCTTTATCGGTCTGATTATGCTGATGGGTATCGTGGTGAAGAACGGTATTGTGCTCATCGATTACACTCGTCTGTGTTGCGAACGCGGTATGGGCATTCTCTCTGCCGTAGTACAAGCCGGCCGCTCACGTTTGCGCCCGGTGCTTATGACTACTCTGACTACCATATTGGGTATGGTACCTATGGCTATCGGAATCGGAGAAGGATCCGAACTATGGCAGCCGATGGGGGTTACTGTGGCATGGGGGCTGTCCGTCTCCACACTGATTACGCTCATTATCGTCCCTACCGTTTATGCCGTATTTGCCTCGAACGGGATGAGGAGACAGCGTAGACTACTGGCCAAGAAGTATGCAAAAAAAGAAAATAAGAGCAGAGTATGGAACAGAAAATGATTTTCATCACCTATAATCAGGCCTACCACGATATTATCATTCGATTGCTCAGCCGATACAACCTCAGAGGATATACCTATTGGGAGACTGTCCGCGGTTGCGGTAGCGATACGGGTGAGCCTCACTTGGGCACTCACGCATGGCCTACGCTCAATGGCGCCCTCATGGTCGTTTGTCCTTCCGAGAAAATGAAAACCATAATGGACGCTCTGCGTATCCTTGACGCCGCTACTCCGGATCAGGGACTTCGCGCCTTTGTTTGGAATATCGAGCAAACAATCTGATCGGAGACTCTCGAGCTCCATCTTCTTAGTATATGGGGGCTGCATCCAATAAGTTTTGGGTGCAGTCCTTTTTTAACGTCAGTTCGACGTAAGAAAAAGCCAATGGATTTGTTTTCTGATTAGGGTTAAACGCCCAAAGAACGTGGGCATTATGCTTGAAAAAGTAGCGAATTATTTGTATCTTAGCTGTTGATAATCAATAAGATACGAACAAATAAAACGCTACTTTATGAAGACAAATATAGTTGATGTTTTTTGCATCATAGATGATTTCTCCAAGCTTTTTGATGAAGCAATCAAGAAAAAGACCCTCGAAGAGGCAGACAAAAAACGCAGGAATAGAAAGTTTAAGATGTCGGACAGTGAGGTCATGACCATCCTGATCCTTTTTCATCTGTCAAGATACCGAGATTTGAAAGCTTTTTATCTTCAATACATCACCCATTCTTGTCGATCCGAGTTCCCACATCTTGTCTCTTATAATCGCTTTGTGGAGCTGCAAAGCAGGGTAGGTTTCAAGCTGATAGCATTTCTCAATATGTGTTGTTTGGGTCAATGTACAGGCATCTCTTTCATCGATTCCACCCCACTGAAGGCTTGTCATATCAAACGAGCTCATGGGCATAGGACAATGAGGGGATGGGCTCAAAAAGGCAAAAGCACCATGGGTTGGTTTTATGGATTCAAACTACATATTGTTATCAACGACAGGGGTGAAATCATCAACTATCAAATCACACCGGGCAATTGTGATGACAGAGAACCTCTGAAAGACGGAACATTCACCAAGAATCTTTTTGGCAAACTCATTGCCGATAGAGGCTACATTTCCCAAAACCTTTTTGACCGGCTCTTTGTCGATGACATCCACATGATAACCAAAATCAAAAAGAACATGAAGAACTCCCTGATGCATCTATATGACAAAGTTTTATTGAGAAAGAGAGCCTTGATCGAAACGGTCAATGATATGCTCAAAAATGTCTGTCAGATAGAGCACACGAGACATCGCAGTGTCAACAATTTTGTCACCAACCTGATCTCCGGTATCATCGCTTACAACATCCTGCCTAAAAAGCCTGAACTCAATATTGAAATCATCAGAAACCCTAACTTTCCTATTTCCGCTTAGATCGAACTGACGTTTTTTTATTGTCTCGCCGTGCCCCCCCCCTCATCTCGCATTCGGCTGATTTACGCTCTGGAATTTTCTCGTTTACTGTCCCACAAAACGTGGTGTGAGAACTTTTCTCTTTTGGTCTGGGAAACAAAAAATTCTCGCGCCACAACGAAAAAGTTCTCGCACCACTTTTTTCAGAGATATTGCTGTCCGGTAAAATTTCTTCAGCTACTCACCATTCGTGGGCATTCGCAAGCCCATTACCGACCGATGGCGTTGGCTGTGAAGAAAGTCTGGCGTATGGCTGATAGAGCGACAATTATTCGGGCACGTACAGATAGAGGAACGAGGTGAGAATAGAAAACCTCGTGCATGATGGGACATTCGTCCATTGCCAGCACACAAATCTACGCCCAAATCACTGACCAAAAGATTGCAAGGGATATGGAACTGATGCAGTAAAGGAGTATATGAGTTTAAATAGTAGTAAGAGCTATCTCTATGAATTTGTGAATACAAACACTTACTTCTGCTCAGCCTTACCGCTACAAGGGAGACGATTTGACATCTTCGATGTACTGAAGAAATACATCGTCAATCAGTACGGACATTAGGCGGAGTATTGTGCACCCAACTGAACCAGCCTACGTAACTGATACTTATTGGCAATATCCTTTCATTTTAAGAGTGGTTTATTTCGGTCTGATGATTATCCTGAAATAAGGACACTTTCCATTTACTGATAGGTCTTTCTCATCGTCTCCTTTTCGGAACTTAACAATTTCAAATTGTTTAGGGTTAAACTTATGCAGAAATGTTATCGGAACACCCATATATCCGTTATAATCTTGCGGAATATCCTGCGTCCGATTGACATTGATACCGTTATAATTGTCATATTTAGGATATTCTTGTTCGTGTCCGCAATAGCTTTTAGTTAGCAAGATATTTTCATGCCGCAAGAAATTATCCAAATTAGTAAGCCATAGACAATTATTGGGGGATATAATCCTGTCGCCCGAATCATCTGTCCGTGCTTCCGTCCCGTAGAGTTCATAATGTTCCGGCACGATGAACCCCGAAATTCCTCTGCCAAGATTAACCCCAAGCCATACCTTATTGTTTTGAATGAGTTTGAAGATTTCCTTGTAGGTAATGGCGTTGATGTTCCCGATAATCAGAAATTGCTTATCGTATCTAATCAATTGTGTAACATAGTCTCGGAATAGAGAAAAGGGAGGATTGGTAACAACGATGTCCGATTGTTTCAACAAGGCAATACTTTCCGGACTTCGAAAATCGCCATCTCCTTTGAAGTAAACGACATTGGCTTTTTTCGGGTCGTTGTCAGTTAATTCCGTACCTGTATATTCAAAGAAAAATCCATGTTTGTTTTCCCTTGTATTAAATAAGTCCATATTCTGCTCCTTGTAACAGGCTGCAATAATTTTCTTGATTCCCATCTCTTTGAAATGAGAAACAAAATACCTGAAAAAGTTGCTGATGCGTGGGTCATCGCAATTGCAATATACCACTTTGTCTTTGAAATGACTTTTATAATGCTGCAATTCGCTCTCTATGTCAGCAAGCTGTGTATAGAACTCATCGTTCTTCTGCTTTTTTGCCTTTTGCAGCAATTCATTTGTCGCCTTCCTTGCCATACTCCAAATTCTATTTTGATTACTTTTTCAGAGTTAGCTGCTCAAATAGATCGCTACCCAACAATTGCAGAGAAGTTTTTGAAATATCAAGCATAATTTCGAGCATCTTGTTGACATCCCATCTTTCTCCATTTCCCTGTGTGTAAATAGAGGTTGCTTGAAGCATGATTGCCTTGTCGTTATGTTTGACAAACTTGTTCTTGCACAAGTTTGTATTGATAGGCATACCGTAATTGGCAGCGGTCAGTCTGTCCAGTCTGTTCAGCATCCCCGAATGGTATTCGAGTTTTACGACTCTTCCGTCAGGACGCTTCACAGAAATGGTTTCTGTAAGAAAATTCGACCCTTCCAAGAACAATACATAAGGAAAGTGCGACTCTGCCAGCATCAGATTGGCAATTTCGGATATGTTCTTATGCGAACGCTCAATAGCATTGCCGGCAGCCATAAGGTCTTGGTCATTCTTTTTCCCAACGAGTTTGCCGGCCTTGATGTTTTCTATATCCTTTCCTTGATGTTTTGCTTCGGAAACCAAAATTACTCTCCATTGCCGTTGTCATCTTTCACTTCAACAATTCCGCCATCAGGGATAATACTTGAATTTGGAACGAAAAGCGTCTGACCCAATTCTGGGTCAATTTTCTTTAAGGCTTCATTAATCTCTTCTTTCTTGATGCTCGTCTTATATCGAAATTCCAATAACGGAAACTCTTCTTGAAGTTTTTCCACGGCAAGATGCGACACCTCACCAACGGTCATATCGTGTATCTTCGCTTCTTCTCCGAAAATACCGACAACTCCTTTTGATTCCTTTTGTTGGGTTGTTAGTCTGTTTGACTGATTCTTTTTAGACATAAATCTTTCTTCGTGTATAACAATTAAAAGCAGTTACGGAGTGAATGCTGATATCGGCAATTGCTCCACAAGTTCGATTAAAGTCCGTCGTCTTCGTTTGAGCCACCACCTTCATTAGGTTGTGGAGTAGGCTTTTTTGAGCCTTTCTTGGGCTTAGCTACTGTCTGTTCGTAAGTCACATCGGTAAGAGTAAAATATTTCTTTGAAGGACTGAGGCGAACGACTGGTTTTTCGATGTGTTTTTGCACGTTGAAAACCTCGCCTTATGGCACGATCTTACTTTTGAACGATGGACTCAGTGTACCCAAATCTCCGAACTCCACGATGTCGCCATTGGCTACAATATCACGTGCAATTTCCGTGGCGTAGTTCAATACGGCTTCCACTTCTTGACGATTAAATGTGGTGGACTTTGCTACACGTTCGCAGAAACTGCGGAAGTCCACACGACGTCTGCCCGTAGGGTGGGCAACTTGTACTATCTTTCCTGCCTGAGGACCGACATTCATCTTGCGTTCCATAAGAACGAATTGCAATGGTTTATTTGCCATAATTCAATGGTGTTTCCTCCTTTGTTTTCTCTCTCGAAGTCGGAGGATTTCGCTCACGGGAGAGATTTTCTTGAGTTAATAACGCAAATGTACTTGATTTATAGCGAAAAGATACCGAGTAATCAGCGAAAAGATACCGAGCGTTCGAGAGATTGCTCGGTATCTTTTGGACGACCATTCGGTAGGTTCTTTCTGTGTGGTTGCCAAACATCAGGGAAAAGCCTCTTGCAAATGCTTTATCTCCGATAGTTCTCTTGCAGTAATCGGTTGATGTCAGAGTGTCGATAGAGGATTTTTCCTGCAATTTGGGTGTAGGGAATAATGCCTTTGTCCCGATAGTCCTGCAAGGTACGCGGGCTGATGAAAAGGTGTTCGCAAACCTCCCGTCCTGTGAGGTAGATTTCTCCCCCGAAGAGCAGACGGTGCGTTTGGGCAATCTCCCGAAAGCGTTTGCTTACTTCTTTGATGCCTGAGATGGAGACCTTTGCAAAATAAGGAGGTGGAGTAAAGAGGAGTTCTTGGCATAAAAGGAGCGAGTGAAAGAGGTGGCAGTAAGGAGTGAAAGTAGTTGTAAATCCCCCCTTTGAGGAGCTACTTGTACGAGCTCCTCAAGGGTGGTTATGCCTTATCCTACGGATGAGGACATAATTATCCCCGGGGTTCTGTATAAATTAAAGGCGATGCTTTCAAGAATGTTTTGAGTATGGGTCTTGGCAAGTCCCCGGTATCGACATCGTCCGCCATGAAACCACCGGCGAATACTGCCAAAGGTGCGTTCGATGGTGCTCCGTATCGGACCGATTGCTTTGTTTCGTTGCTTCTCTTCCTCGGTCAATGCCCTGTTGCGTTGTGCCTTGTGCATAATGCCGTCTTGAAGGTGATGGGTTTGCAGGTAGGAACGATTTTCCCCGCAAGCATATCCTTTGTCCGCCAAGACGGCTGTGCCTTGAGGTATGTTTGCACCCTGCAATAGGGGAATAAACTCCTTCGTGTCACTGCGGTTCGCAGCTGTCGTTATCACCTTTTGAACAATGCCTTGAACATTGGTCAGACAATGCTTTTTGTATCCGTAGTGATAACGCTTTTGTTTGTACACCCAACGGGCTTCTTCATCCGTCCCTTTACGTTGACGGACAACCTGTTTTTGATAATCCTCCTCTGCCTCTTTTTCCTCCTCGCTCCGATTGTCTTCTCTGTCGTCTGCGACTTCAATCGTAATGCTTCCGTTGGGTTTATGCGGCGTCTCCACAAGGCTTGCATCGACAAGCACCCCTTCCCTGACCGAAATGTGATGGCGCGAAAGTTGTTTGTTAAACTGCGCCAATAGTTTGTCCATGAGACCCAACTCTGTCAGTGCCGAACGAAATCGACTGATGGTGCTGTGGTCGGGAGATACCTCTTCCATCTTCAGTCCCAAGAATCGGGAAAAGGTGATTGAATCATTGATGCGCTCCTCCAGAGCACAATCACTGAGGTTGTACCATGTCTCCAAAAGCAACATCTTGAATAAGAGAATCACGTCATAAGCCGGGGCGCCGATGGCATTTTGTCGCTTCGTGTATTTCTTGTTGATCAGCGTCCTGATCGGACGCCAATCGATAAGCGTGTCAACCTGATTGAGGAAGTCGTTTTGTGCTTTGCGATAACGCTTTGAAAGGAGTGCGTCTGCAAATGTTACATGCTCATCGGTATTCTTGGATTGGTATGCCATGGGAGGAATATTATGCTGTTTTTAATGCTCAAATATACAAAATAACTCCCTATTATACAATGAATTAACAAACAAAATACACACCAATCGCCGTGCAAAGGTCTCGAGATGAGCTGCTTCATTTCAGGCGTTTCTCTGTTTACAATCTCGTGTTCCATAGTTTTTCGTGGAAAAGATTAGGAATGAAAAAAATGGTGGGTAAATATTCTAAAGTGAGATTATCCCAGATTTGTCGTTAGGCCTTACTTGAAAAAACAAAAAACATGACTCATAAAGTACATCCTAAAAGACAGTATTTCAGCTGTTTCGAAGACTGATTTGTCTATTTTAACGGGACAGTAGTGAATTGTAATAAAAAGTCTCTAAAGAGGATTTTTAAGTCTGTTTTGCAAAACAGACTTTGCAAAACAGAAAAACTATACTACCTTTGTTACCTAAACATTGCGATACCCAATCATGAATAACTTTTTCAAAATACACGACAACTTGCTACGCAACCTATCCCCTTCGCTGCGTAGGGGATTGATGGACGAGATCGATTGGAACGACAGACTGATCGGTATCAAGGGTGCACGAGGCATGGGAAAAACCACATTCCTCCTCGACTATGCACGCGAAAACTTCGGTATAGGCAATAGAAAATGCCTGTATATCAATCTGAATCAACTCTATTTCACCACAGAATCTTTGGTGAACTTCGCCGGTGAGTTTGTCAAGCAAGGTGGAGAGGTACTGCTACTTGACCAAGTATTCAAATATCCCAATTGGTCTATAGAGCTGCGTCAGTGTATGGAGCTATACCCGGACCTACGCATTGTCTTTACGGGGTCTACGGTGATGCGCCTGAAAGAAGAAAATCCCGAGCTGAACGGACTGGTTACATCGTACGTTCTGAACGGTTTTTCATTCCGCGAATTTCTCAATCTCAAAACAGGGCTGTCGCTTCAGCCTTACAGCTTCGATGAGATTGTATCCAACCACGAACAGATAGCTCCGCGAATCCTCGAGCAGGTGAATCCTCTCGACTGGTTTCAGGACTATCTTCACCATGGATACTACCCCATATTCTTGGAGGATAAGAACTATTCGGAGAGTCTGCTGAAAACGCTCAATATGACGCTTGAAGTAGATGTGCTTTTCATCCGACAGATCGAGCAGCGATTCCTGCACAAACTGCGCAAGCTACTCTACCTACTGGGACAACGTGCTCCCGGCTCGCTCAATATATCGAGCATTGCGAAGGAAGTGGACACTTCTCGTACGACGATAACCAACTATCTGAAGTACCTGTCCGAAGCCAGACTGATCAAGGAGCTTCACCGCGAAGAGGAGACGGGTGCCAAGAAGCCGGCTATGATCTATCTGGACAATACCAATGTGGGATACGTAATCCAGCCGGAACCTCTCAACTATATAGACGTACTCAAAACATTCTTCCTCAATCAGGTCAAGAGTCGCAACGAAGTATGTTTGGGATCTCGCTCTCAAATCGCATTCTGCGTGAATCGCCAATATCAGTTCTGCATTGATGAGAAGATGAGCCGTCGCTACAGACCCGACCGCTACTATGCCATCCAGAACATGCGCAGCGGTACGCGCAACATGATCCCCCTCTGGCTCTTCGGATTCCTGTACTAAAAAGACAGGACAACGAACTGTGAAAGCCGATCGGGGCGTCCGGCTTGTCCTCACTTTGCTCTGATTCCTTAGTGAGCAGACAAAGAATATGGACAAAGCCGATGCATCCGCAACGACCGACTCTGTTTCAGGGTTGCTATTTCAGAATACAAGACCGAAATTATTACTTTTTATAACTAAAAACCAAAATGGCTAAAGAAAAAAAATTCCTAACTTGTGACGGGAACCAAGCCGCTGCGCATATTGCTTATATGTTCAGCGAAGTGGCTGCCATTTATCCGATTACACCTTCGTCTACAATGGCTGAGTATGTGGACGATTGGGCTGCTGCCGGCCGTAAAAACATTTTCGGCGAAACGGTAAGAGTCCAGGAGATGCAAAGTGAAGCCGGTGCAGCCGGTGCAGTTCACGGCTCGTTGCAGGGAGGAGCACTAACCACAACCTTTACGGCATCACAGGGCCTATTGCTCATGATTCCGAATATGTACAAAATTGCGGGAGAGTTGCTGCCTTGTGTTTTCCACGTTTCGGCACGTACTATTGCCTCCCATGCCCTCTCTATCTTCGGAGACCATCAGGATGTCATGGCTGCACGTCAGACCGGCTTTGCTCAGCTCTGTACCGGATCCGTGCAGGAAGTCATGGATCTGGCCGGCGTGGCACACTTGGCAACGCTACGTACTCGCATCCCCTTCATTCACTTCTTCGATGGTTTCCGAACCTCTCATGAGATTCAGAAAATCGAAGCTCTCGACAATGAAGACTTAGCCCGGTTCATCGATTGGGACGATGTAAAGCGTTTCCGCAAGCAAGCTCTCAATCCTGAGTCGCCCGTAACTCGCGGCACAGCACAGAACGGCGACATCTATTTCCAGAACCGCGAAGCATGTAACCGCTTCTACGATGCAGTGCCCGAAGCTGTCCAGTATTACATGGATCAGCTGGCTACGGTCACCGGGCGCCACTACCATCTGTTCGACTATTACGGAGATCCCGAAGCCGAGCATGTGATTATTGCCATGGGTTCGGTGACAGAAGCTATTCGCGAAGTGATAGACTTCCTCCGTGCCAAAGGAGAGAAAGTCGGACTGCTCAGCGTGCACCTGTACCGTCCTTTCAGCGCCAAGCACTTCCTTGCCGCTATGCCGAAGACGGTGAAGCGCATAGCTGTACTCGACAGGACAAAAGAGCCCGGAGCAACGGGCGAACCGCTCTACCTCGATGTAAGGGATTGCTATTATGGCATGGAAGATGCTCCGTTGATTGTGGGTGGTCGCTACGGTCTTTCTTCCAAGGATACTACTCCGGCACAGATGAAGGCCGTATTCGACAATCTGAAACTGAATGTCCCGAAGGATCATTTCACTGTAGGTATCGTCGATGACGTTACTTTCACCTCTCTGCCTCTCGGCGAAGATCTGATCTTCGACAATCCGTCGTTGGTAGAAGCCAAATTCTACGGACTCGGTGCCGATGGTACTGTCGGAGCCAACAAGAACTCGGTAAAAATTATCGGTGACAATACGAATAAATACTGTCAGGCTTACTTCGCTTACGACTCGAAGAAATCGGGTGGATTCACCTGCTCGCACCTTCGTTTCGGCGATACGCCCATACGTTCTACCTACCTTGTGGTGACACCGGACTTCGTGGCTTGCCACGTGCCTGCCTACTTGCGTATGTACGACGTGCTGAAAGGTCTGAAGAAAAAAGGAACTTTCCTGCTCAATTCGATTTGGGCTCCGGAAGATATAGAACAGCATCTGCCCAACAAGGTAAAGCGTTATTTGGCTAAGAACAACATCCGATTCTACACGATAAACGCTACTGCCATAGCACAACAGATCGGATTGGGCAACAGGACAAATACCATCCTTCAGTCGGCATTCTTCAAGATTGCAAACGTGATCCCGTACGATCTGGCTGTAGAGCAGATGAAGAAATTCATCGTCAAGAGCTATGGCAAGAAGGGTGAAGATGTAGTCAATAAGAACTTCGCCGCAGTGGATCGAGGTGGCGATGTGGTAGAGATAACGGTGAAACCCGAATGGGCTGACCTGCCCGACGATCCCGTGGTACGCCACGAGGGAGACACGGACTTTGTCCACAATGTGGTACGTCCGATCAACGCACAAGCCGGAGACGACCTCCCCGTATCCGCTTTCCTCGGACGCGAAGACGGTACATGGGATTCAGGAACGGCCGCTTCCGAAAAACGCGGTGTGGCAGCTTTCGTTCCTGTATGGGAAGCTGACAACTGCGTACAGTGCAACCAGTGTGCCTACGTTTGTCCTCACGCTACGATTCGTCCGTTCGTCCTCACCAAGGAAGAAGAGGAGAAAACCGGCGTCAAGGTGCTCAAGGCTGTCGGAAAACAGTTCCCAGACATGGGCTTCCGCATCCAGGTGAACGTAATGGATTGTCTCGGCTGTAGCAACTGTGTGGATGTATGTCCGGGCAATAAGAATGGCAAGGCTCTGACCATGCAGCCTATCGAGGAGCAGTACGAAGAACAAAAGAACTGGGATAAGATGATCTCCGGTGTGACCGGCAAGGCTCACTTGGTGGACATCGCAGCCAATGTGAAAAACTCGCAGTTTGCGACGCCGCTCTTTGAGTTCTCGGGTGCATGTTCCGGTTGTGGTGAGACTCCCTATGTGAAGCTGATCACCCAGCTCTATGGAGACCGCCAGACGGTGGCCAACGCTACAGGTTGTTCTTCCATCTACTCTGCTTCGGCTCCTTCTACACCTTACACGAAGAACGAGCGCGGCGAAGGCCCGGCATGGGCCAATTCATTGTTCGAGGACAATGCAGAATTCGGTCTCGGTATGCACTTGGCATATAAGAAGATGCGTCGCCGCCTTGTGAATCTTGCAGAAGAAGCTCAGCAGTCTCCCTGCTGTTCGGACGAGCTGAAAGCTCTCTTGAGAGAATGGGTAGAAAAGCGTCAGGATGCTGTCGCCAGCAAAGTTCTTGCCGATAAGATCAAACCTCTTGTCGCTGCCTGCGATTGTGACATCTGCAAGAGAATCGGCCGTGTCGATTCGTTCTTCATCAAGCGTGCACAGTGGATCATAGGTGGAGACGGTTGGGCATACGATATCGGTTTCGGTGGTTTGGACCACGTGATTGCTTCCGGTATGAATGTGAATATCCTCGTTCTCGATACAGAGGTTTATTCCAATACGGGAGGACAGTCGTCCAAGAGTACTCCGATCGGAGCTATAGCCAAGTTTGCCGCAGCCGGTAAGCGTATCAGGAAGAAAGACCTCGGCATGATTGCTGCTACGTATGGCTATGTCTATGTGGCACAAGTATCTATCGGAGCCAATCCGGCACAGACGCTCAAAGCTATCCGCGAAGCGGAAGCCTACGACGGGCCTTCTATCGTTATCGCCTACTCGCCCTGTATCTCACACGGTATCAAGAGCGGTATGGGCAAGACTCAGGCCGAAGGCAAGAGAGCCGTTGAGTGTGGCTACTGGCACCTCTGGCGCTACAATCCCGAACTGGAGAAAGAGGGTAAGAATCCGTTCCAGATGGATAGCAAAGAGCCGAACTGGAGCGAATTCAAGAACTTCCTCAAAGGCGAAGTCCGCTATGCATCGCTGTACAAGGAATTCCCCGAGGATGCCGAGCAACTCTTCGACGCTGCGTTCGAAAATGCCCAATGGCGCTATCGTAACTACATGCGTATGAGTGCGGCAGACTGGTCGTTGCCTCTTGGTATTCAGGACATCAAGGAAGAAAAAGACTGCGATCACTAAGCGTATCTACGCCCTTATAACAAAATCGAGGCTGTGCAGCTAAGGATTCTATTCTTAGTGGCACAGCCTCGATTGTTTCTATTCCTACCCGTATTCGTTCCTGCTCAAACGGGTAGTCTTCATTCCGTCCCCTTTCCGATTCCGGGAGAGATCTTTTGCGCAATAAGCAGGCCCTTTTATCCATTCTTCTGTTTACTTGGCAGAGCCATACACCTGCTCATTGATCTTTCCCTGAGATGAGACTGTTGCATGGGAGTTTCATTGAACTCTTTTGCTGCAGAGCTGATTCTTAGTGCCTTTGGGAAAGATCAAACCTCCGGTATATGGACATCGAGCAAACAGAAATTTCCCCAAGTTTCCATTAGAGAAGTACTCCTTTCCTCGTCAAATAGGCGAGAAATAAGAAACGATTGTCGGCTGTTTCTTGCTTCCTGCACGATGCAGGACGCGATTGTCGGCTGATTCTTGCTCCCTGCACGATGCAGGACGCGATTGTCGGCTGATTCTTGCTTCCTGCACGATGCAGGACGCGATTGTCAGCTGATTCTTGCTTCCTGCACGATGCAGGACGCGATTGTCAACTGATTCTTGCTTCCTGCACGATGCAGGACGCGATTGTCAGTTGATTCTTGCTTCCCGCACGATGCAGGACGCGATTGTCAGCTGATTCTTGCTTCCTGCACGATGCAGGACGCGATTGTCAATTGATTCTTGCTTCCTGCACGATGCAGGACGCGATTGTCAGCTGATTCTTGCTTCCTGCACGATGCAGGACGCGATTGTCAACTGATTCTTGCTTCCTGCACGATGCAGGACGCGATTGTCAGCTGATTCTTGCTTCCTGCACCGATGCAGGACGCGATTGTCAGCTGATTCTGCTCCCATCAATGCGCTAACTATCAGCTATTTGCAACTATTTTATAGGACTTTCATTAAAGTCTTTTGCCGCAGAGCTGATTCTTAAGTGTTTTTCAGGAAAGATCAAACCTCATGCATAAGGGCACCAAACAAATAGAAATTACTTGAGGTTTGCAGAGAGATCGCATGAAGCACTCCTTTCTTCGTCAAATCAATGCTTGTGTCTGTCTTGATCGATATGAGGAGGTGGGAGGTTATTGTGCAACAGTCTCTGAGATACAAAGAATGAACCCATACGAGAGGATACTATGGTCTTCGGAGTCGTACAGCTCTATAACCAATCCACTCCATAAAGCAAAGAAATGAGGGTGTGTCAAAACAAGTTCGACACACCCTCATCGGTCTATTTATTATTTGAGATAGAGAGAACTCCTCTCTACTGCTTCACGATCTTTTGGCTCACAGGGCCGTTTGCCGTCTGCATAACGAGCATATAAGTACCGGCCGTAAGTCCTTGAACACTGAATGTCACGCCATTGCGGAGGTTGTTCCAAGAACGAACCTGCTTGCCATCCAATGAGTAGAGAGCGGCAGCGTGAACCATATGAGCGTTCTTAATGCTGAAACGATCTGTTACAACAGACGGATATGCAACGACAGCATTGTTATTCTCAATCTGAGCAACGCCATTCGAAATACCCGATCCCTTATATACCAGTTTTATTTCGTATTCATCGCTCTCTGTTCCGTCTGAAACCGAATAAGTTGTGACAGATGGATCCTGTGTGCCGATAAATGTTCCGTTCTTATAGACATATATGCTGACCAATTCGGGGAATGGAGCCACATTCGTTCCCTTAGCATAAGGCTCCTGTACGAGCGACATGTCGATCTTCGGAGCATCGGTATTTACCACCAGATATTTGATAGCCATATAGCCCAAGAGCGAGGGTATTCCGTAGCCTTCGAAAGAGACTCCGTTGTTATATGAAATCTTCTTACCGGTAATGGAGAAAAGGTTATCCGGATTTCTTACATAACGGATAGCACGGTTGAGCTTGTACTTATTAGGCATTCTGATACCGGCAAAAAGCATGTGGTCGTTATTTACCGGGAATGGCTTATCCAGATTGATCCTCAACCATGTTCCGGCCTGCCAATCGGAGGGAGTTGTCACCTTTTGCAATCTTCTGTTTGTGTTGCTCTTGAGGAAGAGGTGGAAAGTAGAGTCCGGAGCGGATGGCATTACATAAACGGCAGCGATAGCAGCCTTTTCGGGATATGTACCGGCCATAAACTTGTCTGCAATGACTACGCCAACGGGAGGATTGGGGGTTTGTGCGGCTGCGGCAGAAACATAGGGCACTTCAAAGGTTTTGAACACAGGGTTGGGGCTTTCTCCGAATCGGGAAACCAACTGGCTTAAGAAAGGAACTTTCCAGCTTAATGATACTCCTCCTCCGGGGAGAGGTGTTACGTCCGGCTTCAGCTTGGTCTGAATGTCTCCTATGGCAAGGTCGGCAGAA
The DNA here is from genome assembly GCF_000010505.1 of Porphyromonas gingivalis ATCC 33277. GTDB lineage: Bacteria > Bacteroidota > Bacteroidia > Bacteroidales > Porphyromonadaceae > Porphyromonas > Porphyromonas gingivalis. The sequence continues at coordinate 1,577,381 of NC_010729.1, read as the reverse complement.
GTCTTGTCCGTATCCTTATAAGATTCCACTCCATCCAACGGCGAGGGATAAATGAAGCGTGCGCTTACTTCGTATCGAATGATACCGCTACCGATAATACTTTCATTGATGGCATCCGAATAGGACAACTCCTTTGTCGTAGCTATTTCCTTTCCATTTCGGAATATGTGGTATTCGACCTGATAAGATGATGGATATTGATCGGCAGGAACAGCCGTCCAATTCAATTCGACCTGATCGCCTGTAGACTGCAACAATAGCCGGGGCACAGAGGGCAAAGGCTTATAACCGTCACGATACGTTCCGTTGAGGACGGTCGTCTGACCATTGTTTTGGGGATCCAGATAGATGTCCATGCGGCTCGTATTGCCATCGGATGCATACTCGTTCCAATGACTGTTCAGTCTGCCGTAGAACTCCGTCCCACCACAATTGCCGGCACCTCCGGTCAATGTGCCGACCACATGCTTATTCTGATTGAAGAGAGAAGAACCGGACGATCCTCCTTCCGTACCACCTTGATCGTATTTGAAATAGAAGTGATCGTCAGTCCCTCCGGAACCACTGGAGGAGATCCATGTATTCAGAGCCGGAGTCTTCTTTAGGATGGAAATCTTCATGGCATCTCCGGCCGGATGATGAATACCGGCACCGCTCGAGGGAATATCGGGCGTACTGTCCCATCCATTGTAATAGACACGATAGCGCAGAGGGACTTCATCGTTGAGTTGCAGCAAGAGACCATCGGATTTACCTTTGATCGGGAGGAAAGCCTTCATGGAAGCTCCGATGATACTGTTGCCACGGAAGATGGCCAATGTACCATTGCTGCATCCTCTTTTTTCATAGTGGAAAGTGAAGATCCACTTATCCAACTCGGATTGCGTTACACCGAAATTGGTTGTTATGGAAGCACAGTGTCCGGCAGAAATGATCAGCGGAGTAAAGTCTCCTTTCGTATTATTGAGCAGGTTGCCTGAGCACATTGAGATATACTGTCCTTTTACCATGATCATTTGCACCACACCGTTCTTCTCTGTCTGCCAGTCTGCACCTTCAGGACAATTGATGTTGATCTCGCAATCCGAATCGGAATCGTCCTCACCGATCCCGTAATGGTTATCCGTTACGGGGCGTCCGCCGACTTTGTCGAATATATAACCCGCACCGGAGATCTTGATGTCAGGCAAAGTCCCTCCGCGAGACACTTCATAATCCATAATAAGTTCACTCCCCGGTACCGGCTCTGTGGCAAAAGCTCCGTTGCGGTGATGAGTGGCGTTCGTATATGCTCCCAACACAATTTCATGGTCGGGGGTATAGATATAGAGGCGTCCGCCCTCCGGAATATTGAACGAATCGTAATAAAGCGTAATAGCTTTGGCTCCTTCCAACTTGAATTGCAGGCGATATACATCTACGTCTCCAATGGAAGAGATGTGCGAAGCCTTGGATGCAAAGTCCACATCCACCGGTATTACTTGTCCTATCCGGACGGGCCGACCATCTCTTTGCGATTGCCAACGGCTCTGTGCGATCAGGTCTTCCGGATTGAAATCCGGAGTAAGGCGGATAGTCATTGCATCGTCGAATGAATGCGTTTCAGTGGATCTTGAAGAGAAACTCAAGGGTTCCCCTCCGAACGAAATCTGTGCAGAAGCGGTCAGTGCAGTTGCCATCGACACGAAGGCAGCCAGTCCTGACTGCAAAAGTGATTTGTAAAATTTGTTCATGCTCTTGTCTGAATTATACTTATTCTCTGTTATTTTTTCAATTTGCAATGATACGACAAAAATGGCTTAAAGGCAAAATGCCATAATCCGACCCTTTCTTTACAACTTTGTCTATCAAAAAAACACGACGAATGTCTAAAAGATCCGATCGCGTCGACACCTATATAAATAAGAACAAACGGAAAGACTACTGTTTAATCCCGGAATCTATGCCATAGTATTGCAGAAAGACTATACCCACAAAAGGAAAAGTGAAGTGCGCCCCCAAAGTCGTTGCAAACCCTCTTCAAAACTACTTCGCACAAAAAAAGTGAACCCTAAAAGTTGGTTGTCCAACTTTTAGGGTTCACTTCATTTGTCACAGTAGTCAATCGGTATCGTCTCATTTCCCAAAAGATTGGATTGGGCGGATATATAGCCTGCCCCGGATACTTTTACTGATAATACCGGACAGCTACTGTGACAAACCGTCAAGCATTACGGGAGATCTCTGTCCCGAAGTGCTTATCGATCACATGCCGGTCGCTACAATCCGCCACCCTGCGACCCCTGTTCGCCACCACCGTCCGGTGGTGTAGGGCTGTCGGGCGTATTCGTCTGTGAAGAGGCGTTGCCTGCCGCATCTTTCGGATTCTTCACGTAGACGAACCGCAGATTGGGGTCGATCAGCGTCACGTTGGTAGTGTGAGTGGACTGATTCACCCGCTTCTCCGGATAGAAAGCCACACGGATGCTGTTGAACTGACGAGGCGATACATCCTCTTTCTTCTCCACACCTTTGCCACGTGCGTTGGCTGTGATCCGGAAGGAACCTACTCCGTCCAATACCACGCGCGCCCCTGTGGAGAGATAGTCCCGCAGCACGAGTCCCAAGTCATGCAGGATGCCATGTACATCCCCCTCGGATGCACCCGAACGTGCAGCAAGTTCGCGTGCTACTCTTTTGGTATCGATGACGCGACCCGAAGCCACAGTCTGAGGATACCACACTCTTTTGCCATCTTTATTGGCAACTTTTGATTGCTTGGATACATATCCAATCATAATTAAAATAGATTAAAAAGTTTTGGCCGCAATATCGCGGCGCACAAAAGTGTATCGTTTTTTCTATACGGACAATAGCAAAGACCCTCATTGTTGAAAAGTTTTCCATATTTATTTCGCAATTCATTGTGAATGAGGGCATTGCAATTTGCGCTATTCGGCTAAAATTTTCCGAAAACTTTTCTTTTTAGTCGGCCTGAATCAGGCTAAAAAAATCGGTCTGATCAAACTATATAGTTTGGTCTCACCAAAGTATATAGTTTGGTTGAACCAAAGTATATAGTTTAGTCTCACCAAACTATATAGTTTAGTTTTGCCAAAGTATATAGTTTGATTTCGGTGTTGTTTTAGCATGGTTTCATCAGCCCCAAGAGAAGCCTCCGCCCCTTGTCCGAAACGCTCGGAACACCACCCCCAATCCTGCATCCCATACCTTATATATAGTGTATCGAAATAAGTGCCCCGACAGAGGTCGCCTTTCCTTTCGGTCTCAGCTTCCCCGATATATCTTACAGCCACTTTCCAAGAAAAGCCTCCTATGAGGTCTATAGTACTGCTTGTGTCTTTAAGTGTTTGTTTGCTGTTTTTTTTGTGTGGCTGTAGTGTGTAGATAAGATCCTTGTCATAAGTATCGGAAAAATAGAAGTAGTATCTGCAAAATATGGGAAGTCTTGTATATTTGTTTGCCGAATGAAAATTAACGTACATATCTATTCCCGTAGAAAATTTAGATAAGTACGTAGGGCAAAATAAAAATCGAAAAACAATAGAAAAAATGAACGAAGTACCTGTGATTAGAAAAGGACGCTTGAAGTCTTATTGGAATACAGCTTTTAGAGGAGGATTTTTTTGCTCTTCGGCTTGATGATTTGGGCCTTTGTCATTGTACTATGGATCGGTGTAGGATTTACTTCCGAAGAATACTACAAGCGCAAGAAGCAAATAAAGAAGTTGATGTCAGATCAGTATGCTTTTCTGGATCTGCATGGCTTTACGTTGCATGAAGATCTCTATTTCGAGGGTATATATGAAGGCTTCTTCTTTAGAGTTTGCCCTGCGACCGAGTATATCAAGAAAGGATATGCAGGCAAAAAAGCTGTTGAGTATGTAATAATCGAATCCTTTTACAGATTTGCTTCAGAACCGACAGATGCAGAGCGAGAGGCGAAAATGTCCGGAGAATATAATTTTGGCGATGTTCATTTCGAAAATCATTGTGCCGGATTTGTGCCTAAAGACTGGAAGAATCCTGATTTCAAAGCAAACTTCGATGCTCTGATAGCCATATTCAAGCGTGAAGGCCTTCTCCCTATAACGAAAAACGACTGGGAGAGTACTTTCGGACAGCATTCGAAGAAAGCTAAAGACGCAAGCAGGAAGAATCCTCAAAGATAAGGCTGACAGCCAAGAAAGAAAAAGAACTGTAACTGAATCGAAGTCAGCCTGTTGATGGAGTTTAAGGGGAAACTATTTTTGCCGGCCTCAATAGCAGAAGTCTGTTTTTATCTTATCCCAAAGAGGAGATTTTTGGTTCTATATTATCTTTTCAAAACGTTAAATAAGCATAAACATGCATGTTTTTGCCTCCGATAATATGTTGTTTAGCATAAAGTGATTATATTTGTGGTGTGTTTTTCATGGTATTAGATTTTAAGGTTAATTGGAGAGCGAGACGTCGTGAGACGTTTCGCTCTCGTTTTTTGTACCGGTCTCTATCGGTCGTAACCCTTATCTGTTGCAGCGACTTTTGCCTTTTCAAGAAGAATTCCCTGTAATCGGTTGGAACCTTTGTCATAAGAGAGAAAATAAAACAGGCCCCCCTTTGTAGCAAGGAGGGCCTGTCTTTCGAATTGTTTTTATCGTTAGAGCTTCATCGGAGCAAGGGATGAAGCTCTCTTTTTGTCTCTTTCAGACCCGGATCATTTTTCAAACGGCAGCGATCAGTCGAGCAAAGATCGCGCCCATCTTTTCGGATGCGGCATTGGCTGCACGGATAACATCCTGCTCGTCATTGACGAAGTCATCGGCAAAGTGGTAGCCTTCATTCGTGATTACGGACATACCGAAAACACGAATACCCGTATGTCGAGCTACGATTACTTCCGGTACCGTACTCATACCGATGGCATCGCCACCCACTTGTCCCCAGAATTTGTATTCGGCAGGCGTTTCGTAGGAGGGGCCTGTAAGACCTACATACACACCCTCTTTGACCGGGATATTCAGTTCTTGAGCTATGCCTTTGGCTTTAGCGATGAACTCTCGGTCATAAGCTCGTGTCATATCGGGGAATCGAACGCCGAACATATCCATATTAGGCCCGATCAATGGATTGGGTAAGTTGTTGATGTGATCGCAAATGATCATCAGGTCTCCCACCTTGAAAGAGGTGTTGATGCCGCCGGCAGCATTCGATACGAAAAGATTTTCTATGCCCAGCAACTTCATAACCCTGATGGGGAACGTCACCTGATCCATCGAATATCCTTCGTAATAATGAAAGCGCCCCTGCATGGCAACGACAGGAGTGCCGCCTAAGATTCCTCCGATGATATTACCCTTGTGCCCTACAGCCGTAGCTTGGGCGAAATGAGGTATCTCATTGTAGGGGATGACGGTCTTGTTTTCGATTTTTTCGGCCAGTTCGCCTAAGCCGCTACCCAGTATTATAGCCGTTTTGGCATCGCCCGGTAGACGAGAGGACAGGAAAGATGCTGCCTCGTGGTAATGCTGTTCTTGGAGTTTCATATGCGGTATGTTTATAATTTCATTCGTGTGTTTTGTGGGCCTTTGCCATCAGTTTGTATGCAGCTTCAGCTGCGCCGGCCAATATGGCTTCCTCTCCGGGTACTTTACGTCCGCGCATCAGGATCTTCCCATCTACAATAGTCGTGTCCACTGCACTGCCATTGGCAGAATAAACCAAGTTGGATATGAAGTTGTGGCAGGGAGTCATTTCCGGGATGTCCAGACGTACCAGACACAGATCTGCCAAGCGTCCCGGAGCTATGACACCGGTATCCGTACCCATGATTCGAGCTCCATCTACTGTCGCACTTTCGTATATGTCGGTTGCTTTCACTGCCGTAGCATCCGAACGCCAAGCTTTGCCGAGAAAGGCGGCCAGCTTCATGGCGATGATCATATCCAAATTGTTGGAAGAGGAGCATCCATCGGTACCAAGACCTATGACTATTCCGCGCTTGCGCATCTCGTCATAGTGGAAGCGATAGCCGGAGGCTAATTTCATATTCGAAGCCGGATTGTGTACCACCTTACAGCCATGAGCTGCCAGCAAGTCCATTTCCTCATCATCCAGCCAGATGCTATGAGCCAAGATTAGTTGGGGCGATAGTACGCCCAGTTTGTGCAGATACCTGACAGGAGTGGTACCGAACTTAGCGATGCAGTCCCGGACTTCTCCTTCTGTCTCCGATAGGTGTAGGTGTATCAGCACATTTTTCTCATTCGCGAAGCGATGACAGAATTGCAATTGCTCTCCGCTTACGGTATAAATGGCATGAGGCCCTACCGAAAAATGGATCCTGTCGCTATAGGAGCAGAATGCTTCGTGCAGACTGTAGCAGCGTTCTCTGTCGATGCGAGCACGCTCCTGATCTCCTCTGTCGAAGAGCGTGGATGATAGTACGGCACGCAAGCCCATCTCTTCTACTGCTCGTGCTGTGGCAAGGGTATGAGCGTACATATCGAGGAAAGCAGTCGTACCGCTCTTGATCATCTCCAGACAGGCCAACTTAGAACCCCAGTAGACATCTTCCTCTGTCATCTGTGCTTCCACCGGCCATATCCAGTTCTCAAGCCAATCCATCAGTCTCAGATCATCGCCGTAGCCTCGGAAGATAGTCATGGCCGAATGGGTGTGACAGTTTTGCAACCCGGGTATAACGGCCATGGAAGAGGCATCTATAATTTCATCGGCATGACAGCCAATCGCCGGAGCAACCTCCACAATACGGTTGCCCTCGATCCTGATATCCTGACGGACACCTTCCAGCAGTGCCTGTTTTATCAATATGCCCAATGCAGTATTCTTTTAATGAAAGAGGGTGCGACAGGATTTCCTTTTGCCCTGTATGCACCCTCTACGGTTTCTTCTTACTTGTATATGCGGTAGAACTCGGCTACCGATTCGATTCCCTTACGGAAGATGTCCAGCGGCATATTCTCGTTCGGCGAGTGAATGGCATTGCTTTCCAATCCGAATCCCATCAGCACGGTTTTCAGTCCCAATACTTTCTCGAACGTAGCAATGATAGGAATGCTGCCACCCCGACGAACGGCAAGCGGTCGTTTGCCGAAAGCGATGGTACACGCCTCTTCGGCTGCTTTATAGGCCGGCAAATCGATAGGGCAGAGGTATGCTTCCCCTCCATGCAGAGGAGTCACCTTCACTTTGATATGCTTAGGTGCCACCGACCGGATGTAGTCGATGAACATTTGGGATATTTTCTCGTGATCCTGATTGGCCACCAATCGTGACGATACTTTGGCGTAAGCCTTCGAAGGCAATACCGTTTTAGCACCTTCTCCCGTATAGCCACCCCAGATACCGCAAACGTCGAATGACGGGCGACAGCTGTTCCGCTCGAGTGTGCTGTATCCGGCTTCCCCGAATACGGTGTCTATGTCAAGAGCCTGGCAGTATTTTTCTTCGGAGAAAGGTACCTGTGCGATCATTTGACGCTCTTCATTCGATAGTGGTACTACATCATCGTAGAAATGGGGGATCGTGATGCGACCGTTCTCGTCCACGATGCCGGCAATAAGTTTGCACAGCTCGTTTATCGGATTGGCCACGGCACCGCCGAAGTGTCCGGAGTGCAAATCCCTGTTCGGGCCGGTCACCTCCATTTCCCAATATGCCAGTCCGCGCAGACCGGTCGTTAGCGACGGGGTTTCTGCGCTTACCATGCTCGTATCGGATACGATGATCACATCTGCCGATAGCATCTCCTTGTGTGCGCGGCAGAATGCTTCCAGATTGGTAGAGCCTATCTCTTCCTCACCTTCGAAGAGGAACTTCACATTGCACTGTACCAAACCCAGAGCCAAAGCCGTTTCGAATCCTTTCACCTGGATCATACCCTGCCCTTTGTCGTCGTCAGCTCCACGCGCCCAGATATGGCCGTCGCGGATTACCGGCTCGAACGGTTCGCTCTTCCATAGCTCCAAAGGCTCGGGAGGCATCACGTCGTAATGAGCATAGACAAGTATGGTTTTGGCTTTCGGATCCATTATTCGTTCCGCATAGACGACCGGATTGCCCGGTGTCCGGAATACTTCTGCTTTCTGTGCCCCTACTTGTAGGAGATGGTTGCGCCAGTGTTCGGCACAACGCTGCATATCGGGTTTATGTTCGCTTTTTGCACTCACCGAGGGGATGCGAATCAGGGCAAAAAGATCTTCCAGAAAGCGTGCCTCGTTTTCGCGGATATAGTCTCTGATATTCATGATTATGATTGATTTTTCGTTCCCGTCAAAGATAGGAACTTTTCATATACATTTGTACAAACTAATTAATAGCCGGTTTATAACCCTATCCGATTCGGGATTATTAATGGCCAAAGATTTTAGGATTTTGTCTCATCGGTAGTCATTTCCTAATTATGAAGAGGGTAGTGTGTACGGCTGACTCATAGCATAGAAAGTCTCTCTTCACGTTAGATTATGGACGCAATAGTTCTTTGGCTCCGCGAAGTTTTCCTCGAGCCGTCGGTTACGCAGACGATCATTATCCTCAGTCTCGTATGCGCTTTGGGCTTGCAGTTGGGCAAGCTTCGTATCGGCACTATCTCGCTTGGCATCACTTTCGTCTTTTTTGTCGGGATTTTGGCTTCTCATTTCGGGGTTACGACCGATCCCGTGATGCTCACTTTTGCGCAGAACTTCGGCCTTGTAATCTTTGTCTATGCGCTGGGTTTACAGGTAGGCCCGTCTTTTTTCCCTTCGCTCAAGAAGGGGGGCATTGCCCAGAATCTTATCTCTTTGGGATTAGTCCTGCTCACATTTCTCCTGTGCATCCTCCTTTATTATATCCTTGGCATTTCCATGCCCAATCTGATGGGTATCGTGGCCGGTGCCACTACCAATACACCTGCTTTGGGTGCTGCCCAAACGACCCTCCATCAGATCAATCCCGATGCCACGGCCGAAATGGCCGAAATGGCTCTGGCCTGTGCCGTTACTTATCCTTTGGGCGTTGTGGGTGTTATTATTGCTTTGGCCATGCTGAAAGTTATGATGCCGAAGGTCGAGGAACGAGACGATTCCGAGGCTCCCAAAGCCTTCTTCTCCGAATATGAAATCTGCAATCCTGCTTTGGATGGCAAGAGCGTTCGCGAAGTAGCACTTCTGCTCAAGCGTCCTTTCGTTATTACACGGGTCTGGCACAACGGTAAAGTCGAGATCCCTACCTCTGATATGATCCTCTATTTCGGCGATCACATCCTCGCTGTCTCCGGTGAAGAGGATACCTCACAACTCGAAATACTCTTCGGCAAGAGGGAAATGAAGGATTGGAACTGTCCCGATATAGACTGGAACAGTGTGGACAAACAGCTCGTATCACGCAGGCTGGTAATAACTCGCCCTAAGCTCAACGGCGTACGCCTCGGCATGCTGAAAATCCGCAACCTGTATGGGGTCAATATCAGTCGTGTGGACAGGGCCGGAGTAGAATTGCTGCCGGATAGAGATCTTCGCCTGCAGTTGGGTGACCGCCTGACCGTCGTTGGCGAAGGCAAGGCCGTAGAGCGTGTGGCCGAGATTTTGGGTGATGAGGTCAAACAGTTGGACAATCCTCATTTGACCACTTTGTTCGGAGGCCTTGTCTTGGGATGTGTTTTCGGCATGATCCCCTTCTATCTGCCCGGTGTCAGTATGCCTATCAAGCTGGGATTAGCCGGCGGCCCTATCATCATCGGTATTCTGATGGGAGCATTCGGGCCACGCTTCCACCTGACCACCTATGTAACCAACAGTGCCAATCTACTTCTGCGCCAATTCGGTATCATCCTCTATCTCGGTGGACTTGGATTGGCCAGCGGAGCCAATTTCTTCGATACCATTATCCACGGGGACGGCCTGCTTTGGGTCGGAACGGGCTTTTTGATTACGATGCTTCCTACGCTATTGGTCGGTTGGGCTTCTATCAAGTTGCTCCGCAACAGGTACGATGGCACAGCCGGTATGATATGCGGAAGTACGGCCAATCCGATGGCTCTCGACTATGTGAATAGCCAGCTCAAAGGTGACGGAGCCTCTGTGGTGTACGCCACCGTGTATCCGCTTTCGATGTTCGTCCGTATCATCTTCGCACAAATCATGATCCTCATCTTTGCATAGACTCGCCTTTCTTGTGTTGTACTTACAACTGGAAAATACAGTTTTCTGTATACAAAGAGTGCGCCTGATCTTTGTGATCGGCGCACTCTTTTCGTTGTTTGGTCCTATGGACAGTCTATTGGTATCCGGATCGTATTCGGGTTAGAGCCCTCCTCCTCCTGATCCCTGATTGCCACCACCGGTTTGAGAATTGCTATCGCCTGCATTGGATGAAGCACCTGCCGGAAGCGGCTTGCCGTACTCGGCGAACTTGAGATCCGGAGCGATCAGCGTACAATCCCGTTCGCGAGTGACCGTATTGTAACGACACTCTGCCCTGAAATTGACCCGAACGGAGTTGAACTGGGAGGCTTTCACATCCTCTTTCTTCTCCACTCCCGATCCTTTGGCCTGTGCAATGAGACGGAAACAACCGATGCCGTCGAGCTTGATCTTCTTGCCCGAAGCCAATTCCCTGCGCATGACGATGCCCAAATCGCGCAGGATACCGAATACATCGCCCGGGCTGGCTCCCGAAAGTTCTGAGATTTGTTCTGCGATGTGCAGGGTGGAGGCAGTGCTGCCGTTGATGACTGTCTGCGGATACCACAGCTTCTTGCCTGTTGCCTTGTGGGCAATACAGGATTGTCTTCTTTTGAAGAATAACATAATAATTGAAAGAATTAATGATTTAATAATGCGGACTTTTCCTGTCCATTAATTTAATAATAGCAATCGAGAGATCGATTCGGCGCCATCCTCTTCTCTCTGTTTGCACTGCAAAGATAAGGGTAAAGAATCCGATCGTCCAAATGTTTTGCAGAAAAAAGTTTTCAACAACGAAGGGTGCTTTGCTCTTTATATATAAAACGGCTTCCGTATTTCTTAGAAAAAGGCTTCGAAGCACTCTTCCGGCTTTCGTAAGGGGAGCTGAAATCCGGTTATTCGGAGTTGTCCGAATGATTTATATATAAAGTATTTTCGATTAATATATAAATCGATTTTTATTTATATATTAATCGTTTTCATTTTGTATATAAATCGAAAACGTTTTATATATAGATCGTCAGCCGTTCGATGGGGAAAAGACGCCGAAGAAACTTTTCTTGAAAGCATAAAAAAGCAAGGCACCCGCTCGGAGTTCGACAGGAACTTCGGCGGGTGCCTTGCTTTTTGTCGTGAGGGATAGAGTCCCTTTTCTTGTTTATTCCTTTACTCTACCGATGTAGGAACCGTCTCGAGTATCCACTTCGATGAGTTCTCCCTCCTGAATGAAGAGTGGTACGCGTACTTCAGCTCCCGTCTCCACAGTCGCCGGCTTCAAGGTGTTGGTGGCGGTGTCGCCCTTGAGTCCCGGCTCGGTGTAGGTCACACGCAGCTTAACGTGCGGAGGCAATTCGCAGGTGAGCACCGTTTCGCTGGTGGCATGTACCATGGCTTCTACCATATCGCCGTCTTTGAGGAACTGGACGCCGTCGATGCTTGCACCCGGTATGGTGATCTGCTCGAACGTTTCGGGGTGCATGAAGTTGTATCCCATCTCGTCCTGATAGAGGTACTGATAGGGACGTCGTTCTATTCTGACCTCTTCGACCTTGACGCCGCTGTTCCAGGTCTTATCGAGGATACGTCCTGTAGCCACGTTCTTGAGTTTGGTGCGGACGAAAGCCGGGCCTTTGCCGGGCTTGACGTGAAGGAATTCGACGATGAAGTAGTACTGTCCCTCAATTTCGAGACACATGCCGTTGCGAAAGTCTGCCGTTGTAGCCATTTGGGTATAATCGTTTTTTTAATGATGACGAAAGGGGTAGGGGGCGGTTCTCGAAATGCTGCCGATCCTTCGGGATATAGGCAAAGCCTCCTGTTGCGGAGGCAAAAATAAGAAAAATTGTTCGCGAGGAAGAGGGCCGATTATTTTCAAATGGAGTGTACATCCCGGTATCAAGAAAGGCATGATAAGAGAAGGCATCCTGCTCATTTGATGTCGGGTTCCTTTCCTATCTTATGTCGGAAGTGTGTTTGGTCGGGCAATTTGTCCTGCCTGCTTTGCAGTATGGTGTGATTTTGTTTGCATAGTCTTAAAAATATTGACATAATGACAACTTCAAAAGATTTGTTTTCTATATTTGGAGTCGCCGATATTGGCTTAAATACCAAGGTGTAGGGCATGTTGGTTTGATGTGCCTGATATACCGTCCTAATTCTACTACCGAATCAATTATGGTTTTGTCAGAAAAAGCAAAGTATTACGTTGATCTTGAGCATCGCTACGGTGCTCACAACTATCATCCGCTCGAGGTGGTACTCTCTCGTGGTCAGGGAGCTTATGTGTGGGATGTGGATGGGAAGCGTTATTTCGACTTCCTTTCTGCTTATAGTGCCGTCAATCAGGGGCATTGCCATCCGAAAATCATAGCAGCACTGAAGGAACAGGCAGAAAAAATCTGTCTGACTTCACGGGCTTTCTACAACGATTGTTTGGGTGAATACGAAGAGTTTATGCACCATTATTTCGGCTACGATAAGATGTTGCCGATGAATTCGGGTGCGGAGGCTGTGGAGACAGCTTTGAAACTCTCTCGTCGTTGGGGTTATCGTGTGAAAGGAATACCCGAAGAGAAGGCTGTCATCATCGTATGCGACGGCAACTTCCATGGCCGCACCATCAGTATCGTTTCCATGAGTTCCGATCCCGACAGCTATACCGATTATGGCCCTTATACGCCGGGCTTCGTCAATATACCTTATAATAATATAGAAGCTTTGGAGAATGCATTGGAGGAACACAAAGACCATGTAGCTGCTTTTGTCGTGGAGCCGATACAGGGTGAAGCCGGTGTCTTTGTTCCCGATGATGGTTATATCCGTCGTGCTGCAGAGCTTTGCCGGAAGTACCATGCCCTCTTTGTGGCTGATGAAGTCCAGACCGGTATCGCACGAACGGGACGGATGCTCTGCTGCGATCATGATGACGTTCGTCCCGATATTGTTGTGCTCGGTAAAGCTATTTCCGGCGGGGTATTGCCGGTAAGTTGCGTATTGGCAGACGATGAGGTTATGCTTACGATCAAGCCGGGCGAGCATGGTTCCACTTTCGGGGGATTCCCCCTTGCCTGCAAAGTGGCGATGGCTGCCCTTACGGTGGTAAAAGAAGAACGCTTGCCGGAGAGAGCCGAGGAGCTGGGGCAGTATTTCAGAGGAGAGTTGCTCAAAATCAAGAGCCCTCTACTGAAGCTGGTCCGCGGACGAGGTATGCTCAATGCTATTGTCATCGAACCGCACAATGGACACGAGGCATGGGACGTGTGCGAGGCAATGGCCGAACGCGGCCTTCTGGCCAAACCGACGCATCGCCATATCATTCGCTTGGCTCCGCCACTTTGTATCACACGTGAAGAGCTGGCGCAAGCCGTGGAGATTATCAAGGAATCCATCAAGGTTTTAGAGTAACCATTCATGGCTCTTATTCGCAAGCAGGCCACGAACCGGGTGCTGATGGTGCGCCCGGCTCTTTTTGGATTTAATGCCGAAACGGCCAGAAACAACAGCTTCCAGAAAGAAACGGGAGTACCCGAAGCAGTAGCAAGGGAAGCGAAAAAAGAGTTTGACAACTACGTCAATCTATTGCGCGAATACGGGGTAGATGTATGGGTCATTCAGGATTCGAAGACACCTCATACACCGGATTCGATATTCCCGAACAATTGGTTCAGCACGCATGTCACAGGCGAATTGGTGCTTTATCCCATGTATGCACCTAACAGGCAGCAAGAGCGGAAATTGCCCGTACTGGCTACTGTTGGTGAAATGGAAGGGGTGGATCGTATCATCAATCTCTCCGGCTACGAACGGGACAATTGTTTTCTCGAAGGCACGGGCAGTATGGTATTGGACAGGGTCAATCGTATAGCTTACTGCTGCTCTTCCGAACGTACCAATCCGAAGGTATTAGAGGAATTTTGTCGGGAATTGGACTACAAAGGATTGATTTTTACCGCCATAGATGCGAATGGTGCTCCCATCTATCATACCAATGTGATGATGTGTGTGGCTTCGCGCTATGCGATCGTTTGTTTGGAGTGCATCAGGGACGAAGCCGAGCGCAGTATGGTGGTGAATAGCCTGACCGCTAACGGACACCGCATCATAGCCATTAGTACGGAGCAGGTGGAGCACTTCGCGGGCAATATGCTCGAAGTGGAGAGTGAGACAGGCCAATCCTTGTTGGTGATGAGTGCCGAGGCTCGCCGTTCCTTGACGAAAGAGCAGGTAGCCGAAATAGAAGGGTTCAGTACGATCATAGCTCCGGAACTGACCACGATAGAAAAGAATGGCGGTGGCTCGGCTCGCTGTATGCTGGCAGAGATATTCCTGCCTCAGGGATAGTGAAGGACGAGCGAATGTGCTTCGATAGCTTCATCCCGCCATTCATCAGAATCATATATAAAAAGAAATAAAAACAATGAATAATTCGCATTTTGCTTTTGCCAAGCCGGTCAATGAGCCGGTTTATGGCTATGCCCCGGGTTCGCCGGAAAGAAAAAAACTGAAAGAGGAGTTTCAACGACAATTGTCTACGCCTATAGAGATTCCTATTATCATAGGAGGCAAAGAAATCCGAACGGGCGATACCGGCACTGTGGTGATGCCCCATAACCATGCTGTTCGACTGGCCACCTATCATCGGGTAGGGGAGAAAGAAGTGCTGCAAGCTATCGAAGCTGCCGAAAAGGCTCGTCAGGATTGGAGCCGTCTGCCATGGACTGAGCGTGCTTCCGTAATGTTGCGCATCGGAGAGTTGATCTCTACCAAATATCGCTATCAGCTGGCAGCTTCTGTAATGCTCGGGCAGAGCAAGAATCCGATGCAGGCAGAGATAGATGCTCCCTGCGAGTTGATCGATTTCTTGCGTTTCGGAGCCTACTATGCGGGCCAGATCTATGCTGATCAGCCCATCAGTGAGAAAGGCATTCTCAATCGGGTGGAGTACCGTTCGCTCGAAGGTTTCGTTTTGGCCGTTACTCCTTTCAATTTCACCAGTATTGCTTCCAACCTGAATCTGGCACCGGCCATGATGGGGAATACTACTATCTGGAAGCCTTCCACTACAGCTCTTCATAGCAACTACCTCCTTATGAAAATCTTCCAAGAGGCCGGTTTGCCCGATGGTGTGGTCAATTTCCTTCCCGGACAGGGTAGCTTGATCGGTCGGGTAGCCACGGCGAACGAACACTTGGCCGGTTTCCATTTTACCGGTTCTACTGCTACGTTCAACACGCTGTGGAAGAGCATTGCCGGCAATATAGATCGCTATCGTGGCTATCCCCGTATAGTGGGCGAAACGGGAGGAAAGAACTTCGTGATGGTTCATCCCTCGGCTGAAGCACGCGAAGTGGCTACGGCTCTTGTGCGCGGAGCTTTCGAGTATCAGGGGCAGAAGTGTTCGGCTGCAAGTCGCGCATATATCCCTCGTTCTTTGTGGCCGAGCGTGAAAGAGGTGATGGGCGATATGCTCGACAGTATCAAAATGGGTGACGTAATGGAATTCGACAACTTTGTCAACGCCGTTATCGACGAAGCCTCTTTCGATAATATCATGAACTATTTGGCTGCCGCCAAGCGAGATTCAGATGCCAAGATTATATTCGGCGGTGAAGGAGATAAGAGCGTGGGTTACTTTATACGGCCTACCGTTATTGAAACGACAAATCCGCATTACGCAACGATGACGGATGAGCTTTTCGGCCCCGTCCTGACCGTATATGTCTATGAGGACAAAGACTTTGCCGATACGCTACGCCTTTGCGACAGTACTGGCCGTTACGGGCTGACCGGCTCCATCTTCTCTCGCGATCGCTATGCCATCGAACAGGCTTTGGATGCTCTGCGCTTCTCCGCCGGCAATTTCTACATCAATGACAAGCCGACGGGTGCCGTTGTAGGACAGCAACCTTTTGGCGGTGCACGTGCCAGTGGAACCAACGACAAGGCAGGCGGGCCACTTAACCTGATGCGTTGGTGTAATCCACGTACCGTGAAAGAAACCTTCGTGCCACCGACGGATTATCCTTATCCGTTCTTGGCAAAGGATTGATCCAAATTATTGCTGTCCGGTAAACTTTGTAATGAGACAAAAAGGTCTTTCAATCCGAGTAGATAGGTTGTCTGAGGCAGTATTTGAGATTAGTAAGAGGCTGTGTCAAAATTCGATTTTGGTGCAGCCTCCTTACGCGCGCGAACTATAAATTATATATACGCTCCCTTTTGTCTTCTTTCTTGGGAGGGAGTCCTTTTCTTCGGGGGCTGTTTTTTTTGTCGAACCGGTTGAAAAAAGATTTTGAAAGATTTGTCTGTAAAGAAAAAAGGCGTATTTTTGTGACCGCAAAAGCGATTCCTGCCCGATTGATTAAGGGTGAAAGGGATTTTCCGACAAGCGCGTCGGTGCTCTTTTCCGGGAAGGACGGCAAAACGCCTCCTTTATTCAAAGTCAGGCGAAAAAACGCCGTTTGATTTTGCCGATTCGGAAAAAGGTTTTACTTTTGCACCCACTGTCCGCTGCTTGATCGGCTCTGTGCCGTGAGGTGGGAGGATAGGGGATAAAAAGACAGCGATCATTGACATTGTTCATACGAAGAACAAAAGTGTAGTACAAGAAGGAGAGAGAAGGGCTTCGCCATTTCTTGCAGGATTTCTGCCCCCTCGCAGAGAGAGGAGGGCGGATTTACCGGCTGTTATTGACGAAACCGTCTCTCGACGAGGACATATACTCTGTCAAAGAGAAAAACGAAAAGACCGAGAGAGAAAAAGAAACCGAGGTGTACTACCTGATAAATCGAATTATCCAAAGGGTAATAATCGGCGTCTGAGCGATAATAACAGAAGCAAACAAACACACAAATATGACAGTGGAGAGTTTGATCCTGGCTCAGGATGAACGCTAGCGATAGGCTTAACACATGCAAGTCGAGGGGCAGCATGATCTTAGCTTGCTAAGGTTGATGGCGACCGGCGCACGGGTGCGTAACGCGTATGCAACTTGCCTTACAGAGGGGGATAACCCGTTGAAAGACGGACTAAAACCGCATACACTTGTATTATTGCATGATATTACAAGGAAATATTTATAGCTGTAAGATAGGCATGCGTCCCATTAGCTAGTTGGTGAGGTAACGGCTCACCAAGGCGACGATGGGTAGGGGAACTGAGAGGTTTATCCCCCACACTGGTACTGAGACACGGACCAGACTCCTACGGGAGGCAGCAGTGAGGAATATTGGTCAATGGGCGAGAGCCTGAACCAGCCAAGTCGCGTGAAGGAAGACTGTCCTAAGGATTGTAAACTTCTTTTATACGGGAATAACGGGCGATACGAGTATTGCATTGAATGTACCGTAAGAATAAGCATCGGCTAACTCCGTGCCAGCAGCCGCGGTAATACGGAGGATGCGAGCGTTATCCGGATTTATTGGGTTTAAAGGGTGCGTAGGTTGTTCGGTAAGTCAGCGGTGAAACCTGAGCGCTCAACGTTCAGCCTGCCGTTGAAACTGCCGGGCTTGAGTTCAGCGGCGGCAGGCGGAATTCGTGGTGTAGCGGTGAAATGCATAGATATCACGAGGAACTCCGATTGCGAAGGCAGCTTGCCATACTGCGACTGACACTGAAGCACGAAGGCGTGGGTATCAAACAGGATTAGATACCCTGGTAGTCCACGCAGTAAACGATGATTACTAGGAGTTTGCGATATACCGTCAAGCTTCCACAGCGAAAGCGTTAAGTAATCCACCTGGGGAGTACGCCGGCAACGGTGAAACTCAAAGGAATTGACGGGGGCCCGCACAAGCGGAGGAACATGTGGTTTAATTCGATGATACGCGAGGAACCTTACCCGGGATTGAAATGTAGATGACTGATGGTGAAAACCGTCTTCCCTTCGGGGCTTCTATGTAGGTGCTGCATGGTTGTCGTCAGCTCGTGCCGTGAGGTGTCGGCTTAAGTGCCATAACGAGCGCAACCCACATCGGTAGTTGCTAACAGTTTTCGCTGAGGACTCTACCGAGACTGCCGTCGTAAGGCGTGAGGAAGGTGTGGATGACGTCAAATCAGCACGGCCCTTACATCCGGGGCGACACACGTGTTACAATGGGAGGGACAAAGGGCAGCTACCGGGCGACCGGATGCGAATCTCTAAACCCTTCCCCAGTTCGGATCGGAGTCTGCAACTCGACTCCGTGAAGCTGGATTCGCTAGTAATCGCGCATCAGCCATGGCGCGGTGAATACGTTCCCGGGCCTTGTACACACCGCCCGTCAAGCCATGGGAGTCGGGGGTACCTGAAGGGCGTAACCGCAAGGGGCGCACTAGGGTAATACCGGTGACTGGGGCTAAGTCGTAACAAGGTAGCCGTACCGGAAGGTGCGGCTGGAACACCTCCTTTCTGGAGTTCGGACCGATTGACATAAACGGTTGCCCGAAAAATTAAGGAGAATTGGTTGAAGGTAGGGTTTTTTGCAACGGAACCGGTGTCGGAGATTTATCCGATCGGGGGAAGAAGAAAAGACCATATATCGCCTTCGGTTTCGGCTCTCGGCTTTTTTTTTATCCGAAAAACTTTACTGCACGGCGAAAAGCCATATTTGTTCGACGTATGAATAAAACGAATATAACCTGCGGATATTCCGATGCAATCAATCGGGATGTCCGGGAGGGTGTTCTCTCTCTTGGATCGAAGATGGAGAGATACCGGAAGATAAGGAGTCTTTCCCTCCCCCGAGGCCTTGGTTCGTTTATCTTTCGAGCTTTCCCTGCTTCGAACTTTGCTTCTTTTTTTGAAGCGAGGCAAAAAGGGCAAAAAGAAAAAAATAAAGAGAGATAAGGGGCAACGGTCATGCAGCGCAAGGAGCTGCCACAGGCAGACGGAAGAGTTCGAATAAGAGAGAAGCAGTCCTATAGCTCAGTTGGTTAGAGCGCTACACTGATAATGTAGAGGTCGGCAGTTCAACTCTGCCTGGGACTACGGGGGATTAGCTCAGCTGGCTAGAGCACCTGCTTTGCAAGCAGGGGGTCATCGGTTCGAATCCGATATTCTCCACGAAAGAAAACAGGCGATCATTGACATATTGGAAGAAAATCAAATAAAGAATTTAAGTAGAGCACAACAAGCTTAAGTATACCGCCGGCGGCAATTGATTGCCGGGCGAACAAAAGTAAGTAAGGGCAGACGGTGGATGCCTAGGCTCTCGGAGGCGAAGAAGGACGTGATAAGCTGCGAAAAGCTGCGGGAATCGGCACATACGAATTGATCCGCAGATATCCGAATGGGGCAACCCGTCAGGCCAAGGCCTGACACATGAATTGATTTCATGAGCGAACGCGGGGAACTGAAACATCTCATTACCCGTAGGAGAAGAAAACAAAAGTGATTCCCTCAGTAGTGGCGAGCGAACGGGGATTAGCCCAAACCGGCTTTGTTTCGGCAAAGTCGGGGTAATAGGACTTCGACAAAAGTTTAATGATAGATATAGGAGAACCTACTGGAAAGTATGGCCGAAGAGCATGAAAGCTGCGTATCCGACATATCGAACCATAGACGACGGAGCACCTGAGTAGCGCGGGACACGAGACATCCTGTGTGAATTGGCGGGGCCCATCCCGTAAGGCTAAATACTCCCGAGAGACCGATAGTGAACCAGTACCGTGAGGGAAAGGTGAAAAGAACCTCGAACAGAGGAGTGCAATAGACCCTGAACCCGTCTGCCTACAA